>JALSLR010000001.1 GCA_026988245.1 Sulfurimonas sp.
AATTGAAAAAGTCGCACCCATCAGGTGAAAGTTTTAGGTGTGACTTTTTCGCTTTAAAGTACCTAATTATAGAGCAATTTGGCTTGTTGTCTAATTTGGTATGGAATTATTGGGGCTCTTGCCACTTCTTCAAGTCTAGTGATTGTGTAATTCCACATGTAGTTAAAGATAGTGTTTGCTACATTGATGATGTCATAGGTTTCTAGGTACTTAAAACTCATACCTGCTTTGTCTATGGTCTTTATGCGACTATCATCCAGATTGTACGATAGTGCTTTAGTTTGATTTTCTGAAAACATGCGTATCTCCTTATGCTGCTGCTTGGGAATCTACTAAGTTTAGTAGTTCTGTAGCTTGATTATTTTGGCTAGAGCGTCTAGCATTTACTTTTATACGAGCTGGCACTTCTTCACTTGTTACACCAACTTCCACAAATGAATCTATTTTATCCATCCCCTCCATTGTGAGCATTGCATCTTTTACGCTTTGCTCATCTACCACTACATTATAAAAGCCTAGTTTGATAAGTGCTTCTGCGTTTATAACTTTGAAAGTTTCTTTCAGCTTTGTCTTTTGAGGAGTGATAGTGATAGAAGATATACTTGTTCCATCTAATCTATCTATCCCATACTCTGCTAGAACTGTAGCTGTTGCTTCTAGTGCTGTTATTTTTGCACTAGTAAGAGACTTTTTAAGAGCGGTCATCTCTTTGATGTCTTCAGATAGGTAGTCTATCTTGTTTTGGATTTCTTGGATGCTCAAGCCTAAGTAGTCTGCTTTTGCATGGTATGGTTTGTTTGATTCTAGTACTTGTCGTACATAATCTTTATACCACTCTTGGCTTTCTGGTCTGATGTTCTCCATCTCTGTTTGTAAACGGTAATTTGTCATTTTCATAACTCGCTCCTATGCTGCTAAAGCTAGTGCTGGCTCTTTAATGGAAGATATTTTCTCTGCAATATCCCATAAACCTTGATTGACATCAACATCTTTAGATATAGATGTAATCTCTTTGCTTGTGAAGCGTCTATTAGTGATTTTATTAACCCCCGATATATTTCCACGAAGTAAATTTTCCTGAATGACATTGAGAACTGTATAGAGGTCATTGCTTGTATCCTCATCTCTATGTGGAGTTAGTAAGTCGGTATGATTAACCTGCAAGTGTTTGTCAAATCTCAAAGGTATACTACTTCGAGCAAAAGACTCTTTTTCAAGTTGAGTAAGCTCTATAGATGATAAAGTATTGATTTTATCTAGTAGTTTTGGTTTGATAGCTGTAATGTTAGCGACTGCTGTAGCTACATCATTTTCTCTCTCGCCAAGGTGTTTTATTTTGTAAGTTTCAAAGACACTATCTGCGATAACAAGTCCGTTTGAACAAACGAAGCGATAGATGCCAGCTGAGATACTAAAGCTCTTACTTCTGTCATGGCTATTAAATAAAAGTAGCTCTACTGCATTGTCTTGTGGGTGCAATAAATCATCGAAATGACGAAAACGCACAAGATGTTGTTGATACCCCTCTTTGTCTATATCTCTTACATTTGCTTCTGATACACTTACTGGGTACCAATTATTTGCTTTTATCTCATTTACTACATCTATAGTTGGGATAAAGTGGTATTTATCACTTACATCGTAGTGTGGTTGCTCGGTAAAAAGTGCTGGGGCTTGGTGTTTTAGTTGTTCATCGGTTAGTGGCATTTTTGACATGAAATATCCTTTATATTGTATATACTAAATTATGATTCAAAATCGAATGGACTTTTTTTCTTAGTATCAAGATTGTTAACTACTACTGTAGCAACTGCGATAGCGATTGTTAAACATTGTGTGATAGATAGCATTGAAGCTCCTTGTAAATTAAAATAGATAAGACTCTATCTTGTATTTATGATATGTGATTGAAAATATTTTGAATTCAATAATGTATGAAGTAAAAGAATTAATAACACTCATGGCATAATACTTACAAAGATTTTAGGAATAAGGTTTAGAATATGACAGACAACTATAAAACTATAGAACAACAACTCCGCAAATATAGCTTCGAGTTTCTAAAAGTGAATCAAGAACCACTCAATATGCTTGAGACTCTAAATGAAACAAATCCTCATATGATAACAGATGCTCAAAAGCCAAATTTATTGGCAGCAGCAATTGTTTATATCTACCTCAAGAGAAACAACCTTAACGGTAGAGGTGGCATTACCGCTAAAGCTGTTGGTGAATACTTTGGAGTAAAACCAACCGCTATTACGCAAAAGGTATTTGATGTTGAGTTTAGACTCTATGGCATGAAAGAGTATTTAGCAGAAAATGAGGTCTATGAGTTTATAGATAGAGATAGATTTGAGGTAAATGAACTTTACTGGGAGTTTTTAGAATCACCTGAGGCTGATGATGTCAAAAAGAGCATCAAGGCTTTAAAAGCAATGATTAAAAAAGATGCTAACTACTTCGACCCATACATAACGCTTCATGAATACTACTTGATGGGTGGTGATTTTAAAAATGCTATAAAGATTATGGAGCAAGGTTTTAAAAAAGCCATAGACCTCGTTGAAAATAATGGTAAATTCCCAGATGAACTTCCTTGGGGTTTTATGGAGAACAGACACATAATTAGAATGATATTTAACTTTGGGATGTTTGTATGGGCAAACGATGAAAAAGATGTAGCTCTTGGTCTATTTATGGAACTTCTAAAATCTAATCATAATGACAACATAGGTGCAAGATACTCAATAGTAGCAATACTTGAAGGCTTTGACTCTCAAGAGGAGTACGAAGAGCAGTTTGAGAATGAAAATGGACATGGCTTAGACTATATGGAACTTGAAGAGTGGTTTTATAAATCAGCCCAAAAACACAGAGATGTTATAGGTTGGTGGCTTGATTTAGAGGAAGAAGAGTGAGCGATAAAACAGATAAAATAGCGATACGCCTCATAGGCATAATAACTAAGCTCAATAGTGGGGAGAGATTTACATCTAAAGAGTTGGCTGAAGAGTTTGGCACGACAGAGAAAACAATTACTACTGATTTAAACAAACGGCTTAGTCAGTTTTTACCTATAGAGCGTGATAAATACCACTACTATTTAGAATCTTATATAGTTGGACAGTTAGGCTTTAACGATATCAGAAACTTTGCTAATCTTAGTGGTATCAAAGAGTTGTATCCTACTCTAGCTGATGAGCTACTTGCCGACATACTCAACTCTAAGATAAATGACTCCTGTCTCGTGAAGGGTGGGAAGTATGAAGACCTTAGTAGTAAAACAGAGGAGTTTAAACTTCTAAGACTTGCCATAACCATAAAGCATAAACTCAACTTTACATATAATGATAAACCAAGAGTTGTAAACCCGTACAAACTCGTTAATAATGATGACATCTGGTACCTAGTAGCAGATGAAGATACTAAGTTAAAAACATTTAGCTTTAGTAAGATAGCGAAGCTAGTAAAAACGAAAGAGAAGTTTCAGCCAAACAGTGAGCTTGTAGAGATTATAAATAAAAATCAAGCAAACTGGTTTTCACAAGAGAGCATAAGCGTTATACTTGAGATAGATGCCAAGGTGTCTGAGTATTTTCTAAGACGAGAACTTCTCCCAAACCAGACTATACTTAAAAAGACAGAGGATAAGCTCATCCTAAAAACGCAAGTCTCTTTTGAAGATGAGATTTTAAGAGTGGTGCGATACTGGATACCACATATAAAGATAGTAGAACCACAAGATTTGCAAGAAAAACTACTAAATGAGTTAAATAACTACATCAAAGCATAAAAACGAAACAACCTTTCGCTCACTCAGCATATACTTTCTTCATAACAATACAGGAGAGAGACATGATACCATTAATAATAGGTGGAGTTACATTAGCCGCAGTTGGTTACGCTGTAAAAGAGTACTGTGAAGAGGAAGGATGTCCTTGGGATACAAGCGATAATATTTTCGCATCTACTCAGAACAGTGACACAGACGCTGATACAAACAAAAACTCTGATGAAGCAAAAAAGTTTCATAAACTAAAAAAAGAGATATGTAAAAGCTCTATGCAAAAGTACAAAGAGTTTTTAGAAACATACAAGCTGACAAATAGCGATATTGATTTTGAGTCAAAACCAACAAAACAAAAGTTTAGCGATGATGATATAGATGATGAACTTTTGGGCTACATTGCTCAGATATCTGACACACTTGAGATACTCTCTCATAATCTATCATTAGAGATAAGTAAAGCACAACATTCACAAAAGATAGATGAAAGCAAAGAACAGATAGACAGCTACGCTCAAAGCATAAGTGCATTAGCAAACCTAGAACTGTTTCAAGGGCATAGAATCAATAAGCTTGAGATACTATCAACTCTAGTAAAAGCTATGGGTCTGACAACACAAAAAAATTCACTACATGTAGAGTTGGATGTCGCATAGAACCATAGCCTACTACAAAAAAGTCTTTGAGATAGAAAAGAGAGCAGGCTTGAGTATGAATGTGTTTCAAATTATAAAGAGAAGATTTAAGGTACATAGACAATATAAAAGAGGTTTTATTATTGGTAAAAGAGCCGCCAAAGGCTACAATATATATTTAACCTTTGGCTCAAAAAAGACTATAAGTAAAGATGCAGAAGATAGTTATAAAAGGTATTCTATGGCAATGAAACATTATAATCAAGTTTTATGTGACAGTGCTGGTTTTTTTAGTGGATACAATAGTGTAAAAAGTTTAAATTAATTAATATTTAACTATAATCAATCTTTAAAATGTCACAAATGTGAGAATAATAATACAAAAATTATAAGTTCCGAGAAATTAATAATGTAAATTTTACTACAGAATCAAATGGTTTTATAAACCAAACCAGATTGATTCAAAGTATGTTCCCTTCTACCTTATTTACAGCAAATGAAAAAAGCAAGAGTGAAGTAGTTGTATGTAGAGATTGTGGATATTGGGAAAAAATATAAATATTTAGAAAAGGTTGGTAAAAATAATTATGGATATTGAAAGTTCAAAAAAAATATATGACTTTTTAGATGATAACATCTCAGAAATTATTTCTAAATTAAAGGTTACATCAGATGATGAAGAATTTAAAATGGCAACATCTGATGTATTACATGTTATTGATTCCTTTAAACAAGAAAAATTAGATAAAGCGATTAATATACTGCCCCAAGAAAATGAAACAACATTTAGAAGGTCTCTTATTTCAAATACGATAAAATAAGAACAATAATCAAGAGGGTAGAAATATGAGTAGAAAAAGAACAACATATTCAACAGAACTAAA
>JALSLR010000002.1 GCA_026988245.1 Sulfurimonas sp.
AAAGAGAGAGGCAATCTTGCGTCAAAATTTTTCATCACCGTAGCTATTATGGTTCAAAAAAGTTTTGCACAATCTTACCTCTCTTTTTGGCTCTGAGGCTATAAGGGTTTTTAGAGGTGCCCTTAAGAGTGATGTAGTTGCTAGGCAGTGATGAGGAAGCATACATTAGTATGTGACGAAGAACTAACGACGCAAATACGTCGCTATTTTATTTCTAAGCGTTCATTACGTCTATTATTAGGGGTATTACATTGTGTGATTTAGTTTTGTCTATGAAGCCACTTGCCCCTAAGACTTCTGCCTCACGTTTATTGTTTTGTCCTGTCATAGAAGAATTGACTATGGTTGGGATGTTTATGGTTCTATTGTCCGCATTTAATTTTTGCAATACTGTAAAACCTGACATCTCTGGCATCTCAATATCTGTGATGATGGCAGGGATGATGCTAGGGTCCTCCATAGCAAATATATAATCGACAAGTTTTTTACCATTATCAAACATTTTGAAATTTAAGTGAGCATTGTTAAAAATTTGTTTAAGATGTGTTTGTGCAGTTTTAGAGTCTTCTGCAATAAGCACAGTACCATCTCTTAGTTTTTCTGGGATAAGAAGTTCTTTAATGTTTGCAGGTGATTCTAGGACATTTACCATAGCTTGAGGAATGACATCAGCTAGTAGCTTTTCATAGTCTAGTATCAAGCATATACTACCGTCTTCAAGCCGCGTATCATTCATTACTACACCATCTTTTTGACGGTAACTATCAGGTGCATGCATCTCATTCCAGTTTTTCTTAATAACTCTGAAAGCTGACATAATTCTAAGACCTATGATAATACCATTGAAGTCACATATCAAAATATTTGACTTTGCCATCTCATCTTTTGTTAGAGATACATTGAGCCATTTTGGTAAATTTAAAATAGGTATTTGAACACCGCGAAGCATAATCGTGCCTTCAAGAAGTGCATGTGAAGATGGGATTTGAGTCAAAAAGTGGTTCTTAGCTTCTACAACCTCTCTAGTTTTAAACACATTAATAGCATAAAAAGCAGACCCATCTTTTTCGCTTACTCTAAAAACTAAAAGTTGAAGTTCATTATTTTTCGCTAGGTTTGTCGCAGCATCAACATTATCTAAAACAGACATTCTTATCCTTTTTATATTTCTTAACAATAATAGCTAAAATAAAATGAATTAGGTATTAATGTTAATAATCAAATGGTAAAATGATGTATATTCAAAGAAGGAAAGTGATGAAATTTTTTTTAATTTTATTTTTTAGTGTAATTGGAGTGTTTGCAAGTGAGTATTATGCAAAAGTAAATCCTTATGAAATTAGAGATATTAGCTCGAATGTTTCAGGGCAAGTTACTTTCATAGATGAGGATAAGATAGGGTTTAAGCTCTCAAGTAAGCCTTATTTACAAATAGATTCAGTACTTGACTATAAAGAGTTGAAATCTATAAAAGAAAAATTAAATTATTTAAGATACACAGTTAAAGTAAATGATAAAATTTTAAATAACTTACGAAGTTCAACAGAAAAAAAACGTGCTAATTATAAGCGTGTTGCAGCTTTAAAAATAAAATCGCAGATAGAAAAAGATAAAGAATATTATGACATGGTAATAAGTGAAAATTCACTTTTAAATACAGATAAAGAGATTCAAAATTTAAAAGTTCAGATTACAGACTTAAAATTACGACAGGCACAATTAAGACGTAGTGTGTATTATAAAAATTTAAAAGCAGAGGGTTACGTTCTTTATGAGCTTTTAGTAAAACCTGGACAAGTTGTTAATATAGCCACCCCTTTGGCTAAGGTTGCAGATGTTTCTCGTGCTAAATTAGTTATATATTTAAATGAAAGTGATTTAGCAGATGTAGAAAAAAAAGTGGTTTATTTAGATGGTATAAAAACCTTATATAAAGTCACTAGAGTTTCGCATATCGCAGATAGCAAAAATATATCAAAATATATGGCACAAATAATTATTAATGCACCAACTGTTTTCTCAAAATTAGTTAAGATTGAATTAAAAGATGAGTAAAAGTACTGCATGTCCACTTGATTGTTATGATGCTTGTGAAATTATCTATGACGAAGGTCTGATAAAAGCAAAGAAAGAGGGGCATACGAATGGTTTTTTATGTCCACATTTAAATCATTATCAAAAAAATGAAACTATAAAGTATCCCAGATACAATGGAAAAGAGATTAGCTTAGATGAGGCTCTTTTAAGACTTCAAGAGGTTCTATTCCAAACACAAAAAGATAAAATATTACACTACCGTAGTAGTGGAAATTTTGGACTTATGCAAGAAGTGAGTGATCACTTTTTCGCTAGCTATGGTGCTACACTTACAGAAGGCTCATTGTGCGATGGAGCAGGGGAAGCTGGGATACTAGAAGGTCGCGGAAGTAATAACAACATGACATTGGAAGAAATTGATAAGAGTGAGGTAGTCATAGTTTGGGGGCGAAATCCTCATACGACTTCATCCCACTTGTTGCCATTACTAAAAGATAAAACTATTATAGTGATAGACCCTGTAAAAACAAAGATAGCTAAAATGGCTGATTTATATATTCAGATTAAGCCTCATACTGATATCCGACTTGCGATGCTTTTAAGTCGTTTTTTACATATCGAAAATGGTTGTGATGAAGATTTTTTAGATAAATATGCGAGTGAAAGTGAAGAGTATTATGAGTTGACACAAACACTTCGTATTAAAAAAACTTTAGATAAGATGGATGTTTCCTTAGGGCAGATAGGGGAAATACTCTCTATGGTTCAAAATAAAAAAGTAGCTATAGTCTGTGGTGTTGGGATACAAAAATATAGAGATGGCGCAGATGTAATGCGTTGTATTGATGCTTTTGCAGTAAATTTAGGTTTGTTTAATAAAGAGGGGTGTGGAGTTGCATATCTTGGTAGTTCCAAGCAAGGGATAAAATCTCCCTTCAATACTGATGCGAAGAGGGTATCTAAGGTAGATACAAACTTTAGTGCATTTGATACTGTGTTTATTCAAGGGGCTAACCCAATGTCTCAAATGCCTAATTCGCTTAGAGTAGCTATGGAGTTGTCTCAAGTGAAAAATATAGTCTATTTTGGACTTTATGAGAATGAAACAAGTGCAATGGCTCATTTGGTAATACCGGCTAAAAGTTTTTTATATAAAAATGATATTAGGACATCTTACTCACACAATGTAATGAGCTTAATGCCAAAGGTCGCAGATACGGAGTTCGGTATAAGTGAGTATGATTTAACTGCTTATTTATGCACACAATTTAGTATAAAACTTAGAAGCGAAAGTGAATACATAGAACATTTTAAAAGTTTTTCACATGAAAATGATACAGGAAATTTAGAAGTCCAAAGAGAGCCGCAGTCTTATAAAAATGGTTTTGATACAGAGGATAATGAGTTTTTATTTTTAGAAGAATTTGATACGAAAAACAAAGATTCTCAAAAAATGTACATTATAACTCCAAAAAGTGCTAAAAGTTTAAACTCTCAGTTTAGTAGAGAGGAACATATATATATCAATGCATCGCATGGTTATAGTGATGATGAAATGATTATGGTAACGTCCAAAAATGGTAATATAAAAGCAAAAGTTCAGATAAACGATGATCTTAGAGATGATTGTGTACTCATCTATAGTGGAACAAAAGGTGTCAATGCGTTAACAAGTTCACTTCATAGTCATGATGGAAAATGTGCCGTATATCAAGAGGATAAAGTAGAAATTTCTAAATGTTAAATACACAAAATACTGAAGAAAGAAAAGGCGAAATCTATATGCTCTTAGTCTCTGTTTTGGAGAGCTTATTTCCAATCTTTTCGTTGTTTAGTATAGCTCTTATTGGAGCAATGTATTCGTACCTTTTTAGCATAATAATAGCAGCTATCATATTTATGTCATTAGTTATATATAAGAATAGGTTTCATGAACTACTTAACCCTAAGGCAAGAAAAGATTTACTGTTAACAACTTTTTTTATTCATACTTTATTTATTTTAGTGTTTTTAGGGCTTCAGTATACTACAGCTAGCAATATGGCTGTTATTATAT
Organism: Sulfurimonas sp.; assembly: GCA_026988245.1. Lineage (GTDB taxonomy): Bacteria > Campylobacterota > Campylobacteria > Campylobacterales > Sulfurimonadaceae > Sulfurimonas. The sequence continues at coordinate 4,094 of JALSLR010000002.1, forward strand.
TTCTTCAAGTTCTTTTTGCATATCTATATTTTAATGTTATAGGCAGTGAAAAACTCTCTCGTATGCATACTCTTGGTGCTATTATTATGGGTATAGGTGCTATTGATATTTTATTACCAGAGAGTATGGAATTAAATAAGGGTGATATGATAATTCTCTTAGCATCAGCTCTTGCTCCGTTTGCAAACTTATATCAAAAACGAGCACGTAATTTTGCCAGTGCTCACAGTATATTGGCTTTTAGAAATATTGTAGCGATACCCTTTATCTTTGCCATAGCTTACTTAAATGAAGTAATGCCAAGTGTAGAAAAAATCATCTCTGCTTCGCCTTATTTACTGGCTATTGGAGTATTGGTTTTGGGTGTATCTAAAGTATTATATATAGAAGCCTTACACCGTATAGCTATAACTAAAATAAGTGCCTTACTTGCTCTCATACCACTCTTTACAATTATCTTTGCATATTTTATATTAGAAGAAGTACCCTCCTTTCGTCAACTTTTAGGAATAATTCCTATTATTTTAGGTGGTTATCTTATTACTAAGCCTAAAGTTACCAATTAAATTACTTATATTTTGATATAATCTTATAAAAATATTGTACAGGTATCTTATGAATACAAAAGAATTAAATGATAAATATGTGTTACCTACTTACGGTAGAGCTGACGTAGAGTTTGTGAGTGGTGACAATGCAAGATTAATCGATATTAATGCTAAAGAGTATATTGATTTTACATCAGGTATTGGTGTTGTAAGTGTTGGACATGCAAATAAGAGAGTAAACTCTGCAATAACAAAACAAATATCAAAAATTACTCATATTTCTAATCTTTATAACATTGCTCCACAAGCAAAGGCTGCTCAAAAGATAGTAAAAGCAAGTGGCTTAGAGATGCAATGCTTCTTTGGAAATAGTGGGGCAGAAGCAAACGAGGGTGCTATAAAAATAGCTCGTAAATGGGGCGAAAAAGATGGTGAAATTAAAAAGTATAAAATTATTACCTTACAACAATCTTTTCATGGAAGAACTATAACTACAGTAAAAGCAACTGGACAAGAGTCTATGCATAACTACTTTGGACCATTTCCTGATGGTTTTGTGTATGCAGATGATATCTCTCACGTTGAATCCCTACTTGACAATCATACTTGTGGAGTTATGATTGAACTTGTACAGGGTGAGGGTGGTGTGCAACCTCAAGATAAAAAAGAGGTAAAAGCCTTAGAAAAATTACTCAAAGAAAAAAATATTTTACTTATAGTAGATGAAGTTCAAACAGGGGGATATAGAACGGGTGAATTTTTAGCATCTCAAGTGTATGATATTAAGCCTGATATAGTTACTTTAGCCAAGGGTGTTGGTGGTGGAGTACCTATCGGTATTGTTATGACTTCTCTTACCGGGGTACTCACTGCAGGTGATCATGGTTCTACTTTTGGTGGAAACTATTTAAGTACAGCTGCTACCTGCGAAGTTGTAGATATTTTAAATGAGATGAAAGCTGATGGCTCTTTAGATGATACAATACAATATTTTAATGATAAACTAGAAGTTTTTTTTCAAGAGTATAAAATATTATTTACACAAAAAGTTGGTATTGGTTTGATGTGTGGTTTACGAGTTAGAGACGCAGATACTTTAGCATCAATAATTTCCCATGCTACTCAAGAGGGTGTAATGGTTCTCAAAGCTGGTAGAAATACTTTAAGATTTTTACCACCACTCACAATAACTAAAGGTGAAATAGATGAAGGTTTTAACTCCCTTACTCGCGCTGTTAGTTCTTTGTAGTTCTCTTATATCAGAGGATATGACTGAAAATAATAATACTTTAGATAAGTATATAAGTAAGTACAAAAAAGAGCAATTTAATTATGATTATGAAAAAAATGAAGCAGAGTCTTCAAAGTTACGTGACACGTGGATTGACCCTCTTTTTCTTAATTATAGTTATCAGGTGAGTGAAGCCTATGGTGGTGAGTCTATTAGTCAAAAAAAATCAATAAAATTTGATCAAAAAATATTTCAAAGTGGTGGTATCTACTTTGGTATAAAATATGCAGAAGCTTCTAGGCGATATGCAAATTATTCTATAGATGTTGCAAAAAGAAAGATGGTAAAAGAAGCTGTCTCTTTACTGATGCAAATTAAACAAACAAGTTTAAAAATTAAAAAACAAAAATTACAAATAAAGAACTCCGAAATCTCTTTATCTCAGAAAAAAGAACAGTATTTAAGTGGACAACTTGACTCTGGTTTTTTAGATAATGCAGTAATTGAAAGAAACTTTGTGATTCAGTCATTATACGATATAGAGACAGCAAAAGAGAGGCTTATATCTACCTTTCATGCCATAAGTGATTTGGACTATCAAAATGTTTTAATACCTAAATTGGAGATAATAGAAATAAAAGATTTTTTAACAAATAATATAGTCTTGAAGTTTACTAAAAGTGATATAGAAAAAACTCAAAATCTAAAAAATGTAACGATAGCAAAATATTTACCAGAACTTAGAGTCCAAGCTGGATATAATTGGGACAGTTTAAAAAATCCAAATTTTGGTGGTACAACAGTTCAAACACCTAAAGACACTGCGTATTTAAATTATGGCTTTAGAGTCTCTATGCCTTTGGATGTAAAGTCATTCAATGACATGGAGAGTACTAGAGTTGATTATTTGAAATCGCAAATAGTACTAGAGGATAAAAAAAGAGAATTACAAGCTATTTATGAACAAGTGATGCAAAATATAGAAAATTTCGATAAAAAAAAGTTGCTTTCACTAGAGAATAAAGAGATTTATACAAAATTATTAAATGAAACAAAAGAACTTTTTAGTGCTGGCTATAAAACGGAATATGATGTTGGTTTATTGGAAAATTCTGTTGCAATCTCAGAGATTGATTATCAGATCTTTGAGATAGATAAGCAATTAGAATTACTTACACTCTATGAGATGTACAAAAAAGAATATTAATGAAATTTAGTGAGTATATGAGTGAGTGGCTTTATGGGGATGATGGTTACTATAGTGATTATAAAACTATAGGTAAAGAGGGAGACTTTTATACAGCAGTAAGTACTTCACAGTTTTTTGGTGGAACTATAGCTAAGCATATCATCTCCTTAGTTGATGAGGGTTTTTTAAGTGAAAATGCTGCTATATGCGAGATAGGTGCGCATCATGGTTATTTTTTAGCTGATGTTGTGCAGTTTATTTATACATTAAGACCCATTTTGCTAGAAAGTTTTGAGTTTGTAATCATTGAACGTTTTGATGCTTTGCAAGAACAACAAAGGAATTACTTTTACGAAAGTTTTGGAGATGTAGTTACGCTTAAACATTACAAATCATTACGAGAGTTACAATGTCAAAATGCTTTTTTTATAGCCAATGAGATATTTGATGCCTTTCCTTGTGAACTCTACTTTAAAGGAAAAATAGCAAGAGTTAACGGTCATGATGTTGAGTTTGATGTAGAAGACAGTTGGGTAGATGCTAAGGCTAAAAAGTATCATAAAGATAGAGGTGAGATTGCCCTTGGCTATGAAGAGTTTGCCAAAGAGATGAGTAATGCCGCTCAAAAATTTGAGTTTATGAGCTTTGATTATGGTGAGATGATAGCTCGTCCAGATTTTTCCCTTCGAGTATACGATAAACATGAGGTGATACCATTTTTTGATGAAAAAATTAAACGTGAGGTGCTTTTTAAGAATGCAGATATAACGTATGATGTAACTTTTGCACACGTAAAAGATGCTTATGAGGATTCTGGTGTAGAGTTCATCGAGTTAAAGGCGCAAATGGTAGCGCTTATTGATATGGGTTTATTAGACCTTTTAGAGATATTGAAAAAGAATGTTAGTGAAAAGATATATACTCAAGAGTTAGAAAAAGCAAAAATGCTTATAATGCCAAATTTTTTAGGGGAAAGGTTTAAAATGATACGGTTTAGAAAATCTTAGAGACTTTCTAAACTCTTTTTAAGTTCATCGAGCCTGTTAGAGTTTTTAACAGCATTCTCTTTCGTAATGATGTTTTTAGCTAAAAGTTCCATAATCTCTTGTGTTTGTGTCCGCATACCTGTTTCATTTTGATTGAGTTGCATTTGTGAATAAAGTTGATGTACCTTGTCTTCACGAATTAAGTTTGCTATGGCAGCATTTGATATGAGAACTTCTTGCGTTGCAACTTTACCACTTCCTACTCTTGGGATTAATGATTGTGCTATAACTGCTACAAGAGAAGCTGAGAGTTGTGCCCGAACTTGAGCTTGTTTATCTGCTGGGAAAACATCTATGATACGGTTGATAGTGCCGGGTGCTGAGTTAGTATGTAAAGTTCCAAAAACTAAGTGACCAGTTTCAGCAGCAGTTAGTGCTGCTCCAATGGTTTCAGCATCACGCATCTCACCAATGAGAATAATATCGGGGTCTTGTCTTAGCGCGTACTTGATTGCAGAAGAAAAAGATTCTGTGTTGCTTCCAACATCACGTTGAGAAAAAAGAGATTTTTCATTTTTATGTACAAACTCTACTGGATCTTCAATGGTGATGATATGTTTTCGTTCTGTGAGGTTTATTTCGTGCAACATTGATGCTAAGGTAGTTGATTTACCGCTACCAGTGGGACCAGTTACTAAGATAAGCCCTTTTTCCTTTTTCACTAACTCTTTAAATATAGGGTTATTTCCATACTCATCAAGGGTAGGAATCTCAATCGGAATCATACGAAAGGCACAAGCTGTTCCTCCAATAGTCTTATAATAGTTTGCACGAAAACGACCAACATTTTCTATCTCAAAACTAAAATCAAGCTCATTGTTCTCTTCAAACTCTTTTTTTTGCTTTTCTTTGATGAGTGAGTTCGCCATATCGTCTATATCTTTAGAGGTTAACTTATCAAGTTTTAGAGCTTTGAGTTCTTTATCTATTCGAATTTGTGGTTCACTCCCTACTACTAAGTGAAGGTCAGATGAACCAAGTTTTAGAGTGCTTTTTAGGAGTTTTCTAACATCAATAACTTTTTTTTCTGGAGTTGCTTGAGTAATCTCTTCGCTCATATTATTACCTTTGAGTAGTTTATTCTATGATTTTTGGAACTATAAAAAAATGATCTGCACTTTGAGGAGCATGTGCAATGATTTCATCATTGATATTGGTGTCAATATGGGGTGTGTCAGCTCTGAGTTGTGTAGCATCATCACTCATAGCAAAATTGTCATCAATACCATCAGTATTGAGTTCGCTTAGATTGTCAACAAAACTAACTATTTCTGATAGTTGTTCTTTAATCTCTTCTCTTTTATCTTCATCAATTTTTAAAAAGGATAATTTTTCTAATTTACTTAAAAGTACGTCATCTACCTGCATAAATATTCCTATAATTTCATCTATTTAAAGTTGATTATATCAAAATAAAGGTAAAATCTCATCTAATTAATAAAAGGACATTTTTTTGAGCTTAAAAGAAAATATAGAAATGGTAAAAGAAGAGTTGAACTCTGAAGAGAAATTTTTTGAAAAAGCAGTTATAACGGAAAGATTTGTAAAAAAATATAAAAATTTAATGATTGGTGCTGTAGTAGCTATTATTGTTATTGTTATCGCAAATGTGGTTATTGATTCTAATAAAGCAACAACCGTAAAAGAAGCTAATAAAACTTTAGCAATACTCCTCTTAAATCCAAGTGATGAAAATACTCAAACAATAATGAAAAATTTATCTCCAGCACTTTTTGATGTATGGTCTTACTCTCAAGCAGTGGTAAATAAAGATATCCAAACAATGAAAGGGCTTCAAACTTCTAAGGCCACTTTGATTGGTGATTTAGCTACATATGAAGTGGCAAGTCAAAGTGCTGATGTGCAAGAACTTAATGATTATGCTATGAGACAAGGTGCTATTTATAAAGATTTAGCAGTTGTTCAAAGCGCTATCATCTTGTTAAATAAAAATGAAATAGATAAAGCACATAATGAGTTACATAAAGTATCACAACAATCACCTTTAAGTAAAGTTGTTTTAGCACTTCTTCATTATGGTGTAAAGTAGTACTTTGAAGTTTAGTTGTCTATTAGTCATTAGTGTCTTTATGCTAATCTTAAGTGGATGTAGCTCAAAAGAGGTATATGAGCCTAAGATGATAAAAGGGGAATGGGAGAAACAATATGCAAGTAATAAACGTATTGTTGATACTACACTTGATGCGGCTCTTCTAGAAAATAGAGAAGTATTTATTGGCAATGAACCCACTGGAATCAAGCTCGATGAAAAACATAGGCTTCTCTCAAACAGTGATGGATGGATAATAAGCTCTAGTATAGATGGAGAGCTTGTTTTGCAGTTTATCGTAGATAAAAGTATGAAAGAGGTATTTCAACTTAGCAAGACTATAGCTACTGCTAGTGTAAAAGATGATATTTTAGCAGTACTTTTTGCAGATAATGAATTAGCCCTTTATTCTATTAGCTCTAAAAAACTCCTTTTAAAAGAACAAGGAACAGCACCAATTATCGTAAATGCAAAAATTGTTAAGCCTTACTTTATGAATGATTTAGTTTTGTTTTTGACTCTTGATGGTAAGATTATTATTGTAAGTGTTCCACAAAAAAAGAAATTAAGAACGATTATAGTTTCATCTCAAGAACATTTTAACAATATTATTTCATTTCATGTTATAGAAGATAAACTCATAGCTATTACTGGAACAAAACTTCTCTCTTTTGCACAAAAAGAGATACGCACAAAATATGAGATAAGAAATGTGATATATGATGATGATGTTCTTTATATAACAACGAAGCAGGGAGAGATTATCTCTTTAACATCAGATTTGCAGGTGAAGGCAAAGGTTAAATTTCCTTTTGCTCATTTTTTAGGACTTATTTCCTATAAAGAGAAGTTATATGCTCTTGAAAAAGAGGGTTATCTTATAGAACTTTCAAAAGATTTACTTACATATGATGTCTATGAAGCGAATGTCGAAGAAGGATTTATCTATACTTCAGATAAAATATTTTATATAGGTGATGAATATATCTCAGTTGAGTAATGAACTAGAAGCCTTTATAGAGTTCATAAGTATCACAAAAGCATTAAATAAGAAAAGTGTAGATGCTTATAAGGGTGATTTAGTATCTATAGAAACTGAACTAGGTAAGGCTCTTATTCTTTTAGAGTCAAAAAATATCTTGGACCTATTATCAAAATATGAGAACAAAAGAACACTTAACAGAAAGCTTTCCTCTTTAAACGCTTTCTTTGATTTTTGCTATAAAAACCAATTTTTACTTGAAAAAACCAAACTTAAATCAGCTAAAATACCAAAGCTATTACCAAAATTTTTATCTTATGAAGAGGTTATGGATGCTCTATCTTTGGTAAATAGAGCTAAGTGGATAGGTCAACGTGATTATGCTTTAATACTTTTTTTGTATGCAACAGGAACAAGAATTAGTGAAGCCTTAGAACTCAAAAAGGGTGATATAGAAGATGGATGGTTGTATATTCGTCATGCAAAAGGTGATAAAGAGCGTATAGTACCTATAGCAAGTATAGCTGTAGAAGCTATAAATAAATATCTTCAAAGTATAGAATTTGAAAACCAATATGTTTGGTGTAATTATAAAGGTGAAAAACTCAGTCGCATTAGTGCCTTTAAAATAACACAAAAGTATCTTGGGGTATCTCCTCATGTTCTTCGTCACTCATATGCAACTGCACTTATAACAGGTGGAGCAGATTTACGTGTTGTGCAAGAACTTTTAGGTCATGCATCCCTTTTAACTACGCAGATATATACACATATACAAAAACAACATCTCAAAGAGACACTAGAAGTGTGTCATCCCTTAGCCTAGGAAGAACTATGCACAAGATAAGAAATAAATTTTATTCACGTCCATTTTTAGAGTCACTATTTTTTACGCAAAATAAGTGGCATCAACATGGTGTGTTACTTCATACACTCAGGGTGTTGTATTATGTAGTAAAAAAAGGTTATTATGGGTTTATTCCTGCGGCTATAATGCATGATTTTGGAAAGCCAGTTACTGCTTTTAGAAAGGATGCAGAGGATTTTGAATTTCACGAGTATAGCTTTACAGACCATGAAGAGGTAAGCTATAATATTATTAAAAACTGGAGTTTTGTAAGTAATTATACAAAAAATCTAGTCAGGTATCATTATCTCATACGAGATATCAAAAAATCTAAGACTGAAGACTTAGATAGATATGCTAAAAAGAAAAAAATCTGGGAATCATTAGATGATGATATGCATAAAGACCTAGAACTTTTTTTATTATGTGATGATTTAGGGAAGGGTAAAAAAAGAAGATGAAAAATGTAGTAGTTTTCATAATAATTGTCAGTATTATAATTGGACTATTTTTATCTTTAGCCGATAAAAAAAATATGATTGTTGTAGTAGAGGGGAATAAAGAAAAACATCCTTTAGTAATGCAAGCAGGGATTTACCAAGATAGTGACTGTGGAATGGTTATAGATAATCTTGTTGATGTTTCAGAGGTAATATCCCCAAGTAATAAAACATATTTTTTTCATGACCATGGTGGTATGGTTCACTGGTTAAGTGATAAAAATTTTCAAAATGAAGCTATAATATGGGTAAAAACTAGAGATACAAAAAAGTTTATAAATGCTAAATCAGCTTACTATTCAGTGAATGATGTCACACCTATGGGAAATGGTTTTGGTGCATATGAATTTAAAAAAAAGCACTTTATTACATATGAAGAGATGTCTTTAAAGATGCTTCGAGGTGAAAATATGAATAATGTTCAGATCAAAAAACAACTTCAAGGAAGATAGATGGAAAGTGTAAATATTATCACTATAATTTCTATAGCTTTTATAGGCTCTTTTGGACATTGTATAGGGATGTGTGGAGGTATAGTAATGGCCTATACAACAAAGATGATAAATCCAGATGCACCCAAAATCTCTCAAGGAGTTGCACATCTTTTATACTCCTTTGGTAGGATAAGTACATATACCCTTCTTGGTGCTATTTTTGGTTATCTAGGTGGTGTAATCACCTACTCAAATACTGCTAATGGATTTTTACTTATATTTGCTGGATTTGCAATGGTTCTAGCTGGTTTATCCTTGCTTGGTAAATTTAAATTTTTAACTATTATCGAGCACTCCTTTTCATCTTCGAAAATATATAAAAAAACTTTTCATACCATACTAAACTCACAATCAAACCTTAGTTTTTATTCACTAGGTATGCTAAATGGGTTACTTCCTTGTGGTTTTGTATACTTTTTTGCTATTACTGCTGCTAGTACAGCAAGTCCATTCTATGGAGCATTTGTTATGTTTATCTTTGGGATGAGTACAATGCCTGCCATGTTTTCCTTAGGTTTTATCACTTCACTTGCCCGTGCCACTAAGTTCCGCTCTATAATGATGAGCATAGCATCGATAACTGTACTCTTTTATGGTATATTTACAATATATAATGGTTATAGCTATATTGATAAACCAGAAAAAACTTTGACAGATTGTCATAAATAAAGTAATGAATATGCAACTGCTCTTAAAATCATTAAAACAGCTATACCGATAAATAAACCACTCTCGGAGCATTCCATAAGCTTTGCGCTAAGAAAAGCAGATGATGAGATGTATAATCATGAAATTTTAGAAGATTCGATAGATGATTTACTAGATAGTTTGTAAAAACTTTTTAAATAACAAAAGAATAAAACTCAGTAATATCCCTCCAACGATTAAATAAAAAAGATTTTTATTGAAAAAAATCTTCTTAAAGCTACTTACTCCAAAAGCTTTTATAGTTAAACTAAAACCTACAAATCCACTGATTGTTGATGCTAAGGCTAGACCACTCGCTCCTAGTGGTGATATAAAAGTTAATGCAAAAAATATGTATGATGCTAAGGAAAAAGTAGCAATTTTAGCTGCACGTAGTTGCATCTCTTTTGCATAGAGCCAAAGAAGTAAAAGTTTTTGAAGTCCTAGTGGGACAAGTCCTATCATATACATTTGAAGAACCTGTGTAGTAACCTGTGCATCTGCTTGAGTAAATGCTCCCCTTTCAAATAATAACCAAGTTATTTCTCGACCTAAAATATATCCACCAATAGATGATGCTACGAGCAAGTACATTAAAAACCAAAAGGCCTTACTTAAGTAGTTTAAAGCTTTTTCTTCATCTTTATTTTTTATATATCTTGCTACACGAGGAAAAAGTGCTATGGAAGTTGCTATTGCAAAGAGTGCTAGTGGGAGCTGAAAAATACGGTTTGCATAGTAAAGGTAAGAGATAGAACCAGTTATGAGAAATGATGCTAAAAATGTGTCTAAAAAGGCACTTACTTGAGCAGTGGAATTTCCCCAGATAGCAGGAAAAAACTGTTTATTGAATTTTTTTGTTTCTTTTTTTATTTTTTTAGCTTTAAGTATAAGGTGTTTAAATCCACCAATGATTAGTTTTGATAAACCCATTTTACGTATAGCAATGATATGGACAGCTAATTGTAATATTCCGCCAATGATAACACCCCATGAAAGATAGTAAACGATTTGTGCTTCTGATTTATCTTGTGAAAGTAGAAGTGCAAAGATAAGTGATAAGTTTAAGAGTGTAGTTGAGAATGCTGTTGTAGCAAAATGATGTTTATACTGAAGGAGGGTGCTTAAAAAGGTAACGGCAAATATTAGCGGTAGGTACCAAAAGTTTATTGCTACATAAGGGGAGGCAATTTCTATTGTTTGTGCATCAAATCCGACAGCCATAGCTTTCGTGGCAAGTTGTGGAAGAAGATTTACTATGATGCTAAGGATGATGATGATGCTAAGAAACACTAAAAAAATATGTGCTAAAAATACACCCTTATGGATGGAACGCGTGAAAGCAGGAATGAAGACTTGTGTAAAGGCACCCTCAGCAAAGATGCGACGAAAAAGGTTAGGAAGTTTAAATGCTATGAAAAATATATCGCTATAAATGTTTGCACCAAGAGCAGAAGCAGTGAGTACATCTCTGAAAAACCCTAATATTCTGGAAACTAAAATACCAAAACTATTTGTAAATATCGCTTTAAACATGGCTATATATGGCTTCTTTTTAATTTTTTTATCTATTTTACGAAAGTTTAACAAAAATTTGATTAAAATAGAGAGTTTAATTTTTTAAAAGTAGGGATATATGGGATTTTTCAGCTCTTCGAGTAATGATAAAAAGAATTCATCATCAAATAAAATACGCACAACTGTCGTAAAAACTCAAAATGTTGCAAAAGAGTTGTTGAATATAGCTGAGTTAAATGGAGTGAGTGTTGATAGTCTAGATTTTAACCTTTTAGAAGTGCAAACATTTACTAGAATGAATGATGGCAAAAAAGAAGTAGACTGGGAAGAGATGGCCAATGATGAACTTTATGAAATCGATGATGCTAGTGCACTTTTAAATAAAAAATTTGAACTTAAGCAAGTATATGAGATTGAGATATTTTCAAAAGATAAAGAAAATGATAATTTCAAAAATTTCAATATTGCTATAGGTGCAAACGCAACAAAATGTAAAGTATATCTCAGTATCAAAGCTGGTTCAACAATAGAGTATTTTCAAGATTTTGAACAAGAATTGACTATCTTAATAAATAACAAAAAACTACGTGCTGGAATTCTCATAAATATTTTTGATGAAATGGTTTCTGATGTTATATCAAAACTATCATCTAAGGTGAAAGTTGAACAAAAGTTACAGTTTTCAAAAAATGAAACTATCCTCATTGCGCAAAGTATAGAACCAACTCCAACGATAGATGATGCCTTGATATTACATTATGATCAAAAAGAAGAATTAAGTGAACATGACAAGGTGGACTATGCTCAACGTGGGTTTATTCGTGGGGTGATTAAAGATGAGCTTCTTATAGAATATATAAAACCTAAAAAAGGCATATCGGGTAGGAGTACAAAAGGACGATTTTTAGAAGCCAAAGAACCCTTAGAAGTAAATGTACCAGAGTTTAACATAGATGATACAATCATCATAAAAGATGATAAAACCTCCATTAAGTACTTGGCTAAAGAAAATGGTTATATAACTTTTGATGATAATACTTATGCTATTAGAACTGATGTAGATGTGGATGCGATTAGTTTTAAGACGACCGGGTCAATCAATGCTGGTGTTGATTCAGAAGTTAGCATGAATGTAAAAGAGATGGATGCTACAAAAGATGCTGTTGGAACAGGTATGACAGTAGAAGTCACGGAGATAGATATCGAAGGAAATACTGGACCAAAATCCTTTGTCCGTGCACAAAAAGCTAGTGTAGGTGGACAGACTCATAAAGATTCAGAAATAAGAGCAGATAAATTAGATATAAATATTCATAAGGGAAAAGCTTATGGAAAGAATATTCATGTATCAAGACTTGAACATGGGATTATAGATGGTGACGTAGTAGAGGTATCTCAAGCAGTTGGTGGAGATATACGTGCTAAAGAGGTGCATATAGAGATATGTGGATCATATGTAAAAGTGACAGCCTCTAAACTAATAGATATTAAAAAACTTCAAGGTCACGAAAATGTTTTTACAATAGACTCTCTTTTGAAAAGATCTGAGCAGCGTGGGCTTCAAGAAAATGAAAAAGAGATTCAAGAGCTTGAGTATGCAGTACGAGATATCAAAAAAGAGATAGAAAAATACACCGAAATGATAGAAAAAAATAAGCAATCTTTTATAGAACTTAAAAAACGTCTTTTAAATTACAAAAAAAATGGTGTAAAAATGCCAGAATCATTTGTAAAAAAATACCAACAGTTTATAAAAATTGAAAAGCATCTAGAGTCTATAAAAAAAGAGTATGCTGTTAAAAATGATAAACATATCCTTTTAACAACTAAAACGGCCTCTTTTCAAGATTCTATTTTTGATGCCCGCATAGTTAACCATGATAGATGGAGTGGATATAATAAGCTAGTTTTTAAACTAGTTGATCCACCTATTGAAGTCATATATGAGCCACCAGAAGGCTCCTCTGATAAAATATTTGCTATTGTGGAAGATGCTGATGGTGTATATAAGATAGAAGCCCTTAAAGAGGGTTTATGAGAGAAGTACAATGATAGTAGGACTTAAGGGAAAAATAGAGTATAAAGAACCTGCTTTTGTACATATAGCTGTAGCGGGCATTGTTTATGAAGTGTTTATATCCTTACAAACCTTTTCAGCATTAGGCAAAGATGAGATTAAACTCTTTACTATGCAAATATTTCGAGAAGATGCACAACTTCTTTTTGGCTTTTTAGATATGGCAGAGAAAAAAATGTTTGCACGTCTTTTAAAAATTAATGGAGTTGGGCCCAAGGTCGCTATGGCAATCTGTTCTACCTATACACCAAGTCAGTTTGGAGTAGTGATAAATAATAAAGACTTAAATGGAGTAAAAAAAGTTCCAGGAATTGGGCCTAAAAGTGCAGGTCGCATACTAGTGGAACTTGCTGGTTTTGATGAAGAACTACTCCAAATTAGCGATGACGCACCATCTTCTTCAAAGTCTTACACTCAAGCTACAGAAGCTTTAGAATCTTTAGGATTTAAAAAAGATAAGATTTCTAAAGCTTTGAGTGCATGTAAGGGAGATGATACATCTTCTCTTGTTAAAGAGGCTTTGAAGTTACTATAGTTTGGTTTTGATATACAAAAGTAAAGCGACTATGAAAGCAACAAGCGCGATATAAAAAAACAAACCTTGAATACCAACTAAAACTATGATTGGCTGAAAAACTATGGGTGAAAAAAATTGACCAAAGAAAAAACTAGAGGTTAAAAAACCAATCGCTTTACCTCTGTTTTGTGGTTCTACAAGTGAGAGTAACCAAATATTTATGTTTACAAAGACTAAACCAAATCCAACCCCCATAAAAAGTGATGCTAAGTAGATTTCAAAGAGGGAAGTTACTTGTGATATTATCATAAGACCAATACCAAAAGATGTGTAGATGATGCTAAAGATTTGTGTATAGGAGAGTTTATTTTTAAGCCTATGATACTGCTTTGAAGTTATGGCATTGATGAACATAGAAAATGCTATGAAGTAGCCAACCTCACTTGGGGTGCCTCCAAGTTTATTTATTACAAGGTAAGGCATTTGTGTTGGAAGCATATAAAAAAGTATCATAGAAAAAAAAGCTGTCAAATAAATTGGATATAGTTTTGTGTTGAGAGAGTTTTCTAAATTATAAACTTTTTTAATGATTCTTGGTTCTTGAAGTGAACTGAGCAAAAGTGGTAGAAATAAGATGGGTAAAAGGTAGATTAAAAAAGGATATTGCCAACCTATTTGTGCTAAGTATCCACCACTTATGATGAAGACAATACCGCCAAGACCTATTGCCATCCCTTGAAGAGACATGAACTTTTGTCGTTCTTGTTCGTTGAAATAGTCACCGATTAAAGCTATAGAAGATGTTGTAAGAAAAGCAACCCCTATACCTAATGTAGCCCGACCAATCAACAAGTATGAGAAAGTACTAAAGAAAAAACCAGAACTTCCCCCTATTACAAAGAGTGTAAATCCTACATATAGTGGGACTAAACGACCTATTTTATCTACAAAGAGTCCTATAAAAGGGGAAGATATAGCTATTATAATCGATGGAATTATAAGAAGAAGCTTTGAGTAAAATTCTATATTTTCTATAGAGTTAAATGTAGTTGCAATGAGAGGAAGAGTTGCTACTATGGCTATGCCAGACATGACACCCATTGTAGAGAGAAGTAACAATGATATTTTGATTTTACGAGATATATTGATAGACATATTCAATTATAACACTTGAAGTTTAAAGTGCTATAATATTCTTTTTTAATTATGGAGAGATAATGATAAAGGTTTATGGCATTCCAACTTGTGATACTGTGCGAAAAGCAAGAAAGTTTTTTAAAGAAAATGATGTACTAGTTGAGTTCATTGATTTTAAAAAAACTTCTGTTGGATGTGAAAAAGTTCACTCTTGGCTCAAACATATTGATGTGGATAAGCTTTTTAATAATCGAGGTTTAACATACAGAAACTTAAAGCTAAAAGAGTTAAGTCTTAATGATGATGCTAAGATAGAATGGTTGTGTAAAGAAAATATGCTATTTAAAAGACCAATTGTTGAGTTTAATGATGAAGCGTTTGTTGGTTTTGATGAAGCGATATATAAAATGAATTTTGTGAAGTAGGGGATAGTATTTGAAATTAAGTATATTATTTGGTGGGGCTAGTTTTGAACATGAGATAAGTATCGTAAGTGCGATTACTTTAAAAGCTAAGTTAGACAGACATGATTTGAGTTTTATTTTTTGTGATACTGATCATACTTTTTATCTCATAGATGCTTCAAGTATGAAAGCAACTACATTTTCACGTGGTGAGTATAAAAAAATGCCAGTAATTAACTTAATAAACGGTGCTTTTGTTCAAAAAAGTATGTTTAAGTCCAGTGAAAATAGAAATGTAGTACTCAACCTTATCCATGGAGCTGATGGTGAAGATGGTACTATAGCTGCACTTTTAGATTTTTACTCTATTAATTATATTGGACCAAGAGTAAGCGCTAGTGTTTTTTCTTATGATAAAAGATATACAAAATGGCTTTGTGATGCTAAAAAAATTCCATCTGTTTCGTATGAGATATTAAATCATGATATTCAAAAAGATATAACACTCCCTTTGCCTGTCATCGTGAAACCATCAAGCTTAGGAAGCTCTATTGGTGTGAGCATCGTAAGAGAGATGTCCGAACTCGACTATGCTCTTGATACTGCTTATGAATACGACACTAGCGTTATAGTTGAACCTTTTATTGAGAATGTTAAAGAGTATAATTTAGCTGGCTATTCATATAAGGGAGAGATGAAATACTCCATAATAGAAGAACCACAAAAAGAAGAATTTCTAGACTTTGAAAAAAAATATATGGATTTTTCACGTTCAGAATCAGTGTTAAAAGCTGATATCAGTAGAGAGTTAGAGCAAAAATTAAAAGCAATGTTTGACAAAGTTTACAAAAATATGTTTGAAGGTGCCCTCATTCGTTGTGACTTTTTTGTAGTTGATGGAGAGGTATTGCTCAATGAAATCAATCCTATTCCTGGCTCTATGGCAAACTATCTTTTTGAAGATTTTTCTCAAGCATTAGAAGATCTTTCATCCTCACTGCCTAGTGAAAAAAAGATAAAAGTGAATTATGAGTACATTCATTCAATCAATAGTGCTAAAGGTAAGTAAATTATGGCAATGAAGTCTATTCAGTATAAACAACACACTTTAGATATTAGCTATGAAATAGTTAATCCTGAAGCAAAAGTTGACATCATAGTCCTTCATGGATGGGGATCTAATAAAGGTTTAATGAGCCAATCCTTTTCACCATATATGAGCGCTTTTCGTCATATTTATATAGATCTTCCTGGCTTTGGTGGAAGCACGTGTAACCAAGTACTCTCAACAAAAGATTATGCACGAATTGTGGAACTATTTATGATAAATCTTAATGCAAGCAAGGATATTATAGTTGGTCATTCTTTTGGCGGTAAGGTTGCTACTGTTTTATCTCCAAGTGTCTTAGTTTTACTTTCAAGTGCTGGTATTTTTTGGCCAAAGTCGCTAAAAGTTAAGATGAAAATTATGCTTTTTAAAATAATAAAATCTTTTGGACTTTCGAGTTTTAGAAAGTATTTTGTAGCCCAAGATGCTAAGAGTTTAAGCGAGCCTATGTATGAAACATTTAAAAATGTAGTAGATGAAGACTTTAGCGAAGAGTTTGAAGATTATGATGGCAAAGCGTTACTTTGTTGGGGGGATAAGGATAGTGCAACACCATTGAAGTCTGCACACAAAATAGATGCACTTCTAAAAGATTCACATTTGGAGATATATACGGGTGATCACTACTTCTTTATGAAGCATGCTGAGGAAATTTCTAAACAAATTGAAGCAACATTTTTAAAAACTTTGGAGCATTAGTATGCAAGATTATGAAGTATTGATGGCCTTTGTTACAAATGTACTTTTAGTAACAACTTTAGGCTGGTACCTTATTACAAACCTACAATGGTATGATTATAAGCTTTCACGTGTAGTACTGAAGCATCACAAACCACTTTGGCATCTTTTTTACTTTTTTATTCCCTTGATTGCTTACTATACTACTGGCAAGTTTTTTGCAATATTTTTTTATTTTGCAGTACTTCCAAGTATATTTATTTGGCATAAAAAACTAGATAAGAAGCTTGTTTTAACATGGCGCGTAAAAAGATTTTTGATTTTACTCATAGGACTTACTCTTTTTCAAGATGTACTTTGTACTTTAAAATCAGCCTGTGAGATCTATGGTGTGTTTATGCCTTTGGCGGTCGCATATATTGGTAGTTTTTTAATAGAAAAGTTTTTATTTGAAAGTTTTAAAAAACAAGCGAAATTGAAACTTACCTCAATGAATAATCTTCAAGTAATAGCAATAACTGGAAGTTATGGAAAAACAAGTATTAAAAACTTTTTAACCGAGATATTGTCCAGCAAGTATAATGTTTATGCAACGCCAAGAAGTGTTAATACTCTAGGTGGTATTATGCGTGATGTAAATGACTCTTTACCTGAAAATACTCAGATTTATATCTGTGAAGCAGGAGCGCGAGAGAGTGGGGATATCTATGAAATTACAAATTTTGTAGAGCCACAAACTGTAGTAGTGGGTAAGGTTGGGCTTGCACATATAGAGTATTTTAAGTCTATAGAAAATATTATTGCTACTAAATTAGAGATTATGCAGTCACCAAAATTAGAAAATGCATATATTCATAATTCGGTAACTGATGAGATACATGACAAAGTAACTTTTTTTGGAAGCGGAGTATCAAATATTAATGCTACCTTACAAGGGACAGACTTTTTGCTTGATGGTCTTAGTTTTCATACTGATATCTTAGGCTCATTTCAAACTATGAATATTGAAGTCTGCGTAAAGATAGCACAACAGTTTGGAATGAGCGAGCAAGAGATTGTAAAGGCAGTTCGAAAATTAACTCCAGTAGAGCATAGACTTCAGCTCATCAAAGCTGGTGGAAAAATAATTTTAGATGATGGCTATAATGGTAATATTGACGGAATGCTTGAAGCACTTAGGCTTTGTTCCCTTCATCAAGGGGGGCATAAGGTTATCGTTACCCCCGGACTTGTAGAGAGTATCGAAGAGTTAAATCTAAAACTTATAAATGCGATAAATGAAACTTTTGATATCGTTATCGTAACTGGAACACTTAATTCAAAACTTTTCGATGACAACTTAAAAGTAAAACAAAAAACTATACTTCATGATAAAACAAAAATAACGAACATTTTAGCATCTCAAACGAAGGCAGGTGATATTATCCTCTTTGCAAATGATGCACCTAATTTTATATAAAGAAAGGCAATGCTATTTATAGATAAAATTATAAAATATTTAGCTACTTTTACAGCTCTTATCTTAATCCTTTTAGTTTTGTTAGTTGTCTTTGATGCTTCCTCTCGTTACTTTTTTTCTGCAGGTTCAATTACACTTCAAGAGTTGGAATGGCACCTTTTTGATATTGTGATTCTTTTTGGAATCCCCTACACCTTACAACAAAATTCTCATGTACGAGTGGATATTTTTTATGCCTCCTTTAGCTCTAAAACAAAATGTATTATCAATATTATTGGCATTTTATTTTTTATCTTGCCTGTATCATTTCTTATTATTTATATTGGGGTTGAGTTTGTTGCCCTAAGCTTTTCTCAAAATGAAATTTCATCAAATCCAGGTGGTCTAGAATACCGATATTTGGTAAAATCTCTTATGCCTCTCTCCTTTATTTTCTTAGTTTTGCAAAGTATTAGACAAGTTAGACTTGAACTGGATTCGTTTAAATGATAGCTATATCTATGTTTGTAGTGGTCTTAATGCTTCTTATGCTAGGCATACCAGTTGCCTTTGTTTTTGGAGGAGTCTCTTTATTTTTTGCATTTTTTGTACCCCATCTAGGTTTTGAAGTTTTTGAGGTACTTCCGTATAGAATCTTTGGAATTATGTCTAACACAACGCTTATGGCTGTCCCTTTATTTATCATGATGGGACTTATTTTGGAGCGTTCTAAGATGGCAGAAAATCTTTTAAATTCTATGAGTATGCTTTTTAGAAACCTTAGGGGTGGACTTGCGGTTAGTGTAGTGCTCGTTGGTGCTATGCTTGCTGCTTCAACAGGGATAGTCTCAGCAAGTGTTGTGATGATGAGTGTTATAGCCTTACCTCTTATGCTTCAAAATGGATATGATAAATCTTTAGCATCAGGTACAGTAGCAGCCTCTGGAACATTAGGACAGATTATACCGCCCTCTATTATCCTTATCATTCTAGGTGATGTTATGAGTGTGAGTGTTGGTGAACTTTTTATGGGTGCTGTATTGCCAGGTTTACTTTTGGTTGGTTTATATATAAGTTATATATTAGTGTACGCCTACATAAAACCCTCTGTAGCTCCAAGTTATCAACATCTTGCAGGTGCTGATGCTCAGATAAATATAAAGACTACCTTGTTCGCTATACTCCCCCCTTTGGTGCTTATGGTAAGTGTATTAGGAAGTATATTTGCAGGTATAGCTTCCCCTACTGAGTCAGCAGCATTTGGAGTGATAGGATCAGTTATTTTAGCAAAACTAAATCGTTCATTTAGTTTTTCAATGTTATCTTATATCTCCTTGGAAACTGTAAAATTAAGTGGTATGATATTTATGATACTCATAGGTGCTACAGCTTTTAGTTTGGTTTTTAATGAGCTTGGTGGAACGGAGTTGATTTTAGAGTTTTTTCAAGATGATATAGGTGATGTATGGATATTCATAGGCATTGCGATGCTAAGTATATTTATTTTAGGTTTTTTTATAGATTTTATAGAGATAAGTTTTATAATAGTCCCTATCTTAGTTCCAATTATGGATGCTTTTGGAATTGACCCTATTTGGTTCGCAATATTGATAGCTCTTAACCTTCAAGCCTCATTTTTAACTCCACCTTTTGGACTTTCGTTGTTTTTCTTAAAGGGTGCTAGTGGAGATAGTGTAAAAACTATAGAAATCTATAAAGGTATAGTTCCTTTTATCTTTTTACAATTTTTAGCATTACTATTTGTTATACTATTTCCAAATTTAGTCTTTGCCTTCCTTTAGTTAGTAGTTTTCAATAGTTTCTAAGTATATTGTGAGTAAATTGTGACATATACTAAAGGAAGTTAATTATGAATAAATTATTTGATATATCT
Organism: Sulfurimonas sp.; assembly: GCA_026988245.1. Classification (GTDB taxonomy): domain Bacteria; phylum Campylobacterota; class Campylobacteria; order Campylobacterales; family Sulfurimonadaceae; genus Sulfurimonas. The sequence goes on from JALSLR010000002.1 coordinate 24,439, forward strand.
TTAAAAGCAAAAACTATAGGACTTCTGTTCTTTTCAATGATATTTATGGCACTAGCCACTACTGTAATAGTAAGTATTCAAAGTAAAGAGGTGTTACTTAAAAAAAGTGAGGATTCTCTAGTTTCATCAAGGGAAGTCAAAGCAAACCAAATTGAAGATTTTTTTAAAAAAAGATTAGGCGATATTAATGTCCTATCACGAAATGCAAATGTTCATTCAACTCTAGCAGAACTCATATACTTACATAAAGAACTAGAAGTTAAACCAACAGACCCTTACCCTGTTGATGAGATGGATGTTGATGATGTTATAGAAAAATATGATGACTTTTTTCATTTTTATGCAAAAGAGTATGGTTATTATGATATCTACGTTATCTGTCCAGTTCATGGCCATGTTATGTACTCAAAGTCTAAAGAATCAGACTTTGGTACAAACTTAAGTTCTGGCCCGCTCAAAGACTCTCCCTTAGCAAAAGTTTGGAAAAAAGTAAGAGATTTAAAAAGACCAGTATTTGTTGATATGCAACCCTATGGACCTTCTAACGGGGAACCGGCAATGTTTATGGGTGCTCCAGTTATGATGAATGGATTTTTAAAAGGCGTGATTGTTTTTAAAATATCTGATAAAGAGATAAATAAAATTATGAAATTTCGTGCAGGTTATGGAAAGACTCAAGAAGATTATCTTGTCGGTTCTGATTATCTAATGCGAAGCGATAGTTATTTAAATCCAAAGGCTCATTCCCTACGTGCATCTTTTGCAAATCCATCAATTGGTAGTGTTAAAACAAAAGCGAGTAAAGAAGCACTTAGTGGAAAAACTGGTATTGATATTATAGATGACTATAATGGCATACCTGTGTTGTCTGCTTATAGACCTGTTAAGATTGGAGAAGATTTAACTTGGGGTTTATTGAGTGAAATTGATGAAGAAGAAGTTATGATAGCCCCAAATAGTTTTAGAAACTCTATAATTATATCTTCAGTAGTTCTATTTATCATTGCAATGATAATTTCATCTTTTCTTTTAACTATTGCCCTAGTAAAACCTTTAAAAAATATGGAAGATAGGGCTGAGGACTTAGCTCATGGTGAAGGTGATTTAACACAAAGGCTAATGATTAAAGGTCACAATGAAATTGCTCATGTAGCTAAGTATATAAATGACTTTATTAAAAAAGTTCAAGACACCATCGTCCAAGCAAAAACAACAAGTACTGAGAACTCATCAGTTGCACACAAACTTGCAACAACCTCTTTGGAAATAGGGCAAAAAGCTGAAGAGGAGTCAAAAATAGTAGGTGAGGTAAGTGAACAAGGTAAAAATATACAAACTATCTTACAGACCTCTATAGAAAAAGCGAAAGATACAAAAAATGAGATAGATGATGCAGAGTCAGCACTTTCTAGTACAAATCAAATCATAGTATCTCTTTCGAGTGAAATAATTCATAGAAGTGAAGCTGAAGCTGAATTAGCACAGAGGTTACAATATTTAAGTTCTGATGCTCAAGAGGTGAAAAATGTACTTGCAGTGATAGGGGATATAGCAGATCAAACTAATTTACTTGCCCTCAATGCTGCCATAGAAGCAGCTCGAGCGGGAGAACATGGTCGTGGGTTTGCTGTTGTGGCTGATGAAGTGCGCAAGCTTGCCGAACGTACGCAAAAATCACTTTCAGAGATTAATGCATCTATTAATGTTATTGTTCAGTCAATAACCGATGCTAGTGAGGCTATTTCAATTAATTCAATTGCCATTGAAAAACTCTCAGGTGATGCAGTAACTGCTCAAAAAGAGATATCTAATAGTGTAGCCGTGATGGATAATGCTGTAGAGAAAGTTGATGAAATGGTAGAAGGGTATATTAGTAATTCTAAAGATATTCAAACTATGATAGATAAGGTAGAAGTTGTAAATACTCTCTCAAACTCGAATGCTAAAAGTGTTGAAGAGATAGCTTCAGCTTCTGAACATTTGTCTTCTATGACTGAGAAGTTAAACAATCTTTTAGCATCATACAAGACTTAAATACATGAAAGATATTTTATATGCCCCATGGCGTGACGAGTATGTGAGTGGAAAAAAAATAGATGGATGTGTGTTTTGTCATATAAGTTCTCAAATAGAAGAGGATGAGGAACTGCATGTACTTTATAGAGATGAATACTGTTTTATGGTCATGAACCGTTATCCCTATACTCCTGGACATTTTATGATAATTCCCCATTTTCATACAGATAAGTTAGAGGATTTAGATGCCGATACATGGTTGCATATGAGTGCACTAGCTCAAAAGGGCGTAAGACTACTTAAAGAGGGTTTAAGAGCACATGGCGTCAACATAGGTATGAATCTTGGTGATGCTGGAGGAGCAGGAATAGCTGAACATATTCATATGCATCTAGTCCCTCGTTGGCAAAGTGATACCAACTTTATAACCTCGATTGCTCAAACAAGAGTTTACTCAACAGATTTTCTTAAAATATTCCATAAGATAAAAGAATTAATGCCCCAATATATATGATATAGATTTTATTTCTTTTTACTTTTGAGCGTAAAGTAAAATACCCCCGCTATAACTATAAGAACAAGTATTCTTACGCTCAAAATGCCTAAGTCTGAAGTATCATTCATTATATATTTTCCTTTAGTTTATATTTTTAATATAACAAAATAATACTTAAGGTTTAGAATTAGGGAATCAGATTTGCTCTCTATCTCCACGGGTGAAAAATCCCTAAATTCAATAGACAAATAATAAATAGGAGCATATGTCTAAATAAAAAGGATACGATATGAAAATTCAATCATATGAAATGCAGATGCAATCACAACACTCCTTTTCCATGGAGTATGAAAAAAAGGTAAGTTTTGAATCAATGTTGCAGTTACCAGAGCAAACAAAAGTTGATTTTAATCCAAATCCAAAGTATGATGCTAACAGAAATATTAGTGACATGCTACGAACGATAGACCAAATTATACAGAATTTGATGGGGATGTTAGAGCAAAAAGTTCAAAAAGCCAAGGAGGCACAAGAAATCCCTGTTATCTCCTTGTATACTGCCCCAAGAAAATGAAACAACATTTAGAAGGTCTCTTATTTCAAATACGATAAAATAAGAACAATAATCAAGAGGGTAGAAATATGAGTAGAAAAAGAACAACATATTCAACAGAACTAAA
>JALSLR010000003.1 GCA_026988245.1 Sulfurimonas sp.
TACATTTGGTAGGTAGTCTATCAATCTAGAAGCTATCAGTTCAGTTGTATTTACCATCATAGTATTCACATCATCATTAGTTAAGTTCCAGTTATTTAAAAAAACGACGCGAAGATGATTTTTAATGGTACGGATATTTTTAAGTGTGTAAAGTGCATCAGATTTATCATCCATAGCTAGAATAACTTGGACAAATTCCATTTTGAGTATATTTGAAAGTTTATGAAGTGAAGTTGGATCAAATTGATAAAATTTAAAACGAGAGGGACTAGCATCCTCATATTCTATCTCTTTGGTTTGGACAACATAGTAAATATTTTCAGAAGTATAAGTCTGTATAACACGGCGAATAAAGTTTTCACCAGTAGAACCATCACTAATTATGAGTATTTTTTTCACTAATTCACTTATTTTTTCTTTATTATATCATTTATTTTTAATCTTTAGACATAAGTCTAAAAACTGCTTGCCATATCTTTCAAACTTTACTTCCCCTACTCCGTTAACTTCTAGAGTTTCTTCTTTTGTTGTTGGAAGTTTACTTGCAAAATCTACAAGTGTTTTATCTGAAAAAACTATGTATGCTGGGACATCTGCTTCATCTGCAATACTGCGTCTTAACTCACGAAATCTTTCAAACACTTCATCATCTACATCTAAAATAAGCTCTTTTTTACGCTCTTTTTTTACACTTTGTAACTTGATAGCATCTATACTCACTTCAACTTTTGCTTTGAGTATCTCTAAGCCAAAGGGAGTAATTTTAACAGCTTTAAACTCCCCTACACTCAAGGCATCCAACTCAAACAACCTCTCACTTATCGCTATCCAAGCATCTTTACTTAGGTCTTCACCTATACCATATACAGAAAGTGTATCATGATGAAACTGTTGCACTTTTTTATTTTTAGAACCACGAAGCACATCTACAACATGGTTTATCCCAAATCTTTGCTCACATCTGTATATCGCAGAGAGAAGCTTCATGGAGCTTTGTTTTATGTCCACCATCTGAACTTCACCACGCTTACAACTGTCACACATATCTCCACAAGCATCTATCTCATCATCAAAATACTTAGCAATACTTTGATGCCTACACTCACTTGAGTTTGAAAAACTATACATTTTATTCAGCTTAGTATACATAAGATGCTTATACTCTTGGTTGTCTATCTCATCTATGAGTCGTAGCTTGTTTATCTCATCAGCCTTAGAGAACAAAAGAAGGGTCTCACTTGGCAGTCCATCACGCCCAGCACGCCCTATCTCTTGATAATAGCTCTCCATAGTCTTAGGCATACTCATATGAACGACAAAACGGATGTTTGACTTGTCTATACCCATCCCAAACGCGATAGTAGCTACAACTATATCTATGTTTTCATAGACAAAATCATTGTAAACTTGAGCTCTATATTCACTTGTAAGCCCTGCATGATACATCCCTACACTAAAACCTTTTTCTTTTAAAAAGTTGGTAGTAGACTCCACATCTTTTCTACTAAAAGCGTAGATGATGCCACACTGTTTTTGATGTAATGCTAAGAAGTTTAAGAGTTGATTACGTCCATTTGAAACGCGTTTAATGGAGTTGATGCTAAGGTTGTCTCGTTTGGTTTTACCACGAAGTTCTACTGACTCATGCAAGACTAAAGACTTAACTATATCAGCTTGAACTTTTTTTGTAGCTGTAGCTGTAAAGGCTGCTATGTTCACAAGAGGGAAAATCTCTTTGAGTTGTGAAAGCTTTCTATAGTCTGAGCGAAATTCGTGTCCCCACTCACTCACACAATGTGCTTCATCTATAACAAAAAAATTAAGTCTTACTTGATGGAGTAAGTCTATGAAACCATGAGCACTGAGTCTTTCAGGTGCAATATAAAGCAACTTAATCTCTTGGTTTAGTAGTTTTTCAGTTATAGTTTGAATCTCTTGATAGTCCTGAGAAGAGTTTATCATCTCTGCACTTATACCGTTAGCTTTAAGAGCAGTAACTTGATCATGCATAAGTGCTATAAGAGGAGATATCACAATCGTAGTACCGTCCATTACGAGTGATGGGAGTTGGTAGCAAAGAGATTTACCACCGCCAGTAGGAAGTATTGTCAACAAATCTCTTTTGTTTAAGATACTTTCTATTGCCTCTTCTTGAAAATCTCTAAAACTTTCATGTCCAAACAGATTTTTTAAAACATCAAAAACTTGCTTATCCATTAAAGTCCGAGTAATTTTTCAAAAAAAATCTTCTTTTTAATCGGTTTTTTATATTCTAAAACTACACCATCATAATCAGGGTCACCATTTTCAAATATAGCTTTTGGGAGTTTCTCTATCTTTTTTCTTGGTTTATCATCTTCGATATAACCACTATCTTTACTTCCTGTTGCTCCATGAGGTATACACATTTTTAATCCTTAATATACTTAGCTTTTAGCCACATCGGGGTTTTTGCTGGCACCCATGAGTTTTTTATGAAGTATCCCGTTACCTTTATCCAAGTATCTCGCCCTTTTGCCACGGCTTTTTCATTGGAAGTAAAAGCAATATTTTTTGCCCAAGTATCAATCTGCTTTGTATACTTAGCATCATATATATCTGTCTGCGTAATCAAGCGATATGTTTTTGCCTTCATACGTATTTTTTTGTATTTTATATACTGTGGCTTTAACATTAATATTGGAAATTTATTTGGATTTTCAAGTTTTTGCTTTTTATAGATTATAATTGGTTTTACTTTAACAGGTTTACATATTTTTTGTTGTTTTAGTTTTTTTACCTTTTTTTCTTTGATTTTTACTTGTTTTTTATAGACTTTAATCTTATTTTCTAGTTCTAAAATTTTTTTATCTTGTTTTTTTTCATTTATGATTTTTAAATTTAATTCCGTCTGTGATATTTCATACTTTTTTCTTAACTCCGTAATATCTCTTAGAATTGATTCTATTCGCTCTATCTCATCACTGTATGAAAATGAAAATAAAATGACTACTATTAGTATATACTTCACACCTATCCTTTTCTTGTAAGCATCACGCCCATCTCTACATGATGAGTATAGGGGAATTGATCAAAGAGTGCCATTTTACTCACATTGTGTGTCTTACAAATTATCTCTAAATCTCTTACTAAGCTTTCTGGGTTGCATGATATATAAAGAATATTATCATACCTTGTACTAAAGATACAGGTAGCATTGTCCATGCCACTTCTTGGTGGATCTACAAAGATAGTAGTAAAATCATATGAGTCTATCTCAATATCTTTCATCCTGCGAAATTCACGAACACCATCAAGAGCATCGGTGAACTCTTCAACTCCCATACGAACAAACTTTATGTTGTGTATATCATTAAGGGACATATTTGTTTTTGCTGCATTAATAGAACTTTTTGAAATCTCTGTAGCTAAGACTTTGTCAAATTTTGTAGCAAAGGGGATAGTAAAATTCCCTGCCCCACAATATAATTCTAAGAGATCACCCTTAGCATTACTCAGTTGCTCTAGTGACCAAGTAATCATCTGCTCATTTACTTTCGAATTTGGTTGCGTAAAACTATTTTCTATATAGTTAAACTTATACTTTTTACCCATAATATGAAGAGACTCTGTGATATAGTCTTGTCCAACTATTAACTTTTGCTTACGAGAACGACCTATGATGCTGATGCTAAGCTCTTGCGCTATCTCCTTAGCTAGTAATAACCAGGCTTCGTCTAGTTTTCTGTGGTAAAGAAAAGAAACTACAATCTCACCCTCAACTGAAGATAAAAAATCTATTCCAAAAAGTTTAAAATCAATCTTTTTATCTTTGATTCTCAGTAAAAGTTTAGGCATGAGAGCATTTATATGTACATTTACTTGTGGACACTCTTGAACAAAAACTACGCCTTTAGTTTTATCAACATGATTCATTGCATAATATATATCATCACCCTCATGCCAAAGCTTAAACTCACTACGGGAACGATAATGAATTTGAGGTGATTTAAAAACAGCTATCTCTTCATCATAAAAGGATAAGAACCTTTGTGTATTTAATTGTAGTTTACTTTCTAGTTGCACCTCATAGCCACCTTCGTAAACTACACAAGCACCACATTCTCCAAAATGTTCACAAGTCATTTAATACTCGCTATTAAATTACCTATGATGAGATTCCAACCATCTATAAGCACAAATATGAGGATCTTAAAGGGCAGCGATATCATAACTGGTGGGAGCATCATCATACCCATAGACATAAGGATAGAAGCAACAACCATATCAATGACTAAAAATGGTAAGAAAAGCAAAAATCCTATTTCAAAAGCAGTTTTAAGCTCACTTATCACAAAAGCAGGGATGATTATCGACATAGGGACATCTTCTATGCTATTTGGATTTTCCATTTTTCTGATACGTATAAAAAGAGCCAAATCTTTTTCTCGTGTATTTCTAATCATAAAGTTTTTAAAAGGAAGAGCCGCTTTTGTAAAGGCTTCTTCATAGCCTATCTTTTCTTCTATATAGGGTTTAATTCCATTTTCATAAGACTTTGTACCAACTGGTTCCATTACAAAGAAAGTCAGTATCATCGCTAACATTACAAGGAGTTGCGTAGGGGGTACTTGTTGGGTACCAAGAGCTTGACGTAAAAAACCAAACACTATAACAAACCTCGTAAACGTCGTCATTACAAGCACCATGCTTGGTGCTAAAAAAAGTAGTGTTAAAAGTACAAGTACATTGAGCGAACTTACTAACTGTTCTGGTGTATCTGGTGCAGCTAGTTCAAAGTTCATAGTTGGAATAGTTGGAGATTCAGCCCCTAATACAGAAGCTAGTAAAACTAACATAAAAAATACTCTAGACATTATTTAGCATTTACCTTGTCTAATATAGTTTTTTTAGTTTTTGCTTCATCGCTAGATTCTGAACCAAAGAAGTGCAGTTCAACGCGACGGTTTTTTTCACGACCACTTTTTGTTGCATTGGTAGCTTTTGGAGTAAACTCTGCATATCCAGCAGCACTAATACGCTTTGGATTTACTCCATCAAGAATCAGCTCCTGAAGAACAGAGATGCCACGTGCAGATGAAAGTTCCCAGTTATCTTTAAAGGGTGAGTTTTTACTTGGAGGTTGGTTATCTGTGTGCCCTTGGACACTTACTTTTGTAGTATTTGGTAGTTCATCTATGATGAGTGCTATCCTTTTTAAGAAAAGTAAGGCATCTTCATTTGTGATAGTAGCACTACCAGGTTTAAATAAAAGGGATGAAGGTAACTCAATAACAAAACCCTCCTGAGCATCTTCCATAGAGATAGTTGGTCCATGACCCTTTTCCATCATCTCATTAGCATCGATAATAGCTTGAGATACTTTGTTCACCTGTTCACTTGTTTCATCTTTTGTTTCTATGGGTGTTGACTCTTGGATACGTTGCTTAGAAATCTCTGTTTTTGTACCACCCTCTAGTACACTCATCGCACCAGAAAGAGATCCAATGGCCTCAGAAATCTTCTTAGCATCCATACTAGACATAGAGAGAAGAAGTACAAAAAAACAAAGTAAAAGAGACATCAAGTCCCCAAAAGCTGCTAGCCATGCGGGGAGACACTCTTCACAATCAGGACATTTCTTTTTTGCCATTAGATTTTACTCTTCATATTAAAGACTACTTTCTCGTTGCGCTGGTGGTAAATAACTCAGCAACTTAGCTTCCAAATCTCTAGGTGCATCACCAGACTGTATAGACATAATACCAGTTAAAACAATCTCTTTAACTAAGGTTTCATCATCATTTCTGATTAAAAGTATATTAGCGATAGGTGCACCAAAAATATTACCAATCATCGCACCGTACATCGTTGTAAGTAAGGCAACTGCCATCGATGGACCAATGGCAGATGGATCAGCCATGTTAAGTAACATTGCAACAAGACCGATAAGCGTCCCAATCATCCCCATAGCCCCTGCAAGACCAGCCCACTGTGAAAATATAGAGGCATAACCTTTATGACGTGTACTCGTTTGTTCCATCTCTATCTCAAGTAAGTCCCTGATAGTCTCAGGTTCACTTCCATCAATAGCCATAGAGAGACCTTTTTTCAAAAACTCATTTTCTTCATTGTTTGCCTCACCTTCTAAGGCGAGCAAACCATCTTTTCTTGCTTTTGTTGAGTATGCTACAAGTTTTTTTATAAGTTCTAGTACATCCTCTTGTGGTGGTTTGATAGCTACCATGAAAACTTTCACAAATGACTTCATTTGATCTGGTCTAAAGGAGATTAAAAGAGCACCCATACTACCACCGATAACGATGAGAACTGAAGGTATATCAATGTATGCGCCTACACCAACTCCCATCGCCATAGCACCCATAAGGAGCGCCATAATTAAAACAATACCAATGACCGTACCTAAATCCATTTAATAGCCTCTGTAAAAAATAATTCTCTTATAATACCACATTTACTTTTAAATAAACTCTTAAAATGGTAAAATTCCCCAAACAATAACAAAAAAGAAGATTTAATGAATAAAAATGAAATTAGTATTATTATCTTAGCTGCTGGAAAAGGTAGCCGTATGAAATCAAGTAAAGCAAAGGTTTTACATGATATTAGTGGAAAACCTATGCTCTACCATATTATCAAATCTTCACAAGAAATCTCTAATGACATCACAGTGGTGATTTCCCATCAAAAAGAGGCTGTCCAAGAGTGCATGGAAGGCTATTTTAATGATATACACTTTCTTGTCCAAGATGCAGATAATTTCCCAGGAACAGGTGGTGCAATGATGGGTTACGAAGCAAAAAACGACAAAGTTTTAGTCCTTAATGGTGATATGCCACTTATCACTTCTGATGCACTACAAGGCTTTTTAAGCACTGATGCTGACATTATTATGTCAATATTTAACCTTAAAAACCCAACTGGATATGGACGTGTAGCTATAAAAGATGAAGAAGTTCAATATATAGTTGAACAAAAAGATGCCAACGAATCCGAACTTAAGATACACAGTGTCAACGCAGGTATATATGCTTTTAGTAAACAAGTTATAGAAAAATATATCCCACGTTTGAAAAATGATAATGCTCAAAAGGAGTACTACCTTACAGATCTCATCGCAATGGCTAAAAAAGACAAGCTTAGCATCAAACCTCTTCTTGTAGATGAAGAAAACTTCAAAGGGGTAAACTCTAAAAAAGATTTAGCTGATAGTGAAGTGATTATGCAAGATAGAATTAAAACACGATGGATGAATGAGGGAGTTATCATGAACTTGCCCTCCACAATATATATTGAACAAGGTGTGACTTTTGAGGGTGAATCTATCGTTGAAAATGGATGCAGACTTACAGGAGATACTTTGATAAGCAACTCACACATAAAAGCAGGGTCAGTTGTTGAGGATTCTATCGTTAAAAATTCTGATGTAGGACCATTAGCCCATCTTCGTCCAGCATCATACATTCAAGATACACATATTGGGAACTTTGTAGAGGTGAAAAAAAGCTCACTCACAGGTGTAAAAGCTGGACATCTTAGCTACATTGGAGATGCGCAGATTGATGAGGGGACCAACATAGGAGCTGGAGTTATCACTTGTAATTATGATGGGATAAAAAAGTATAAAACTATCATAGGAAAAAATGTATTTGTTGGAAGTGATTCTCAGCTTATAGCCCCTCTCACAATTGAAGATAATGTTATGATTGCGGCAGGGACTACACTACCTAGTGGTAAAATAGAAAATGGCAATTTAGCTCTTACAAGAGTAAAGATTCGAACAATTGAAGACTTTTACTATAAATTTTTTAACAAAAAGAAGGACTAAAAATGCTCATTCCTACAAATTTATTAGCTAATAAAAAAATACTTTTAGGACTCAGTGGTTCAATAGCAGTCTATAAATCTTTAGAACTTGTAAGACTTCTTACAAAAGCTGGTGCTGAAGTAAAAGTAGTTATGAGCGAAGCCTCTAAAAAATTTGTAACACCCTTAACTTTTGAAACACTCTCCTCCAACCAAGTCCTAGATGATACAAATGAATCATGGGCAAATGAACATAACCATATTAAAATTACAGAGTGGGCAGACTTGTTTGTTATAGCTCCATGCACTGCAAATACTGTAGCTAAACTCGCAAATGCCATAGCCGACAACATGCTTCTACAATGCGCCCTAGCCTATCCTAACAAGAAGATCATAGCACCTTCAGCTAATACAAATATGCTTGAAAATCCACTCACAAAAGCTAACTTGAAGATGTTAGCTATAGCTAATTATGAGATAGTAGACACACAAACAAAAGAATTAGCATGCAAAACTACTGGTGATGGTGCGATGGCTGAACCTTTAGAGATTTTTTGGCACTGTGCACGAAGCTTACTTCAAGATGAGTTTTGGCTAGATAGACGCGTTATAGTAACTGGTGGAGGCACTATTGAAAAGATAGATGATGTCCGGTATCTATCGAACTTCTCAAGTGGAAAAATGGCATCCTCTCTTGCTACAGCACTCTATTGTAAAGGTGCAGATGTGAACCTTATATCTACAAAATTTGAAGACAATTTACCACAAGATATGCATACTATAAACGTAGAGAGCTCAGAGGAGATGCTAGAGTATTTACAAGACTCTATCCGCATTGCAAAGAAAGGAAAACTCTCAAAACCCTCATTGATGGATAGTGAACAAATTCAACTTATACAAAAAAAGCCATACCTTTTTATGGCGGCTGCAGTGAGTGACTATGTTGCAGAGTTTGCACAAGAGGGAAAACTAAAAAAAGAGATGTTAGGGAACGAGTGGGAGTTAAAGCTTAAACAAAATATAGACATCTTACAGACAATAGATAAAACAGATCTCACAACAGTAGCCTTTAAAGCGGAGATGGATCAAAGCACAGCAACAGAGAATGCTTCAAAAATGATAGATACTAAAGGTGTTGATGCGGTTTGCTTAAATATCCTTAAAGATAGTTCTAGCTTTGGTACTGATAATAATACTATTGATTTTATAAAAGCTGACGGAATACAAAGCCTAGCAAAAAACGATAAACTGAGTATTTCTTTTGATATTTTACTCCATTCAAAAAAACTCTAATCTAAAAAAGATATAATTAGAAAAATTAAATTATTTTGGACGCCAAATAAATGAACCAAGCCTCTCACATCGCTATAATCATGGACGGAAATGGTCGTTGGGCACAAGAGCGAGGACTTAAAAGAGTTAAAGGGCACGAAGCTGGTGCTGAAGTTGTACGAAAAATAACTGAGTTTTGTGCAGCACATAATGATATAGAGAGACTCACCTTATATGCTTTTTCTACTGAAAACTGGAAACGACCTCGCTTAGAAGTTGAATTTTTAATGAAGCTTTTAGAGAGATATCTAGCAAAAGAACTTCCAACATATCTTGAAAACAACATCAGGTTTGAGCCTATTGGTGATATACGAGCCTTTTCTCAGTCTCTTCAAAAAACCATACAAGAAGTGAAAGAAAAAACTGCACATTGTGATGGCTTAGTACAGTCACTCGCCCTGAATTATGGCGCTAAAGATGAGATGCTACGTGCCATAAACAATATTCGTAACTATGATGATGATATAACAGATGAGATGCTTTCAAATGCACTTGATTGCAAGCACGATGTTGACTTGCTTATACGAACTGGAGGCGACCACAGACTCTCAAACTATCTGCTTTGGCAATCAGCCTATGCAGAGATATTTTTTCTCGATATCCTTTGGCCTGACTTTACAGCAGATGAATTGGAAAAAATTATAAAAAACTTTACAAAAATTGAACGTCGATTTGGTGGATTAAAATAATGATGCTGATTTTTGCTTTTATATTTGGAGTACTGTTTGGTTCGTTTTTAAATGTTGTTATTTTACGAATCCCAAAAAATGAGAGTGTTGTTTATGGAGCTTCACACTGCTTATCCTGTAACACACCTTTAAAACCTTGGCATAATATACCTCTTTTATCATGGATTTTTTTAAGAGGTAAGTGCTCTTTTTGTAAAACAAAGATTTCTATCCAGTATCCCCTTATAGAACTTATATCAGGTTTTATTTTTTTACTTTTAGTGAGTAAGTATTCTTTTAGCATCCCTTTATTTTTCATTGGCATGAGTTTTTTAATGCTTCTAGCACTTTCTATAATAGACTTTAGATATAAAATGGTACCTGATTCACTTAACTTACTAGCTGTTGTCTTTGCAGTCCTTGGAGCTTGGAGCTTAGATGGATTTTTTACTAACCTTCAAAATGCACTCATCTTTGCAGGTGGATTTACCCTACTTAGGTTTTCACTTTCTTATATCCTTACAGCTTCTGCACATAAAAAAGCTAATAAAACTCTGACAAGTTGGACAAAACACTATCAAACATATCCTTACATAGAGGCAATGGGTGAAGGTGATATCATGGTAGCAGCTACTATGGGTGCATTACTTGGACTTAAACTAACACTTGTAGCAATATTTTTCTCAGCTCTTTTAGCACTCCCTGTTATGCTGGCAGTGCAAAATAAAAGTACGGAAGAACAACGTGTCCCTTTTGTTCCATTCTTAGCTCTTGCTACCTTTATAGTTTACATATTAGATACGCCTATTATGGCATATATTGAGGCAAACTACTAATTATGGATAGATTGCAAAAGTATATTATTGAGCATTTATCTATGCTATTTTTATCAATATTTTTACCACTCTTCACTATCGCTTCTGTTATATTTCTTATAAAACTTGCTAGTTATACGGCTGTTATTCAACTAAGCGTATTGGAGATGGGAAAACTTTATGTGTTTGTGTTACCTGAAGTTTTATTTTTCACCTTACCCTTTTCTTTTTTTATAGCTATCTCTCTCACCCTATTTAGACTCTCAACTGATAATGAAATCGTAGTGCTGTTCTCTCTTGGAATTCATCCAAACTTCATCTTAAAAACATTTCTTAAACCTGCTCTTTTTTTGAGTGTATTGTTATTGTTTAACTTTTTAGTTCTCTATCCCCACGCAAAAACACTCTACAAAAACTTTTATGCTTATAAAAAGAGTGAAGCAAAGTTTAACCTCTCTGCATCTGAATTTGGACACAGTTTTGGTGAATGGCTTTTGTATATAGGTAAGGACAACCCAGACGGCACCTTTGAAGATGTCTTTTTGTTTAAAAAGAGCCATACAAATTCTGAAGAAGTGCTCATAAGTGCAAAAAATGCTAAAATCATCAATGACTCAAGCATACTCAGACTCCGATTAAAAAATGGAGAGGGGTACAGCTACCACAAAGATGAGTTTTCTCAAGTTAACTTTAGCACTATGTATATTAATGATGCTATGTCTATAGATTTAAAAAAATATGAAACACCTATTGAGTACTGGCAATCTGACATAGATAAAGATAAAAAAAAGCGTATCATCATCACCAATACTCTTATGAGCCTTTTTCCATTATTATCACTTTTTTTAGCAGCAACTATCGGTATAGTTCACATACGACACAATAAAGGGAAAATTTATCTTTATCTATTTTTAGGAATTATTGCTTATTATGAAGCGATTTTGAGTCTTCGTGGCCCACTTGGCTATCTCGCTATCCCTACGGTTATATCCTTATGGAGTATTGTAACCTACTTGTTTTATAAAAAAATCATTGTCAATAAATTTTAAATGCGTGTCAAAGTAACTCTCGCCTACAATGGCACATCATACCTCGGTTCACAAAGGCAAAAAAGTTCTATAAACACTGTAAATGGACAGATAGAACTTGTTCTAAAACGCCTAAATATCAACACAAAACTCGTAGCAAGTGGGAGAACAGACAAAGGTGTCCATGCTACTGGACAAGTGATACACATAGATATACCACTCTTTTGGAATGATATCAAAAAGTTACAAGATGTTTTAAACAAGATGCTACCAAAGAGTATCGCGATAAAAAATATACAAAATGTAAATGATAATTTTCATGCACGATATGATGCTAAAAAAAGAGTATATAGATACATCATAAAAAATGAACCCTCGAATCCATTTGAAGATGAACTTGTCAGTTTTTACCCAAACATCGACCTTGCAAATATCAAAGAAAACGTTAAACTCTTTGAAGGAAGATATGATTTTGAATCTTTCATAAAAAAGGGAAGTGATACTAAATCAACCATAAGAGAAATCTACAAGGCACTTACCTACACACATAAAGGTTATACAGTTTTATATTTTGAGGCAAATGGCTTTTTAAGAAGTCAAATACGCCTCATGGTAGGAGCATTGTTAACACTTGATGCTAAGGAGATACAAGAGCAACTTCGCTTAGAAGTAAAACATAAAATCAAGCCTGCCAAAGCAAATGGACTTTATCTTGCAAAGATTAAATACTAACGTTTTAACTTTTTCATAATTATTTTATTCTCTTTTGAAACCCTAAAACTTTCTATAGATTTTTGAATTGCTTTGTTATGTGTTTTTTTATCTAAGCTATTTGATCTAAAAAAAACAAGAGTTTTATCTGGGTATTTAGCCATACATACAGAAATGAGCCAAGCATTTGCCATATAGACATAATAACCCTCATGCTTTACCTCTTGAGACAACTTAAATATATCTGCTAAATACTCCTCTTGAACATAATAACTAAGGAGTATGACTAAAGCAGTCCGAACAACATACTCTTTCTCAGATTTATGCCACTTTTTCACAACGCCCAAAACAAAAGTTTTGTCCTTATTTATGCTTTTAAAAGATAGTATTGGACTATCTATTTGTGCCCAATTATCTACCTTATCCAAATAGTTCTCAATTGAGGGGACTAACTCTTTAAATGGCTTATCTATAAATGATAAAACAAGCCCCTCTAGAATCACCATCTCATATACGTTCGCCTTATTAAGTACTAAAAAACTTGTGGCATCTTTTTTTATAATTTGCTTAGCAATTTTTTTGAGTATGGGGATGCGGACACCAAGCATAAGCTGTTTGGTAGGGATAATTTTACTATTAAAATTTTTATATTTATCTTCACTAAGATTTTGGAGCTGCGTAAGAATATCTTGTTTCTTCATGATTTTATTTTTGCCCAAAGTATTCCAAGGTATTCATGAATAACCATTCGGGAGTTTTCTAAAGCATCAATACTTGGTGCTACATAAAAAGTATCAGTTTTTTGAAAATACGTAGGTGCTGGTATAGGGTTCATGCCAAGTTTTTTAAAAAGCATCATAGAGCGAACCATATGCGATGCTGATGTCACCAAGGCAAAAGGATTATCTCCCACTATACTTTTTGTAAACAGAGCTTCCTCTGCTGTGTCTTTTGGAACACCGTTGATAATTATATCTTCTCTTGGAACACCAAGGGCAAGTGCTAACTCGGCATTCATATGCGCTGTAGATATATCGGTCTTTTCTTCATAACCTGTAAATATAAGCTTAGCATCATCAGTATTTTTATAGATAATAATCCCTTCTAATACTCTTTTAGTTGATGCATTTCCAAGATGAGAGCTTATAGGTTGCGTCTTGTCAGTATTGTGCCCACCACCTAAAACATGGATGTAGCTAATCTTAGCATCGTAGCTGTATTTAGGATACTGGTTTTCTAAACTTTTTGTTAAAAAGTTTGCAAAAGGTGGAAATGAAAATAAAAACAATAAAACGAAACTAAGCAACAAAAAGCTTTTGGCAAATTTATCTTTTTTGAGATATAAAAAAACAAGACCCAAAGCAAATAATGTCATCACTAAGCCTAAAGGCTCTACAAAAAATGTAATTATTTTCTTGATAAAAAAACCTATATTAGCCATCATTTATGTCCTTAAAGTATTTTTTAATTTGATATGATGCTAAAAGTATGACGCCTAAAGTGATGAAGACAAAAGTTATATAGAAAATATTCATACAAAATTATAGCAGGTAAATTTAGCTATACTTCCACATAATTTACTTTAGGATGGCTTTATGCAAATATTTGGCAGATTTGATACAAAATTTGATGATGAATTTTTAGTCGAACACTATCTCTACATCAATGAAGATGATGAAACCATTACAACAAAAGATTTAGAACTTAAACTCAAAAAAAAGCGTAAACATGTAGTAGGTACCATCTTTTTATATAACCCTCATATGACACCAGTTGGGTACAAAACAAATGAAAAACTTCGCGACCAAGGTTATGAGTTCAATGGTCAGTTTGATGAGTTAATTTTTGATGATTTTTCAAACCTTGCTTATCAGGCGACAAAAAGTTTATACAAGGGTAAACTTATAGAAATCAAGTACTTGTTTGGACTCAATGAAGCAGATTTAGAAGATACTATAGCTATAGATAAATTTGCAGTAGATATTGACCTTTACTATTCAAACCAACTTACTATGTTTGACAAAGAGATGAATTATCATGATGCTCTTAACTTTCCCATAAGTGGTAAGTGGGTATTTATGGGCGTTGGGCATAAGTATCAGCTACAACACAAGGGTATCAAAGAGTATGCTAAAAACATAGCCCTACAGGCTGAAAAACTAGGCAAGGACGTTATATTTATCTATGATAGAAATCACGATGACACTGAATGTATAGAAAACTCTTATTTTTTAGCGCCAACCTCACCAGGAAAAGCTAAAGAGACACGAGCATACGCATTTAAAGGTGCCTTTATGTCCAACCCACCTCTTCGAACAAGACTTCCCTAAGCTATTTTTTTCTTTTTGCCCACCTATGAAAAAATCTAGCTGGGCTGATTTTATCCTCTATTTTTTTTCCACTCAATATATTCTCAGTTAATATATTGGCCAAATATGGTGCTAGAACAAAACCATAACCACCATTACCATTTATCATATACAGATTTGGATAGTACACAAAATCCTCATAGTTAGCTTTTTTCACTTTTACTTTCCTTTCACAACACACCAATGTTTCATCTGCTAAGACTAATGAGCCTACGAGTGGCATATAATCAAAAGAACCAGAACGTAAACCGGTATAGTCTTTTATAACTTCGACATCCTTAAGCTCTATAGTACGGGAAGCTTTTTCGAGTAACTCTAAGCGTCCATCCCCCATATCATAAGGTTCTTTTGAAGTTTGGGGATGATAATCTAAATTGTGGGTAGCACCTATAGCAACAATACCATCTTTACTAGGAGAGATAGAAACAAATTGATGAATTGACTTGTCATTGATAGTTGAAGTTTTAACATCAATACGATGACCCCACACTCCACGAAGCTCAACATATGGTTCTTTAATTACAGCCTTATATGCACCAGTAGAGAGAATGACTTTTTTTGCACTATAGGTTTCATTAATAATCCATTGATTATCTTCATAGTAGATATCCTCTACATCTTTATTGATAAACTTAGCACCTTTACATAAAGCATTACACATAGCTTGTGCATTTACAATCCCTGCATCAATCAAGGGGAATTTTTCACCCTCTTTACTTATATGTTGCAGTGGGGCTTTTGTAAGTAACTGGGGGAATTTTTTTTCATAGAACTGCATACTATAGAGAAATGCTTTATCTATAAGTTCTTTAAGTTCTCCGCTTTTGGAAAACTTCGGGGAGATGAAAGCACCAGCAGCACCACTTCCACCATGAGCTATACCATTACCATCAAATATGATGACTTTTTTACCAGCATGAAGCATTTCATAGGCGACACTTGAACCGTTAATACCAGCACCAATTATCGCGATATCATACATCAAGATTTAGATACTCACTTCTTTTATATCTGCAATTTTCAAGATACTTTTATAAACACTAGCAACTAAAGATTTACGGTTATTTTTAATAGTTTCATCTTTAGCATTAACCATAACTTCACTAAAAAATTTATCTAATTCAGGTTTTAAACCAAGCAGAGCATCTAGCTCTTCTTCAAAACTTATAAATGAAGATATTATTACTTTATTGTACTTTTCAAATAATGTTTTTTCAGCATTCTCTTCAAACAACTTAATATCTACAATCATCTCTTTACTTAAGTCAATATCTTTGGTGATATTTGCAACACGTTTAAACGTGGTACTAACTTCGCTAAAGTCTGAACTGTTTACAAGGTTATTGAGTGCGTTTATCTTTTTACCAATGTTTAGTAAATCTCTTTCTCCTGAAGCAAGTACAGCTTCTATAATAGATGGATTTACTTTATAAAATTGTCTTACACGTTCCAAGAAAAATGTTTGTAATTTTTTCCTATCAAAATCAGCGTATGATGCTAAGAGCATATCTATAGTATCTGCTATATTAAATTCAAACTCAAACTCATTTACAATTTTTATGATTCCATTAACAGCTCTACGAAGTGCAAAAGGGTCACGTGAACCAGTAGGAATTTGCTCAACACTAAACAAACCAATAAGAGTATCAAGTTTTAAACTCATAGCAACAATTGCGCTTAATTTAGTCGAAGGAAGTGCGCTATCTTCGCCATCTGGTAAGTACTGCTCTTTAATAGCTAAGGCTACAGTTTCATTTTCACCAGATTTTAGAGCATAATAGTAACCCATAAGACCTTGAAGTTCAGTAAACTCATAAACCATTTCGCTCATCAAGTCAGCTTTAGCAAGGCGAACAGCTCTTTTCAAATCATCAATAGCATCTAGTTTATACATTGATGCTAAACTTACAGCGATTTTTTCTTCTCTACCTATCTTATCCGCTACAGTTCCAAGACCTTTAAAAAAAGCAACCTTTTCTAGCCCTTTTGTACTTAAACCATTTTTCAAATCATTTTCCCAAAAGAAAAAACCATCATCTAAACGTGGACGAAGCACACGCTCATTACCAGCCACAACTTCTGTAAAGTCATCTGTAAATGCATTTGAAACTACACAAAATTTGTTCAATAGTTTAGAGTCTTTAAAAACTGGAAAATACCTTTGATGTTCTTTCATAGAAGTAATTATCACTTCAGGTGGAAGTTCTAAAAACTTTTTATCAAACGTACCAAGTAAAGGAGTTGGATTTTCTGTAATAGCTACAACTTCATCAAGTAAATCTTTGTCTATTTCTATCTTGATATTATGTTCTTTTTCCAACTTATCAAATGATGCTAAGATATCTTCACGTCTTTGATCTTGGAAAAGTGTAACTCCACCATTTTTTAAACTATTAAAATAATCTTTTGCGTTGTCAAGTTTTATAGACTCAAAATTACTGATACGATGCACAAAAGTGCTTTTAGATGATTTTACACCGAAAAGTTCAGCATCTACTAATTCATCTCCTAACATCACGTTCAACCAACGAATAGGACGAATAAAACTTTCAGTATTGCTAGACCATCTCATAGCTTTACCAAAGTCTAATGACTTAATCCATTCATTTATGATGCTTGATAGAAGTTCAGTGGACGCTTTACCTTTTAGCTCTTTTTTATAGTATAAAACTTCTTTATTATTTTTCTCATTACGTCCTAATTCATCAACACTTACCCCGCATTTTTTTGCAAAACCTATAGCAGCTTTCGTAGGTTCACCATCTTTAAAAGCTGCAACTACTGGTGCTCCAAAAAATTCTTCAACACTATCTTCTTGATGTGCTTGAAACTCTCTATGCCAAAGAACCAAACGACGAGGTGTATAATAAAATTCAAATTCACATAATAATGAATTTTTTTCTAAAATATTCATATATTTTTTTTCAATATTTTTTAATTCTTTTAAAAGTGGGACTGCTGGAAGCTCTTCAACACCGATCTCTATTAGTAATGGTTTTAGCATATTTAAACTCTTTATATTGTATTAACGCGATTTTATCCATATTTATGTTAAAAAAGCATAAATTAAACTATTCTTAAATAAGACAAATAAACTCTTATTTATATTTTGTTAAATACATCTACTGATATAATGTTGCAAATAAAATAAAAAAAGGACATGAAAATGCCAAAGATTAATAAATACGAAAACATAGATAATGTAGAACGTGAAGCTAAAAAAGATTTAATAGACCGTCACTCACCATTCATCACTGTTGAAGGTGTTGCTAAAAAAGGCGAAATGTTAGCTGTAAATGTAAAAATGGGTCAAGAATATACTCATCCAGATGATTTTGATCACTTCATCGAGTCTATTACTCTTTTCAATGGAGACACAAAACTAGCATCTGCTTCTTTTGTTCCAGGAACTTTAGGTAACGAAAAGTCTCACTGTGAAGTTACATTTAACATCCGCCCAATGGGTAAAAAACTAAACTTAACTGCTCATGGCTACTGTACTAAACACGGTATCTGGGAATCAACTGCTGTTGTTGTTGAAGTAACTGAGTAATCTTTAAGTCCTATTTTTAGGGCTTAATGAAATATTAAAATTCATGACAACTTTTTTTCACCCTCAATTTTTATATCAACAGTTGGCTTATCTATATAAAAACCTTGAGAATATTCTATTCCCAACTCTTTAACCTTATCCATAACTGTACTTGAGTGCACAAACTCTGCTATAACTTTAACTCCAAGTTTTTTAGAAAAATCAACTATAGTTTCTACTACCAAGAGAGAACTTGTATCAATATCCATCTCTTTTATAAGTGAACCATCAATTTTAAGATAATCAACATTCATTTTTATTAAGTATGAAAAATTTGAGTAACCATCTCCAAAATCATCTATTGCTATTTTTGCACCATGTCTTTTTACTTCATTAATAAACTTTGCAACCTTGTCAAAATCTTGAATTGCTTCTGACTCTACTATCTCAAAAATCACACGCTTAGCGGCCTCATTGTTTTTTAACTTCAGCATAATAAAATCATATATCTCAACATTCATAATATCATCTATGGATAAATTGATACTAAACTCATAATTATTCTCTTTAAAAGCTTCAAAAGACTTATCTATAATGGTCTTTGTCACTAACTTATAAACTTTTATACGCTTAGCAATAGGAATGAAGAGAAGTGGCGATATCACGTTATCATTTTCATCCATAAGTCTAGCCAAGCATTCATATTTACTTACCTCACCACTCTTATTATCTATAATTGCTTGAAAATATGGGATAATTTTTAAATTTTGCACAGCATGTCTTACTTTACTTGAGATACTTAAGTTTTGTTCATATTCATTTTTAAAACGCATACTATCTTCATATATCCAAAAAGGTAGTTTATTTCTCTTTGCATAAGTTAAAGCCATAGAAACCTTTGAGAAAATATTTTCATTAGAATTGCTTGCAGAAGTAGCCAAAGTAAGACTTATCACAATCTTAGTATTTTGATACATTACATCTATGTTACTTATTTTTGTGTAGAGTTCATTGATATATTCATTTAAAGAGTAGTAGTCTGATTTATTTTTTAACAATATCGCAAATTCTGTTCCTGAGACTCTATACACTTTTTCATCAAGATGTTCTTTTAAGTAATTTGCAACTTGTTCTATGACAAAATCACCAATAATAAAGCCATAGTAACTATTAATAGTCGCAAAGTCATCTATAACAATACTTACTAAGCCAGTTTCATCTTCATCTGTTAAATCTTTTCGAAGTTGGTAAAGATTTGGAAGGTGAGTTAAGTGGTCAGTAAAGTAACCATTAAGAAGTTGAATTTTGCATTTTTGCAACTCTCCTTCAAGATATTTATTTTCAACAAAGACTTCGTCCAATATATTACTTTCTGCAACGTCGAGTTCAACTTCATAGTCATATCTATAAACGACTATTCTGGTTTTTGTTCTATCTTTATGTTTTAAGAGAATAACTTTAGCACTTTGAACTCTTTTTGAAAGTTCCAGTTTTAAGTTTTGGACTAGTACAGTATTGTGGATAATAGAGAAGATATGTATAATTGTATTCTTATTTTTATTTTTACTAATTGCACTTACTGTTTTAGCGACATCTGATGAAGATTCTATTATATATTCAGAAACTTCTAAATTATTTTTTCTATCTTTATCCAATTTATATCCATTTTAATAAGTTATCACATAAGAGTATAACTAAAAAAAACCTAAGAATCTATATAAAGTATCTTTTAACATCTATTTTTATATACTATGTATAAAAATATCACTTTAAGGTTTCCATTGAATTCATACCAAAATCTAGCCTTACTTCAAAACTTATATCGGCTAAAATCTGCTGGGTTTAAGTATATTGATCAATTTTCAATAAATCATAATGCACATTATGATAAACCTCTTAATTTAACTCAACTTACACATAACATAAGTAGTTGCCACCTTTGTGACTTAAGTAAGTCAAGATCACAAAGCATGAGTGGCTTTGGAAATGAAAATGCTGAACTTATGATTATTGACTTTAATGTATCAACCAATGATGATGCTAAGAATGAATACTATACAGGTCGTTCAGGTGAAACCTTAAAAAATATGATAGAAAAGGTTATAGGGCTCAAAACAAGTGATATATACTATACTCATGCCATAAAATGTAAAACATTAAATTCAAATGTACCTTCAAGTTCGGAGTGGGAATCATGTAAAAATTATCTTTTTTTTCAAATAGAACATATCAAACCAAAAGTTATTGTAACCTTAGGTAAAGATGCTTATGCTAAAATAATAAACGAAGACAAGGATTTTGAATCTGTAAGAGGTCATATCATCGACTTTAACAGCTACAAACTAGTACCTATTTATCATCCAAATTTTCTACTAAGAAACCCTGAAAGTAAAAAAACCACTATGCAAGATTTAAAAACTATAAAGAGCTGTTTATGAAAATAATTTTAACTATTTTAACTTTTTTCTCCATAACTTTGTTAGCTCAAAGCTACCTTGTATCTAACATACCACTACCAAAAACCTACGTTCAGAACCTCGATCCTTACCCGTGTGATGAGGGCTGTATGCAAGAGTATCTAGACAATGATTTGATTTTTTCATTTTTAGCACATGCATCTTCTACTCAATTAAGTAATCCAGAGCATGATGAGATGAGAATGATTAGCATCTCTGTTTTAAACCTTGGATCGAGTATAGAAGAGATGAAACTAAAGATAGCCTTACTTTTACCTTACAAAAAGATAGGACGCTATGCTGCTTCTACAACAAATGCTGCTTTTGCTTACCTCATAGCCAGAAATCAATCCTTTGAGCTTAAAACATACAATATAGAAAGCGAAGAGTTTGAAGATGTTGAAGCTGCCTTATTAAAAATGCAAAAAGATGAGTTCAACTACATCATCGCTCCCTTGACACTCAAAGGAGCAGAAACCTTAGTCAGTTTAAATCCTTACGAAGAGATTTATTTTCCGACTATACATAAAAAAGACATTAACTCAACCCTTCCAAACATCTATTTTGGTGGTATCGATTACAAGGCACAGAGTGATGTACTATTACAAGAGGCTGTTTCTCCACTCGTAATATTTTACGATAAATCTACTATTGGTAAATCTCTAGCAAAATATGAAGAGGAAAAATTCAAGTTTAAAGAAAAAATTGATGAAAATGCAACACAAGAGATTCTTTCAGATAACTCTGAGGGCTATTTTATAGAGCTTGATGAATTTGATGCTCAAGTTGATAATACTCAAGTATTAAGAGATGAGAATAGAACAGTTATCAAGTATTCCATCCCTAGACGTGTTACAAACATAGAAGAGCAACTGCTTTATAACGATGACATTATGCAAGGATCAATGTTTATAAATACACCTATCGTAAAGACATCGATGATAATGTCACAAATCACTATGTACGATGTTAACGCAACTAATGTTCTTTCCACTCAAATTAACTATAACCCTTTGGTACTCTCATTAACCCAGTATGTTGACAGAGAAAAAATGATTATTGCAAACTCTATCACTCACAATAATTCTATATTTATAGAAACAAATTCGCTCCTTGGTAATGACATAGTCTATGATTGGATTAACTATACAACTACGGTAGGAATGGATTATTTTTTCAATAAAATCACTCGACAAGACAAGCAGTACAACATAGAGATGCTAGACAATCAAATGCAATACCCTATAGAGCTACTTAGACCATCTCAAACAAGATTCATAAAGTATGAGTCAGTCGTCGAAGAGGCTCTTAACTAGCGTACTTAGTTCACCTAACTTTTGAGGTCTCCCTTTATGATTTACATAAGCAAGTGTAATGCTAAGCTCAAATATCTTAATATCTTCTCTAAAAATCTCTTGCTTTAAAGAAAAAGATGCTGATTTCATCTGAATAAGTCTGTTTTTAATCTCTAAAATATCGCCAAGTTTTGCAGGTTTTATAAAGTTCGCTTCTAGCTTTTTAGCAACAAACCCACCTGTCTCTAACTCAGGAGATAAACCCCTCAAAAAAAAAGCCTCACTCCGAGCACGTTCGCAGTAGTTTATATAGTTTGAATGGTACACTATACCACCTGTATCTGTATCTTCGTAATAGACTCTAATTTGCATCTCTATTCATAACCTTTTTTCATTTGCGCACGTTTTGTAAGTTCTTGAACACTTTGAGATAAATCTTCACTTGCGATGTGGTAATGCTTATGCAGTTTTTCTAAAGAAGCGTCGATCTTTCCTGTGAGTATCACTATCAATGACTCCATTTGATCTTTTACACTATCTATCTCTTCTTGTTGTGAACGTTTTATCTCATTGGCTACTTGTGCTAATTGAGACTGAGACTTTACATAGTCACCCTTTATAGCCTCTACATCATTCATCAAAGATTTCATCATAGAATATAAATCATGTACCGAAGAATTCTGTTGTTCTATCTCATTCATCTTACTCGCTGACAATGACATTTGTCGCATTAACATCTCACTCTCGTTTCGAATGTTACCTATTTTAGAATCACTCTCAAGTAAAGAAGTATTTAAACTCTCGGAGTGTGATTTTAAAGAAAGAAGTTCTGATTCAAACGCTTCGGACACATTTGCTAATTTTGCAATAGTATTTTTAACAATAGTATTAGATATATCTTTAGATACATTTTTAATTGCATCTATGTTTAATTTTAATTCCTCTAAATCTTGTGACATATCTGTCCTACTATCTACAGCTCGCTGAAGTAACTTACTTAGTTTATTGTAATGGTCTTGTTCTGAAACTCTCAGTATATCTATATGTTTGTGCACAACATCATCAAATGCAGGCATTTGAACCTTTGTAAAATTCTCAAAAGCTAGAGACACTCCTTTATTCCACATCTCAATCTCATCAAACTTATTTAAAAACTTATTTTGATTTGTTTGGATTGCTTCTAATGCTTTAATATCGTTTGTAAATTGCTCGCGCACCTCCGCTCTTGCTTCGAGGTCAGATTTTTGAGATTGTCTTATTTTAAGTTCTAACTCTGATGTATAAGACTTAAGTTGTGTAATTTGCTCTATAAGTGCTTTTGTAAACTCATGTTGCACTCTTTTTTGTTCTGATTCAACTGCTTGATGCATAATATTCATAATAACAAACAGTATTAAGGCTATAAGTAAAGGAAAAGAGGATTCACGGAGCAAAAGGACAAAGTCTTGATGCTCAGGGTGAATAATAAAATGCACTATACTACTCACAACTCCAATCCCAATCATCAGAGGTGCATAGTTGATTTTATTTGGCTGTTTTAATATTGAGATTTGTCTTAAAAAGAGTAAAGACATGAAAGCAAAGGAAAGAAGTAAATCATTATCAAACATAGTGTGCCCTTATATTTTTAGTATTTTATCATAAAAAAGATGTATAATAATATTATGCATAAAAAAACTAAAATCTTAGCAACTCTTGGTCCTGCGTCTGATTCACTTGAATCTATACAAAAGCTTATAAAAACTGGGGTTAACGTATTTAGACTTAACTTTTCACATGGCACTCACACATACCATTCTGAGGTACTCGCACGCATAAGGCAAGCTATTATCAATACACAAAAAATAGTTGGCGTACTGCAAGACATTAGTGGGCCTAAGGTCAGAATTGGTGAACTTGAGAGTGATTTTTCACTTAAATGTGGAGATATTGTGGAATTCACTCAAGAAACTATTGTAGGAAAACAACTGACACCCACACATTATATTTTAAGTATAAACCAAGTAACTATTCTCAAGCAACTAAAGCTTGACGATTATATCTATATGTATGATGGTATCATCCGTTCAAAAGTGATACACGTTGATGCTAAGAGCATACAAGTAGAGATTCAAAATGATGGCATACTAAGTTCAAAAAAAGGTGTTAATTTTCCAAATACTGAACTTGGCATAGATATCATTACTCCAAAAGACAAAAAAGATATGTTTTGGGGCGTCCAAAACAATGTTGACTTTATGGCAATATCTTTTGTCCAAAATGCTGATGATATGATTCAAGCGAGAGATATTATTAAACAATACGGGGGAGAGACTAAACTCATAGCAAAAATAGAAAAATTTGATGCTGTTAAAAATATAGATGGTATCCTCCAAGCAAGTGATGGCTTGATGGTAGCACGTGGAGATTTAGGAATTGAGATCCCCTATTATGATGTCCCCAATGTTCAAAAAATGCTCATAAAAAAAGCAAACAGTGCAGCAAAACCAGTTATAACTGCGACACAAATGCTTCTCTCAATGACAAAAAATGATACTGCTACTAGAGCGGAGATAAGCGATATAGCTAACGCCGTATTAGATGGCACAGATGCAGTTATGCTCTCAGAAGAGAGTGCAGTTGGTCACAACCCTGCCCTAGCAGTAGAAACTATGGTCAAAACGATAGAAGGAATTGAGCAAAAATATCCATTTTTTCAGTATAAATATATCACCTGTAATGATAGAGCTGACAACATTAATGAAGCAGCTGTACGACTTAGTGATACATTAAAAGCAGATGGCTTACTTTGTATCACCTCTTCTGGGGAATCTGCGAAAAAAATAGCCAGATATAAACCATATTGTCCAGTCTTTGCAGTTACGCACTCCCTTAAAACTGCGCAACATTTAACTCTTTCATGGGGAATAGAGCCAACTTTTAATGTCAATGATGAAAGCTTAGGCATGATGATGTCAGACTTGATGGAACAAGGCTTACAAAGTGGAATTTTAAATCTACAAGCACAATACATACTCACAGCTGGTGACCCAGTGGGAGTAAGTGGATCTACCAATATGATACGAATCATAAGTGCAAATGAGATGGAGTTTTTTAGAGGTCTACGATGGAAATAATCTCTTTTGGATCTTCTATAACAACTTCATAATCAGATTCAGGGGTAAAACCCCAAGTAGCAAACATAGCTTTTATATTTGCATTTTTTGCACTTAACATATCTTTAGAATTATCTCCAACCATCCATGCTTTATCTTGAGATTCATCATATTTATAATATTGTAGTATCTTTTGTAACATCGCTGGGTCTGGCTTTGAGTGTTTTACCTTATCTGCCCCTATAATCACATCAAATATATTTGCAACACCTAAATGCGTAAGCATTTTTACTGCAAACTGAGTTGGGGCATTTGTAGCAACAGAGAGTTTTACTCCCTTTGATGCTAAGCGTGTTAATGTCTCTTTTACCCCATCATAAAGATAAGGGTTTTCAATACACTGCGCAGCATAATGTTCTTCAAATAACTCTCTGTCTTTTTCTTCATATGTTTTAGTTTCATAAAAAAGATAAGGCAAGTCCCTTACTTCCATGTTTATACATTCAACTATAAATGATTCACTCAAGGGTTCAAGAGAATGGTTCATTTTTCGTATATGATTTACACTTATAGTAATATCTTTTTTTGAATCCAACAAGGTACCGTCCATATCAAAGATAATAATTTTTTGCATCTACTTACTTCATCTTCTCATATATTTCACATAAAGCATCTACAAATAATGAGCTATCATTTGGACATCTACATACCCTATACTCTTTAAAACCAAGTTTCTCAGCTATCTCTCTATACTCTATCTCTAGCTCGAAATCTGTCTCAGAGTTGTCTATAGTAAAAGCAAGAGGAAATAGTATCACACCTCTATTTCTCACAAGTTTTAGTTTATCTTCTAAGGATGGTTTTAGCCACTCCATAGGTCCAACTTTAGACTGGTATGCAAGATGGACTTGATGAAAATCCATCTTAGCATCATCTAAATTTTTCTTTAAAATCTCTACATGTTTTTCTATGTGCTTCTGATAAACATCACCAGAATCTACTATCTTTTGAGGCAAACCATGCGCAGAAAATATTAAGTCAAAATCTCTATATTCGGCATCTGCTATTTTTTCTTGTATAGATTCAAGTATAGATTTATTGTATGTTTTATTATCAAAGAAGTGTTTTATCTCTACGAGGACAGCGTTACCCTCACTATCATGATAATGCTCTTCGAAGTCTTCTAGTGAAGATTTTGTTGTTGTTGAGGACTGCTGAGGGTAAAGAGGAATAAGATAAATCTTTTCAACATTAGCTTTGTTTAATTTTTGAATAACTTCTGGAACAAAAGGTGGCGTATAACGCATCACAAACTCTACAATAACCTCGTCACCTAATTTTTTTTGTAACTTTTTCACAAGGTTTTGAGTATGTCCAACTATGGGTGATTTTCCACCAAGTTGACGATATATCTCTTGTGAAGATTCTGTACGATTGAAAACGATAAGCCCACCTACCATCTTTCTTAACAAATCACTTTTCATTGTTAATATATTTTTATCATTAAACATATTTTTCAAAAACAGTTCTACTTCATCAAGATTATTTGGACCACCCATGTTGAGTAGGACTACTGCTTCTTTTGCCATTTTATTTTTCTTCCTTTACTCGTAAACTAACTTCATACATAAACTGTTGCAAAGGCAACATCTCTTCATAGATCTTATAGAGGGTATCTATAAGTCTTGTGCCATCTTCTATTAGCTTAGGGTCTAGCACTTTGTATGTAGCCATCCCTTTAAATAAAAACAGGTAAGAGTGTGCCATATCTACTTTTGTACCCCTTGGATAGCGCTTGTACCCTTTTTCTATAACAGAGTAACCCTTAGAGATCAAAGAGTGCAAGATATCATTGAGTTCTTGTCTCTTTTGAGGGTCCATTAGGTATTGTCTATATGCTTCAAGCATAGGCTTTTCAAACCATCTCACTCCAACAGCGACAAAAAGTTCATCAGGTGAAAAATGTAAGTAAAAAGATGAAGTCTGCATGCGACTTCCATTACCCTGCCAAAAAATGATACCTATTCGATGTTTCAGCGGAACTTTAATAGCCCCCATACGTCTTGTATCGCGATAGATTCTAAAAAGAGATTTATTTATTTTTGGAGCATAGTTGATAGTTGGTTCAAGTGCCATAAGGTGTTCACCAAACTCATCAACAAAAGCACGAGAAGGTTCTAAAAT
>JALSLR010000004.1 GCA_026988245.1 Sulfurimonas sp.
TACTTTCAATTATTCAGCAATATTTGAAAATAAACATGTGTATCAGATAGCTGATGATGGGTCATTTTCTTTGGATATCACTAACCCATGCCTAAGTCCTTCTGGGTGTGTTGGAACAGCTTTGCTCTTAGTTGATTCAACTGAAAATGAAACCAAAAATCAAATCAAAGGTATGCTAACTCTTGATGGCAACAACACTTTAGCGGTTATACCATATGCACAGATGGATACTAGCTTAGATATGGGAGTCTTACATCAAGGCGATGGCTCTAGAGCAGATGAAGCTATTGGTGATTCTATTGACGCAGTGAGTAGTAGCTTTAGCATTGAGAGTAGCGAATTAACCTTACTAGCACGAACAGACGACCATCTTAAAATGGTTAAAAACTTATATATACCGTAACTACATAGAAAATATTCCACTTGGGTTTTGGACTATGAAAAGTCAAAATCCTGATGAGTACTATGATCTTAGTGTTGTCAATGCACTCGATCAAAATCAAGTGATGAAAAACTATGTACCGAGTGTGCAATTTGTCACAAACAATGATGGAAATATATATAAGGTTATACTAAAATGGTATGTCCACGATGGAACAAGTTATGTAGCAGTAACAGATTTAAGTCAGTTTTGGCTAGCGATATCTAGGTTAACATTAAGAACTTCTACAAGTTATGATACTAATTTCGATTTAGGTCAAACAGAATTCCTTTTAGATACACCTATCGACCCTAATGATGCAAATTCTTACATTGGTTTGTTCTATGGTTTTTATGTGTCTGAGATTGATTGTGAGTTTAGATTTTAAAAGAAAAACTTTTAATAATATCTGCTATAATCCAAAAATGAACTCAATAACACATATAAATAATGCACTTAAAGAACTTGATGACGAGGTACAAAAGATACTTCTTAACTGGGATATCCCACTCAATGAAAAAGATAATCTTATGTTGCCTATACTCCAACAAAAAAAAGTCTTAGATCAAACTTTAGAGGACTTGACTTACCTCAAAGACAACCCACCTACTCCGAACCAAGCTTGTGGGATATCTAAGTATAGAGAAGATTAGGGTTTATTGAGTGCTTTTATTTTAAGTAAAATCTTTTGCTTGTTTTTAAAGACCACATCTACTATATAAGCATTTTTCTTTTTATTTTCAAATACTCTAAAACGTGTCACTTCACCCATCTCATCAACATCAAATTCACTACTTACATCAAGAGGATAGCTAAGTTTTTTTAATGACTCCAACCTATAGAGTTTGTTTTGCTTTACTATGTAAGCTATATAGGGGTTAAATCTTCTATGTGTCGAGTGAGAACTTTGCAATAACACGGTGTCAATACTTCTTGTGTCACTTATGATATTTACTGTACCTAGAGATACACTAAAGTCTAAAAAAATACTTTTTCGCTTCATCTTAAGTGTTTGAATCGTAGCTAGTTCCTCTTTTAAAACAGAGTTAGATTTGTTAAGAGAGGCATAACTTTTATATAAAAAAACCATCATAATGGAGAGTATCATGATAGATATAAGCAACTCTATAAGAGTAAATGCTCTGCGCATGGAGTGACGTGAAGGAATATTTTTCATAGAAAAATGTTTACTGGAAGTCAAAATAGGTCCATGGGTACTTTTAATCATTGTAAACGTAACCGTATTAAAGAACTTGAGCTTTGCTTAAACTTGAGTGTCGTTTTGCCTATCTCAAAAACAAGAGCTGAGCTCACTTCTTCCTTAGCATCATCACTTTCTTGTTCATCACTCTCTTCATCAAACTCACTCATATCTATGGTTTGTAACTCTGTGTAGATAACTTTTGCTTTCATATTTTTAAGACGTCTTTGAAGATCTCTGTCTAGTTCAAAAGTTTCTGTCAATCTATCAAGTCCTATCCTTTTATTTTCAAAGCCATAATCTTTAGAATCTAGTAGCAAGGAGATATACTGTCCAGTATCAGAATCGGTTTTAATTTTAGAAAATATATTTGTAGAGTTTCCCATCATCTGTAAAAGGGCTGTGATAACTATACTGATGATAACTACAGCAACCATCACCTCTATGAGGGTAAAACCTTTACGATCCAAGTCCTATCCTTATCGCTTCATCAAGCGAGGTTTCTCCCTGTAGTAACATCTTGTTGAGTTGCGTAGAGATAGTTTTTAAACCCTTAGATTCTAAGGCAGTATTTATAGTATGTTCATCCGTTGTTTCTTTGAGTAGGTCTTTTACAGTGTCATCCATCACCAAAAGTTCACCGATAGAGCGTCTACCGGCATAGCCACTATAGTTACATTGAGAACAGCCTTCTGCCTTGTATATCTTAGCATCATTGGGTAAGTTGTAATCTAGGGCAAACTCTTCGGCTATGGTGTCTTCTGTTTTACACTCATCACAAAGCACACGCACAAGTCTTTGTGCCAATATCCCAAGTAATGAAGATGAGATTAAAAATGGCTCCACTCCCATATCTGCAAGTCTTGAGATGGTCGCAGATGCTGAGTTGGTGTGAAGTGTCGAGAAAACTAAGTGACCAGTAAGTGCTGCTCTTACTGCGATAGCTGCTGTCTCTTCATCACGAATCTCCCCTATCATGATAACATCTGGATCCTGACGGAGTATAGAGCGGAGTGCTGCAGCGAAGGTTAAACCCACTTTTTCATTGACTTGGATTTGAGAGATATTGTCTGACTTATACTCCACTGGATCCTCAACAGTTATAAGGTTTTTTTCAGGTGACTCAACCTCACGTAAAAAGGAGTGTAAAGAGGTTGTCTTACCACTCCCCGTTGGTCCAGTAACAAGGATGATACCATGAGAGGCACGCAGGAGTTTTTGCATATCGCCTATGAGTTCTCCATCAAAGCCTAACTCATCTATTTGTGGGATTTGAGAACTTTGCATAAGCAAACGCATCACGATACGCTCACCATAAAAAGTAGGCAAAACTGATACACGGATATCAAGAGTTTGTCCAGATATCTTAATCTGCGTACGACCATCTTGTGGGATACGCTTTTCAGAGATATCTAAGTTTGAGATAACTTTGATACGAGAGATGATGAGATTGACAACTTTTTTCTCTAGGTCCGCATTTTTTGTAAGCATCCCATCAACTCGAAAACGAACCTCACCTTTTTTCTCACCCACTTCTATGTGGATATCTGATGCACGTTTTTTGATAGCCTGATAAAACAAAGCATTCACAAACTTGATGATAGGCGCTGATTCTTCACTTGTCAAGATGTCAGAACTTACACGTAGGAAGTCTGTAAGTGAGATATCTTCATCCTCACCATCTTGCTCCTTAGAATCCTCTTGCATGGTCTCTATAGCTTTGTCAGTTTTTAGCTCTAAAAAGCGGTTATAGAGTCTGTCGTAAGAGTCTTCGTCGAGCATCATAAGGGGGTACTGCGTTTTTAGCTTGGTATAAAAGTTACTCGCTTCAACGAGATAGCGTTCACATACAAGGGCAGTTACTTCACCCTCTATCTCTGCAAAAAGTAAGTAATTTTTACTTAGTAATTCACTACTAAACTCATCAACCTCCACTGGTTCTAAGTGTGGATTATGTAGCGCTTCTAACTTTAACACTACTCTGTGTCCTCTTCATTTTGCATATTTTCAAGCATTTTATCTTCTTTTTTAAATCTTGAATCTACTACGCCATCTTTTTCTATACGCTCAAACACTTCTTTATTGTATTTTTCTTGAAGTCGGGAGAGTTGCCCTAGATCTTTTTGGAGTTGTGAAAGTTTTTCGCTTTTGTCTATCACATACGGGGTAAGAATCACAACAAGATTATCTTCTTCGTTTGACACAGATGTTGAAGAAAACAACCACTCCCCGAGCCAAGGAATAGACCCAAGTAATGGCAATGCAGAAACAGACTCAACCTGATATGTCTTGACAAGTCCACCTATGATGATGCTCTCTCCATGACGTAAAATAGCCTGCGTTTTTATCTCTTGTTTTGAAGTTACAGGTTGTCCAGATGCATTGTTACTTCCATCATCAAGAACATTTTCAAGTGTCGTTTCAACATCAAGAGTTACCTTGTCTATAGATGAAACACGAGGCTTTATAGTAAGGGTCAAACCTACATCTTCACGTTTATAGCTATTTGTCACTCCAGGAACCGCACTCGTAGAAGATGTCACACTCCCTGTTGAAATCGAGATAGTTTTACCAACATATATAGAACTCTCTTTATTGTTCACACATAATATAGAAGGGTTAGAGATAGACTTACTTGCGCCATTTTGATTTAAAAAGTCTATAGCAGCATTGAGTGCGAATCCAGCGTCTAGTGTATTATCTTTTAAAAGTGTTAAGAGACCAACTGTCCCACCAACTGCACTACTGCCACCAAAATTACCACTCATCGTATAAAGTCCACCACTTGAGCTTAAACTAGCAGCATCAAAACCATACTTCACCCCTAAGTCTTCTGAGTTCTTTTTGTTTATTTCTATAATTCTGGCTTGGACATATACTTGGTACTTTTCTCTATCTAACTCATCTATGATAAGTTTAATCCCTTTGAGTATCTGCGGGACACCTATGGCGATGATTGCATTTATCTCTTCAGATGCACTTACATTTGGCTTCATCGTTGGGTCTGCAAAGGTTTGCTTTGAGATAATCTCTGTGAGTGATGCTAAAACACTCTTAGCATCAGAGTTTTTCAACGAGTATATCTTTACACCATTACTAGCAGTTGACTCAACATCAAGAGTTGTTATGAGCTTCTTTAATATAGCTACATTTTCTTGTATACCTACCAAGACTACAGAGTTTGTGTTTTCATCTAAGACAATATTAACTTTTTGAGCAGCAACTTTTTCATTAAAGAGCGTTTTAGAGATATTTTGTAGTTTGAGTTGGATTTTTTTGGCTTCAGCATTGCTGATATGCACAACATCTACGATAGAGGAGTTGTTTGTATCTATATCTTTGATAACCTTTTTAATAGTCTCTATATTTGCTGGATAGTCAGTCACCAACATCACATTAGACTCTTTCATAGTCATCAATTTCGCAGTTTTGGAGATGAGATAACGCACTTTTGCAGCAACAATATCTACATTTTCTCCCTTTACTTTGATAGACTGAGTTACCATCATAGAACCATAAGCATGGCTCCCTTGCTTAAGCACCTTAGCATTATGCTTAGAGGCATCTACTGAACGCACCACTTCTAAGATAGAACCTTTTTGAATGAGAGTATATCCCTTAGACTCCAAAACAGACACCAAGATACCAAGTACTTCAGTATCATAGATAGGTGCAGTACTTATAAGGTCTACTGTACCGTTGATTTTATGATTAACAAGTATATTTTTGTTTGTTATTTTACCTATCAACTTGATAAAGTCATTGATAGCTAAATTTGAAAAATTTACATTCACTCTTTGTCTTGCTTCTAAACTTGCTACAAGTAGCAAACCAACTAATACTATCTTAATTAATTTCATAAACTATTTCCTTCTCAACTCCATTACGGATAACTACAATTTGTATAACATCTATCTTATCTATCTTGGTGTATAAATCTAAGGCATCCCTATAAGATTTTAACTTTACATTGTTTGCCTTAATGATTAAATCACCTTTTTGAAGACCCATAGTCGCAAACCTAGATTTTGGGTCTATTCGCGTAACTTTAAAACCTTTGATACCTTTTTTATCTTTTGTTTTAATCTCATATATAGAGATCTCTTTCCAGATTTGCTTAGGATTTTTCGCATAATATTCTATATCTTTTCTCGTCACTACTTGTTGTACTATTGGTTCATCGTAAAGTTCTGGTGCTGCAGTATTTGAACTGTTTACATGAGTATCTTTAGGTTTAGAACTATCAAGTAGTAGTATAAATTTTGCGCCATCTTTACTAAAAGTAGCACTGCTTTGCTCAATAGATACTAATTTGTATCCAGAAAAAACTTCCCCTACACTTAGAATGGTTGTTTTTGTAGGGGTAGACTTAAGCGCCACTATAACAAAACCACTCTCTTTAGTACCATATAAACCCTTCAAGAGCATATTTGTGATGCTTATACCACCTCCACTAAACAGATTCTGTGCCACTTTAGTTGTACTTGTATTTGCATTGAGCATATTTCTAAAATCTACTCTTTGATACTTCGGCTGGAAGGATTTTTTCACACTTAAGCTTACTCCATCACTTGGCATAAACCACATCAGCGCTAATGATATACTTTTTGCAATGAGGACTAAGACAAGAAGCCTCGTTGTGATGCTAAGGAGTTTAGTGTTTGATAGTTTTATCATATGTGTAAACCCCCTCTTTAGATTTTTTCAGATTACTCAGAGTTTGTCTGTAATCTCTTAACATCTTTTGAGATGGATGCAATTCAAGATGTATAGCAAAGTCCAAAAAGTCAAAGCTAGCATCTGCTTCACCAAACTCTCCAACTGCTTGTGCATTTAGATTGAGCGGTTGGAAGATGTTATAGCTTATATCTACACTCTCAACCTTAGTGGGAACAAGACTAGCTGCAACACTAGAGAGCTCAAGCCCTCTTAGACTTACGCTATTGAAAAAACCAAAAAGTTGAATTTGTGTATCTTTTATCTTTACACTCTCTATAGATTTTACATTGACCTTAGCATCATAGATACTTAAACTCAATCCATTGTCCACAACGACTTCATCATCTATGATGACACCATATTTTTTTATCTGATGTTCTACAAAATAATAGAGACTTAACTTTGGTGTAAAGTACATCAAGGCTAAAAGAAAAAAGAGTGTATATGCTGTAAATTTAGAGATTTTATTTACCATTTTATCTCCATTTTAAAACTTGCTTTTTCTTCGCTGAGTTTTTTAATCTCAAACGAAGAGATATGATAACTACCGTTTACTAGTTTCCCCATCAAGTAGTTTAAAGCGTTTTTATCGATACTTTTGCTACTAAGTTT
Source organism: Sulfurimonas sp. (assembly GCA_026988245.1). Classification (GTDB taxonomy): domain Bacteria; phylum Campylobacterota; class Campylobacteria; order Campylobacterales; family Sulfurimonadaceae; genus Sulfurimonas. Next base: position 6,954 of record JALSLR010000004.1, read on the forward strand.
TACACTACTTTTTTTAAATGTTGCCTTCATCTTCGATGCCTGCAAGCTCTTGTTTCTTAAAAGAGATCGTAGAGATTTTTCCATTTTTGTTTTATTGGCATATGCTTTTTTCAATGAAACTAAATTATCAGCCAACTTAGAAATATTTTTGTAAGAAAGTTTCGCCTCTTGTAGTTTCCCTTTGGAGGAGTTAAGTTGCACAACAGAAATCAAAAGAACTACAACTAGAAGTAGTCCTATATATAAAGGGTTTATTCGATTCATGAACTCACCTTTAATCTGTTTTCTTTATAAGATATTTTTTTGATATCTTTAATTTTTAGAGCTTTAGAAAACTCTTCTCGCATTTTTGTTTGGTTTGTGTGTATCTTAGTATATTTTTTCAAAAGTGCTTTGTTTTGGAACATTGTTGGTTTTAGATGGTATTTAGAAAACACCTCTGCACTCTCTTGCTCTATAGTTTGTATATGCTTGTTGAGTATGAAAAGCTCTATCCACGTTAAGAGTATAAAAACAGATAAAATAACCCCTATACTTATCAAACTTTTATTGTCCACTATGTGTCCAAACTGTTGTAAGGTTAAGGTATGTTTTGAAAGTTTTATATCTGCTATATCTAAGTCTCCACTCTCCTCTATCCAGCAACAAGGCACTAAGGTAACGATACCCTCTTTAACATAGATGCTCTGGGTATCGTTTATCTTTATAGCCCCCTTTATAGTGTCAAGCTCACTTTGTGCAAAATGGATGGAGGATACATTAGAGAGAAGTATTCCCTGTGATGCAAGAAGCTCTAAGATATTTTTATCTTCATAAGCAAATATCATAAACTGCTCACCTTGCTTGTAAACACTGTAACTATAACTCCCCTCCGGTAATAAATCTTCAAACAGAGATACCAAAAGCTTCTTAGCATCACGCGCATGCTTCAGCGGTAAAGATACTTTTTTCACCCAGTACAATGATGGTGACAATATAATATCTAGTTTTTCATCACTCAGCGTTAGTTGCGTATGTGGATCGAGAAAAACTGTTTTTTTATCCTGTTTAAATTTCATAAGAAAAATTATATCCCCTAGCTTTTTTTATATCATACTCAAAAGCAATTTTTGCGCTTGATCTATCTTGAATAATCTCTACCTTTACATCTAAGTAGAGTTGTGGTTTATATGTGGTTTTAAAACTCTCTAAAGCTCTTGATTCATCTGAGGACAAGTCAGCCTTGTTATTCTCACTGTACGTTCCACCATTAAAGGCAAGTTGTTCAGCCCTTACCTCATCAACACCTAGCATCATAGCCCAAACCTCAGCTGTTGCATAATTTAAGTCTATAATATAAGTGTTACTTGCGTTTACATCTCCCGAATAATAAAACAACTTATCAAACTCTACATTTTCTAAGGCATTGTCATAAAAAGTATCTCTGTAAAAATCATTATACACTTTGAGATGCTTTGCACTTACTATATAATCTCGAAAAAGTGTATCATTGGTATTATAAACAGCACTATTATACGATAAATCATCTTTTAGACCGCCTAAGCCATCTAGCAATATATCAACATAGGTCTCATTTACCATTTTTTTTGCCAAATAGTTCTTCAAAGCGGAAACTCTCGCTTGGTATATGGTTTTCTTATCTGGGCTTAATAAGGTAGTTGGGTTAAACTTAGATCGGGCACTAGTAATCTCTAAGGCGACTTGTATCCCCGATGCTTCAAAAGGGATAAACGAACTTTGCGCTAAAAAAATCGCAAATGCTGTCCCTTCACTGTCATTTTGAATGAGCGATAACTCTTTTGAGTTTTTCAGTAAAGAGAGTACATCATTTAAAATCATGCTACTTTGAAATAAAAAGTTTTCTTCCAAAAGTGCATGTTGCGCTTTTTTAGTATAACTCAGCCCGATACCTATACTCACAGTTATAGCCATGATAAACATCAAAGTTATAAGTAAAGCTATACCTTTTTTCATATTTTTCATCATCTAACTAACACTCATTGAAAAGATAGGCAGAAGCATAGCAGCGACTATGAAACCTATGCTTGAACCAACAAATAACATCAATGTTGGTTCTAGCAGGGTTAAAAGCATCCCTATCTTGTCACGGTTTTCTTCAAAATAAAGTTCACTTGTGTTAGTTAACACATTTTGAAGTTGCGATGTTTCTTCACCAAGGGCTATAGACTGAATGAAAGCATTGTCTATCTTTATTTTTGAGGTATGAAGGGCAGAGGAGAGCAGTTTTCCTTCGACCACTTGTTTTGAAGCTGTTACAAAAAGTTCTTTAAGCACTCGGTTGTTAAGTATGTTTGCACTTAGGTTTATGGTCTGCACAAAAGGCACACCTGAACGCACAAGCAAAGATGCTATATATGAAAAACGTGCTAACTCACTTTTTTGGATAATCTCACCAAAAAGAGGAAGTTTGAGCAAAAACTTGTCTACTCCATAGGCAAAACTATAGTTCTTTTTCATCATAAATATAAATATAAAGACAAACATAAACATCACAACAAGCATTGTCACAAAGTAGTCATTAAAAAAATCACCCATAGCAATAACAAACTTAGTAGGTGTTGGCAACTCTTGATCCATTGACTCAAATATACCCGTAATTTGTGGTACTACAAAGGCCAACATAAAAGATATCATCAACAATGAGATAACGACCATAAAAGAGGGGTAAGCAAAAGCGCCTTTAATCTCCTTGTTTATATCTTCTTGTTCTTTTAAAAATCTTGAAAGCTCTAACAATACCTCATCTAAAATCCCACCATTTTCACTCACTCGAATACTTTGTATAAAAAATTCTGGTAATTCTACTATCTCTTGTGACTCTAGCGCTGTAAAAAAGTTTTTTCCCTCATCAAGATGTGTACTCACCGTAGTTAAAAATAGTTTCATTTTTTTGTTTGATTCATAATGTGTTTGCACAATTTTGATAGCTGATACTATAGTGATACCTGAACGAATATACATCGAAAGTTCACGAGATAAAGAAGACAGCTCCTTGGGTGGTATTTTATATTTTCTATTAAAGTTTATATTTGCAAAAATGGAAGGTTCTTCCTCTGCCAAACTTTGAGTAATTATCGAGTTTGCTTTGAGTTTGCTTTTTGCCTCTTCTAAGCTCGTTGCTTCTATCTTGTCTTTGACATTTTTACCCGTTTTGTCTATCCCTTTATATTTAAAAATCATTGAAGTACCTTATTAATACTCTCTTGCTTTTTATCTATAAACTCATCAATAGAGCTATATTTTTGTGTCTGAGTTAGATAAGAAGTAAAATCATAAATATTTTTTTTATACTCAACTATCACTTGTTCACTTATCCCCTCTTTATCTATACTGAGTGCAAAACACACCTCTTCTTGAACATTTTGTGAGTTAAACACTATGCTTGGTGTAACCTGTTGCAAGCCTGTATTTATATTGTAAACATAGACCTTTACGCTTGAGTCTAAAAAACCATCAAAGAGCTCTGAGAGTTCTTCATCTTTTTCATCATCTACATAGAGGCTACAACTCTCGCATTTATCAACACATACCAATCTAACATTTTGAAGATGTTTTATTTGACTTAGGTAGTTTTTGAGATGCGCTAAAGTTGGTTTCTCTTTATCCTTGCTCAAATTATCAAAATTACTCACCGCCAAGGTATATACTATCCCTACTATTACAACAACGATAAGAAGCTCTATAAGAGAGAAAGCACCTCTATCTCCTTTTTTTGAAAAGTAATTTCCAAAAAAATTCCTCTCACTAAAGCTTTGCCTTTGGCAAGAGTTATTCAACATATGAGTTATTTACACTCGCTCATCTTGATATCTTTTGACTCGTTGTCACCACCCTCTTTTCTATCAGCACCAAGAGAGATAAGCTCAACACTCCCAGCATCATTGATGTAGATAAACTCATTGCCCCATGAATCTTTTGGCATTTTGCCATCTTTTAAGTAGCCACTACTTGAATAGTTCGGGTACTTTTCTTCATCTGGGTTTGTTACAAGTGCTGCTAAACCTTCCTCTGTTGATGGATAGAGTGAGTTGTTAAGTTTAAACATATCTAGTGCGCCATTATAGAGTGACTTCATCTGGACACAGACGAGATCTCTTTTAGCTTCCTCACCCTTCCCAGTAAGTGCTGGCATAACCATAGCAGCTAAAAGCCCAAGGATAACGATAACTATCATAAGTTCTATAAGGGAGAAACCTTTTTTCATTCTTCTATTTTGCATAAAAATTGCCTTTAATAATATTGTTTTATAATTATAATGAAAAAAGGTTACATTTTGGAGACGAAATTGTTTTATAGAGGAAAGACTCCTCTCCAGATACCTGCGGCACATAATGAAATAAGGTGTGCTGCTGTATTCCTACCCTGACACATTGTCTTAAATCACCATTGCACAGGTCTAAAGAGAAGCGATGAAATTATAGCAAATTTTGCTTAATGCTACTTTATTGTAGCTATGGCTTCTTTAATAGCTTTAAAATACCCATCATAATCAAAGGCAGCATTGCTATGAGTTGCTTCTTGTTCCATCTCTTTACACATCTCGTACACTTCTTGAAACTGTAAATTCCCAGCACTTCCTTTTATGAAATGCGCCTCTTTGTGTATAGTGTTAAAATCTTTTGTATCTATCGCCTCTTGAAGCTTAGCTATGGCACCATTACTCTCTTGAATAAAGCTTTCAATGAGTATAGGTATATGTTTCACATTGAGCCCAATACTTGAGGCCATTGCATCGTGACTTAGACTAGAATAGTCTGCTTTTAATATTGGCATAGGGGGGGACTCCTCGAATTATCTTAAATTATGACATAATTATAACACTAAATTACATTAAAGGGCTATTAAATGACCTATCTCATTTTTGCATTAAAACCTGAGGCACAGGCCTTTGTAGACAGGTTTAAACTTGGAAAAACAAAATCAAACAACTTCCTTAGCATCATAGTAAGTGGGGTAGGAAAAGAAAATATGTACCAATGCACACAAAAAATACTCAAGCGTATGCAAGATGGCGATAAAATAGCAAACATAGGGATATGTGCAGGAAACAATAGTTACACAATAGGGGAGCTTATACTTGATGCTAAAGAGCTACATTGTGAAGATACTCCACAGTATGATGCTAAGAGCTACAAACTTGTCGATATGGAGAGTTCTGGCTTCTTAAAAGCTACACAAGACCTACCAAATAGCTACATTTTCAAAATAGTGAGTGATCACTTTGAACCTGACACGATAACAAAAGAAAAAACAAAAAAACTCATTTATGATAAAATAGATGAGATAATGCTAAGGATGGGTATATGAACATAGCTATAGTTACAGGTTCGAGTAGTGGGATAGGAAAAGAGATAGCACTAAGACTCTTAAGACTTGGTTTTAAAGTTATTGGCATTAGCCGTACAAATAATATCACAAATGATAACTTTGAGCATATGAGTGCTGATTTGTCTGATAACCGAGCTGTTATAAAACTTATAAACAAGTTGCAATCATATGATGCTAAGATACTTGTAAACTCTGCAGGATTTGGTGTGTTTGAGCCACATGAGGAGCTTAGCATCACAACTATCACCTCCATGGTTCAGCTCAATCTCACTACCCCTATGATGCTAAGCAATGCACTCCTGAGAAAACTAAAAAAAAACGATGGTTATCTTATAAACATAAACTCCATAGAAGCCCTTAGAGCCTCAAAATTTGCAGGAGTTTATAGCGCAACAAAAGCTGGACTTAAAGCCTTTGGCGATGCACTTTTTGAAGAGACACGAAAATCTAAGCTTAGCATCACAAACATCAACCCAGATATGACACAAAGTAATTTTTATGATAAGTTACGTTTTGATGTGAGTGACAAAGAGAATGAAAAACTCTTAGCATCAGACATTGCCGATGCTCTTGAGCATATTGTAACGATGAGAAAAGGGGCAGTAGTAAGTGAGTATACTATGAGAGCATTAAATTTTGGAATCAAAAAGAGGTGATTTACCTGAGTAAGTAGCATTTAAAAAATCTTTTGTTTTTTTGATTTTCTGCAGGGACTCAGCTGTTTCATCTTTGAGTGTAAACATCAAAAGGTTTGCTTCTTTTAACAAGGCTGCTGATGCTTTCATATCGTCTAAACTATCAAACATTGGCATACACTCTACAAGCTCATCTATCCTTTGAGTATTTTTTTCTATGATAGCTATTTTAAGGTCATTAAGCCACATTCGTAATCTCTCTCCAACCCTCTAGTAAACCTTTAAATACGTTACTCACTTCGTCTAATTTTTCTATATTATTCTCTTGTATAGCAGCATTTAAGAGTTGCGTTTGATAGGCATAAAGTCCTTGTAGATAAGATGCAACATTACCTTGTGACAAATCTAAAGTAGATGACAACTCTGTTACTATCGCAATAGAACGATTGACCCAATAGACTTTTTTCTCAATATTTTCATCTTTAATAGCTTTTTTCGCTTGGGCGTTAAAGCGAAGAACACCTTCATATAACATCTCTATTAATTTACTTGGTGACTCTATTCCTATGTTGTTTTGTGCATAGGTATCATGTGCTAAATTGCCATACATTTTAGATCCTTTGTCATAACTGTTCGTTTCTTTCATTTGGAATATATCGACAATGTTCAAATTATCTTTAGAAGGATTTTAAAAAATAAATATGGAACAAAATATGTTAGAGAACTAAAGTAAATGACAAAACAGTCGATATATAAACTATAATATAATAATTATGTAAGAAAGGATTTATTATGGGTGGAAGTATAAGCTCACTAGGTATTGGTTCAGGAGTGTTAACATCTGATATCATTGATCAACTCAGAGCATCAGATGAGTCAAGAATCATAACGCCTATAGAAAATAAAATATCAGTAAACAATCAAGCACAAGATGCTGGGAAACTACTTACTTCTCTTATGAAAACATTTAAAGCAAGTGCCTCAGCTCTTAGCTACGATACTATATTTGACAATAAAACAGTATCAGTAAGTGGTACTGCAGAAGTTACAGTGGAAACGGGAGCGAATGTAGAATCATTTACTCTAGAGACTGTCAATCTTGCTAAAAAAGAGATTACATCTTTTGGTGCCTTCGGGGATGCTAATTCTACTCCTATTGCCAGCGGTGCAGGAACCCTTGACATAGCTGGATTTAGCGTCGCTTATGATGCTACCATGACACTAGAAGACTTAGCCCAAGCAATTACTGATACTGCTGGAAGTAAAGTTGATGCTTCCATCTTACAGACTGGAACTGGTGCCTATACTTTAGTTGTATCGTCAAAAACAACAGGAGTAAGTGAAGCGCTTAACATTAATGATGCAGGAGGACTCCTCGATGCAACTCTTATGAATGCTTACGATGCTGCTACAAACCCAACTGGTTACCAAACTGTACAAAACTCAGAAGATGCAGTGTTTAAATATAATGGTATTACTGCTACTAGGTCTACAAATGAGATCTCAGACTTAATTCTAGGTGTAAATATAACACTCAATACAGAGGGTGATTTTTCATCTGTTACTATCGAGCAAGATACAGAGTCAATCACTGGTGAATTAGAGCAATTTGTAGCAAGCTACAATACACTTGTACAAAATATCTCTGATATGACTACAAGTAATGAAGATACTGGTGCAGTGGGAGTGTTTAACGGAGATTCTCTTGTAAGAGGAATTACAAGAGAGTTAAATGATGTCATTAGCGCAATGAATTCAGATAATGACTCACTTGTTAACTATGGAATAGACATAGATAGATACGGAGTAATGAGCTTCGATAAAGGTGAATTTGAAACTAAACTTTCAGCAGATCCAGATGGTGTAAAATTACTCTTTTCAGGTGGAACTGATGCCAATGGAAAAGATGTAACAGGATGGTTTCAAAACATTAATGACAAGCTAAATGAGTATACTGGGTATGGTAAACTTCTTAGTAATTTTGAAACAGATTTAAGCACGCAAGGTGACAACCTAGCTGATAGTTATGCAAAAGCTGTAGAGTCTTTAGATTCACGCTATGATATTATGACACAAAGATTTATCGCTTATGATGGGATGATAAGTCGTATCAATGCTCAATTTGCCTCAATGCAGATGATGATAAGCTCAAGCACTAATTCTGACGGCTAGAGGTTTTATACAAACTTCTTGACCTCTTTTTTAGCTTTTTCATAGCTCTTAGGGGTACCTATATCCCTATGGTATGTAGTATTTAAGTAAGTATTTATTTTACCTAAATAACTCGGTAGCACATCGTTAGAAAAGTCAATATCTTCTTTTTTCAAATTTTCTAAAAACTTAAAAATACTTGACTCACAAATATAGACAGCTCCATTAGCAAGATTTGATGGTGGATTTTCTACCTTTTCATGAAACTTTTGAACAATACCCTTAGCATCTAACTCAACTATGCCACAACTACTTGGGCTATCTGTTTTAAAAAGCATCATAGTAATCTCGCAACCTTTAGGTCTGTTCTTATGTGCCTCTATAAAGGCATTAAAATCACAAAAAGATAAATTATCAGCATGGACTAACATAAAAGGTTCAGCATCAAAAAAACATTTATTTGCCAAGAGCGTGCCCCCTGTATTTAAAAGTTTTTCTTCATACACTAAAGTTATATTATCTTTATATTTTGAATTTATGACATAGTTTTGTACTTGTTCATGCAAATAGTGTGTATTTATCAAAAAATCATCTACCCCAACAGCACTTAGGTTTTCTAACCAGTACTCTAAAAGTACTTTATCATTTATAGGTACTAAACATTTTGGTAGAGTGTCTGTAATTGGCCTGAGTCTAGTCCCCAAACCAGCACCTAACAATAAAGCTTTCACCTAGTCTAACTCACTAAATATCTCATCTTTTTTTATAGGTATATTACCAACTCTACTTACCTGAACAGCTGCAGCAAGGGAACCTAGGTATGCACTTTGCCAGATGCTTGCACCCACTGCTAAGGCCATAGAACTGCAAGTGAGAAGTGAATCCCCTGCACCACTTACATCTTTAATGTTTGTTCCTAACGCTCTGATGTTATCTGTCAATAAATTTTCTTGAGGAGTATTGTATATCATTACCCCCTCTGCTCCAAGAGTAGTAAAGATGTACTTTGAAGATGCTTTTTTAGATAATTTTTCAGACAAAACAACTAAACCTGATTCAAAATCATTGAGCGAAAGTCGTATCTCTCTTTCAGTTGGCGTTACCAAAGTCATGTTTTTAAACTTTGTTATATCCCCAATCTGCGATGAACTTTGAGAATCAGCTGCCATGAATATAGCTTTTTCTTGTCCTAGTTTTGTAATATTTTTAATTATTTTATTTGTAAGGAGCCCATAAGAAAAATCTGAAAACAATATAAGGTCTACTTCATCGATAGACTCCTTTACATCTTTTAAAATCTCATTTTCTATATCTTTAGAGATACTATGTTGTTTAAGATGATTGACTCGAAGAAGCGTTTTTCCATTTGCACGAAATCTCTGTTTTAGCGTAGTGGGTCTAGAGGTATCACAAATCAAAGATGTTTGTATCCCTAAATCCTCAAGCCCTGATTTTACATAGCTGTTGTTTTCATCATCACCTACTACTGAAATGAACTTGACTTTTGCCCCCAAAGTTTTAGCATGAGAAGCTACTATAGCAGCACCCCCTATAAACTTGTTTGTTGCAAGAGGACTCACTACTATGGTTGGGTCTTCTTGGCTCATTCCAAGTGCTTCACAGGTGATATATTCATCTACTATAGTATCACCTATCACTAAAATATTTAACTTTGAAAAACTTTGAACTATCTCTTTTAAATGTGCAAAATCTAACTTATGTCGTGATATATACTCATGAGAATGTTGAGGCTTAGAACTAAAGATTAAAAACTCTTTTTGAAGTAAGTCCATTGATGAAAAAGCTATTTCACCAGAACTAAAGAGTAATTTCCCACCATATGAACTAAGTATCTCTAATTCCGCATTTTCCCTACTCTCGTGTTCCTTACCTTTTACCACGATATCTGGTTTTGATTGTTTTATATACTCTAATGCTGAATGCTTTAATATAAAAGCTTCATCAACATAACTTGTAGCCTGTATTGACTCTAATCTAATATCTTGAGTTATCCCTTTATTGCTCACTTCATCTGAGTTCAGCCCTACAATTAAGTAATCCCCACTCTCTTTAGCAAACTTTAAAAGTCTCAGGTGTCCAGGGTGTAATATGTTAAAATCACCATATACAAATACTTTTTTCATCATAAAACTTTAAATAAAGTTTAGATGCTGTGGTTTTGGTCCAGTTGGAATAGACAGACTATGTTTTCCTTTTTTATAATCATCCAAAAACTCATTTACCTTATGTTGTAAACATAATGAACCACACATGGTTTGAGCATCAAAGTTTGGTGAAGCTATGTGATTCATAACTTCCCAGTATCTATCACTTTGTACTATATCTTTAAATCTTGTTTGTGTAATATTTCCTATATGAAATCTACTATACTTTTCATTAAAAAACATTCCACAAGGTGCTACCAAACCAGAACCAGAGATCTGAATTTGAAAAGGAGGTGCATAACATTGTTGATAACTTCTTTTACCCTCACTGTTTATTTTTGACCATTTTACAGTAACTTGATACTCTTCATCGCTGTATGATTCAGCCTCCTCCAAAATATCAGTTAACTCCGCATATTTTGAGTAGTCAACTCCCAATTCACCATCTTCACTGTCACTAGTATGTTTTACAACCAAATAATCAGGCCGTATCTCTTTTCCAAGCTTTGCCAAAGGGATAACCTGGTCAGCATCTTCAGGCATCAAAACCATTTGCATCCCAATTGTTACATCAAGGTTGTTTTTTTTCTTAATCTCTACCATATCTTTAATATTTTGAACAACTTGATCAAAGTAACTCTCTTTAACACCCATTATCTCTGCATACCGCTTTGCTTCTCCAGCCGATATATTTACCCTAAGATATGTCAAATGCGGTAGTATCCTCTCCAATTCCTCATACCTAGTATTGTATCCATGAGTTGCTACCGCCATAGATATCCCAAGCTCTGAGCCTCTTATGATTGTATGTTCATACACCGGAGAGAGTGTACTCTCACCATCACTGACAAGACTAATAGCCTTAACCCCCATCTCAGCACAATCTTCTAAGAAATCATCAATAACCTCTTGTGTTATATCAAACCTATCATTCTCTTGTAATCTTGCATAACAGAAATGGCAGCCATAATTACATGCACGAGTCAACGCCATATCTATCGTAATAGGGGCAATTCTCTTCCCCTCTTCCCACTCTTTTATCCGCTCTTGATGCCAGTATATTTTTGTAGCATCAAGTATAAATCTATTTTCTTCTTTTGTTGGCATCTATTTTCTCCTGTAAAAGTACAATAATTGGGATATTGTCAAGTTTTGTACGCAAATGGGTTTCATATTCCACTAAAAGCGAATATATCTCATCTTTTGATACAAAGACATCAACCTTAATTGATTGATGACGTACATATTTTGGTATTAATCTCTCTTCAAAACTTTTACTAAGTTCCTTTACTTGTTCAAACTGCTGCTCTTGCGTCAGTTTTTTCCAAAGTTTAAGTTCTTGGGATTCATATCTCTGAAATTTATCCTCGCTCACCTTTAATATCCTTTACTAAGTTTTATGTATATAATAATCTGGAAAATCTTTTAAATCTTCATAGTTTGATTCTATCCACCTTATTACATCGTCAATTCCATCCCGTAACTTTACTTGTGGAGCTATATTAAAATCATTTAAAAGTTTTTCGCTATTCATAAGATATAAATGATCTTGTGAAACCCTATCCTCTGTTATCTCAATATGCTTTAAAATATCTACACCCATTTGAGTACAAATTAAACCAACCAAATCATAAATAGAGATCGTTTTTGTATCACTTAAATGGTATATCTCCCCACTTTTTGCCTCTTTTGCAATTTTTAAAGTTGCCTGGGAGACATCATCTATATGGATAAAACTTCTTATCGCAATTCCCCCTCCATGAAGCTGAAGTTTTTGATTTTTCTTTATCATTAAAATTGTTTTTGGAATGATTCTGTAAAGCTGTTGATATGCACCATAAACATTAGCAGCTCTCGTATAATTTACAGGAAAATTGTGTGTTTTAAAATAGCTATACAAAATCAAATCAGCACTGGCTTTTGAAGCTGCATAAGGGGAAGAAGGAAAAAATGTCATAGACTCTTTTATATTATTGCAAGGACCATAAACTTCAGGGGTGGATACTTGTACAAATTTTTTAACAAATTCAAATTTATATATCCTATCAAGTAATGACACAAGTGATAAAGTATTTGTATTAAACCACTCAAGCGGGGCATCCCAACTTTGAGCCACCATCCCTTGTGCTGCAAAATTCACTATATACTCTATTTTATTATCAAAAATTATCTCTGCTATTTTATTGCTTTGTTTATTTATATCATACTGAAAAAAATTTACCTTTTTTTGATCTTTATTGTTTTTATAAGCCAAAAGTGCATGATGATACTCCTGGCTTCTACTTATAGCAAAAATCTCTGCATCTTTTTCATTTTCTAAAAGATAGTCTATAAACGAACTAGCAGAAAAACTGTTGCTACCTAAAACTAGATACTTCATCACAATGTTCTCATATAGACTGGCCCTTCATGCTCCATCATAAGCTTTACATCCTCTACTACACTTTCTTTGGTTGGAGACAAGATCAGTATATTTCCTAAAATAGATATGAGTTTTATATCATCATCATCCATACAGTGACTTCTTCCAAGCATAGCAAAATAATTATCAGCTCCAACTCCAATGATTTTGATATTTAATTTATGTTCATTTACATCATAACGCAACTGTTCAAAAGCTCTCATAGTTATAAATGGTATTTGTGAGTATATTATGGGTTGCAAATTTGTAATAGCCATGCCAGCTGCCATTCCAACTGTCGCTTGTTCATTTATCCCTGTATTGAATGCTCTGTTTGGATGATTGTCAAAAAATTTATCTAAAACCGCAAAACCCATATCTCCCGCTAAAAGAACCATGCTCTCATCTTTTTCAAAATAACCATAAAGCTCTTTCATAACATCCTGTTTTAATACCAAGTTACTGCTCATCATTAGACTCCCATACATAGCCATCTAAAGTTGGACATCTAAAATGGTGCTTTTGTGAATTTTCAAGTATATCTATACCCTTGCCTTTAATGGTTCTTGCAAACATAATAGAAAAGTTTTTATTATTTGAATTATAAAATTTATCAAAACATTTAGATATTTCATATTCATCATGTCCATCTATGTCGTAAAATCCATCATCGATAAACCCGTTTAAAACTTTAGCCAATCTATTGTTGTCTAAGGCTACATCCTCAACCCGACCCATGGCCTGAAGCTCATTTGCATCAACTATAACCATAAGATTGTCAAGCTTAAATCTATACGCAAGCATAAGAGCTTCCATGTTACTCCCCTCTTGCATCTCACCATCACCAACCATACAAATCACCTTATTTGGAAGTTTTTGTATTTTAAAAGAGTGTGCCATACCGAGGGCTATTGGTAAACCGTGTCCAAGAGAACCTGTTGAAGCCTCTATCATATAGTTACTATCTTGAACTAAACAACCTTTTATAGAAGCTTCTTCTGTATTAAATTTCTCTAGTTCATAATCGGGCAAAAACCCAAGTTCGTTTAGTACGATATAGTAAGCGTAAGCACCATGCCCTTTACTCATTATAAACCTATCTCTAGTATCATCTTTTGGATTATCTCTATTATATTTAAGATATTTATCAAAAAGTACAGTTAAAATCTCTACCGTTGATAAAGCTGGAGCCAAGTGACCAGCACCACTCTCACAAGATAATTTTATAGTCTTGTCTCTAATATTTTTTGAATTTAACATAAAAATTTCCTATATAAAATTTACATGTGAGTTTGGATGCTTAAGGTTCCATAAGTACCTGTTTACCTCATCCATTCTACAGTTTTTTCTACACATAGATATATCTAAATCATTTTTAACATAATCTATATTTTGTTTTCTTTTATCACCTTTCCATATCTCCCCAAATATTTGAGTGTTGATGTTGCCTAAATTAAAATCGTCATTTCCAAGATAAGCACTACAACTATATACAGAACCATCAGCCATAATATAACCCCAAAAATAAGGAGTTGATAAGCACTTATCATAAGGTTGTTTTGCCTCTTGGAGTTTTTTCATTGTATTTGCACGAAATATGACTCGAAACTTATCTGTTTCACACCCCTTTAACTCATCTTCCAAATCCATCATGTTTTGATAAGTTAAACCCTCATATTTTCTAGAATTGCCGTATAAACTTTGAGTATATGGTTTTATAACCAAATAATCTACACCTGTCTCAGCCATCTTTTTTGCTAACAAGAGTGCACTATTTTTATTTTCAGGCAGAAGTAACATCTGTGCTCCAATCGTACAATTATAGTTATTTTCATCCCTGATCTTTACTGCCATAGCCAAGTTATCAACCACTTTATCAAAATCATCAGCTTTTGTCTGGTGCACACTTGCATATGTATCTCTATCACCTGCATTTATACTAACTTTTATCCACTTGCAGTTTTTCACATAATTTTTTGCTGTTGTTTCACTTATAGCTACTGCATTTGTTGTGAGCGATGTATCAATTCCCACTTCACTACAAATATCTAAAATATTTGGAAGTGGCTTATAGAGTGTAGGCTCCCCTTCTCCGGCAAACATTATACTTTTTACACCAAGTTTTGCCATCTCTTTTATTCTCTCACCCAAAATCTTCTCATCTTGTTTGATACTTTTATAGCCAATATAATCAACCGAACAAAATGTACACCTATGATTACATGAACCTATAGGAGTTATCTCCAAATATATAGGATAGATTGTTTTTTGCATTTGCCAGTCATCCTTAGCATCAAGCCATTTTGTTACCCGTTGGGGATGAAAACTTAACTTATGAGAGTCTATTGAATATTTATCTGCCATTTTACAAGTTATCCTTGAGTGTGTTTAACATTATTTGAGCGAAATCTCTATACGTATGACTCTCTAGAAGTCTTGTAAAATCTTTTTTTTGTATGCTAGCATTGAGAATTTTTTTCAAATCAGCTGTTGTATTATAATAACATAAAGCTTCTTCATAATCATCTTCTTGAGATGTATTTCTACAATCATAAACTATTGGTATAGCTCCACATGATGAAGCTTCAAACACTCTTTGCTGAAGTGTATATTGATGGTGAGGAGCAAATGCAAATGTAGCACTGCTGTAGACATCTGCAATTTCTTTGCCATATGTTAATACACCTCTGTAGTATGGCTTCATCTCAGCATATCTTTCCCACCCCCAACCATAAATTTCAATTTCATAGTCAGTTTTTAATTTGCATAATTGTAACAAGCCTATATCTCGAATAATATACGGTATAAGTCTTAAAGTGACAAAATCTATATTCAAATTAAATCTCTTTGCTATCTCTTTAGCAACTTCTTTATTCAGGTCATCTCCATTAAGGAAGATTTGTTCTAATTTTAATACTGCATTTCTTATAAGCTTATCGTTACCTAATGAATCTAGATAAGAGCTACCTATAAAAACAATTTTTTTCTTTCTTTTTGTTTTATCGTTTTTCTTATACAGTTCAGTATTAACACAAAAACCTTGTCTTTCATAAGGTATATTTTTATTCTCTAAAAGTATGTCAAAATCAGGTAATAAAGAGTATATAAAATCTCTTTTTCGTAAATATATATTTTCGTTGTTTGTAAGAATAGGCATAAAATCTTGAAACCAAACAAAGTTAAAAACATCTTCACCTATAAATTTGTTATTTAAATTATTGATATTGATGGTTACATGGGGATTAAACTCTTTTAATACTTTATGGCAATACCGATCATTCATGCCATAATTAATATGAACCAACACTTCAAAACCACGTTGAATAAACTCATCTGCTATATTTTGAAGTACATATCTCATCACGCGTGTTTGAGTGCTGTAAGATGTGTATATCCGAAGTCCTTGAGTGAAATCTAATTTAGATTTGAGTAACTCTTGCAGATAGTGTTCGTTTAATGCTTTGCGAGCAAGCTTAGCTTCTGCTAGTGCAAAATTAAAATGATGAGTGATCTCTTCAACTACATCTTCTGAGAGATTCATACCATCAAAACTTAATTTGCTAGGAAGACGATACGTCCCCAAAGCCAAAATTGAAACTATATTTTCTATTGGAGCATGTACCAAATTGATCAAATCAGAATCTATCTTTTCACCATTATAGTAACATATCTGCAATTCATACTGATTTATATCATCACTTCTATTATGTTGAGTAGCGACTCTCAAAGCCTCATCTGAAGATAAGAAGTAAGTATCAGGTTCCATCATCATTTAATCTTTCTTTTTAATTTATAAAGTTAAAATACAACAATATTACTTAAAGGTCTTTAAAATGCTTTCATTTACCAACAGATATATTCAAAATCTTCATACAACTCTAAAAAGTAGCAACCTTGAGGCTATTTCACAAATTGTTGAAGCATTAGACAATACTAAAGGTAGAATCTACATCATAGGAAATGGTGGTAGTGCAGCTACAGCTTCACACATGGTAAATGACCTTGGAGCAGGACTCAGACGAAGAGAGATAAAGTACTTTGATGTTGAGAGTTTAAATGACAATACTCCAGTATGTACTGCAATAGCAAATGATATAGGTTATGAAAATATATTTTATATGCAACTCAAAGGTAGACTCAAACCTCAGGACTTACTCATCGCCATATCTTGCAGTGGAAACTCTGAAAATATCATCAAAGCAGTAAAGTATGCAAAAGAAGAAAAAGCAAAAGTTATCGGCATAACTGGGTTTGATGGAGGGCTACTCAAACCACTCTCAGACATCAACTACCATGTACAAACTGACAAAGGGCAATACGGCATAGTGGAAGATGCACACATGATTTTAAACCATATCATCTACAGCTATTACATAGACCAAGCTAAGTAGATGATGCTAAGAATTTAAAAGTAACTCAGCTAGTTTAAAATCAAGCTCTTCATCTATATCTATCGAATCTTCCCTCTGCATCTTATATGCAAAAATATTATCTTTTAAAAAAAAGCTTTTTTCTTCTAGGAGTCTCTTAGCATCACATATGTAGATAGCCCCGTTTAGCTGAAAGTATTTTGGCAAGTCTTGGCTGCGTTTACCTTTTACTTCCTCTCGGATAAAACCTTCTAGGCTATCATCCTTTGGTAAAGTATTGCTCCAAAGTGGGCTATGTTCATTCTCGCAGACACTTACTATAGCATCAGCTTTTTTTTCCAAAAGCAACTCTATAGCTTCGTTTATATGTTTTGAAGTTCTAAGAGGTGAAGTAGGCTGAAGTAACACTATATAGTCATATGTTTTATAGTTTTGCATAAGATGCTCCACAGCATCAAAGCTAGAGGATTCATCTGATGCTAAGTGTGCTGGTCTGTGAATAGTCTTAGCATCATACTCTAAAGCAATATCTAATATCTTAGCATCATCACTACTAAGAACAACTTCATCTATATATTTTGAGTTCAATCCAGCTTCAATACTCCAAGCTATGAGTGGTTTATCTCTTAGCATCATAGTATTTTTATGCGGTAACCTTTTTGAGCCACCTCGAGCTAAGATGACAGCTAAGAATGTTTTAGATTTATACACTAAAAAACCTTATCATATTCTATATTAGCTTTTTTAAACTCTTCCATACGACCTATATCTAACCAGTATTCACGAATAGCAAATGACACAGTTTTCAACTCTTTTTTGATAATCTCTTCAAAAAGAGTAGGCATATCGTAAAATGCATCATCTGGAATCATTTCAAGAACTTTATCACTCAAGACATATATACCAGCACTTACAAAAAACTTATGAATAGGCTTCTCTTGGATACTTAAAATATCTTCATTTTCTACATTTACCACACCATAAGGTACTTGAAAATCATACTCCCTTATGCCCATAGTAGCAATAGATTCTTTATGAAGATGATAGTCCATCATATGTGAAAAATTTACATTTGTAAGCAAATCTCCATTCATAACAAAAAATGATTCATCAAGTTTCCCTCTCAAAAGTGAAAGAGAACCCGCTGTTCCCATGCGTTTATCTTCATGGACATACTCTATATTTACGCCAAACTCACTTCCATCACCAAAATACTCTTCAATAACCTCAGCCATATAACTAACACTCAAGATGATATTGATAAATCCATACTTCTTAAAATTTAATATTATAGTCTCAAGGATTGGTTTATTCCCAACTTTTAACATTGGCTTTGGAGTATGCTCTGTAAGTGGTCGCAATCGTGTACCTAGACCACCAACCATCAAAACAACTTTATTTGATTTTATTTGTGGTTTTTGAAGTTTAGATATCTCTTCAAGTCCTATTAGCTTACCAAGTTTGTCTAAAATCGGGATTAAATAAATTTTATGTTTAGATGCTATTTCAAGTATAGTTTCTCTGGAATCTTCTATAGTACATACAACTGGATTTTTAAATATGATTGGCTCTATAGAATCATTTAACTCCATACCGGTTAACAAACCACGCCTTATATCTCCATCTGTTAAAGTACCTATCAATACCCCATCATCATCCAATATAAGCGCTATTTGCAAAGCACCTTCATCTATAACGAGAAGAGCTTCTCTAATTGTCGAAGTTTTTCTCAATAATACATCTTTAAAACTTTTCATTTTACACCCCTATGTCATAAAAAGATTTTTTTAAAATACCATCTAAATGAAAACTTTTTATTATATCTTTTATTTTTTTACTAGCGCCACCATCTCCGTAAGGATTTTTAACATCTCTTAGTGTAGCTTGAAACTCAGTCGAATAAACTTTATCAAAAGCATTCTTAATAGATAGCTCTTCAAAAGTAGTATTAATTATACTTTTGGCTGACATACGACCTTTTTGTCTATCTCCAATATTTATAGTAGCTATTTTAAAACTTGGAACCTCAAGCAATCCACTTGAACTATTTCCTACTACAGCATCAACATACTGTAATGCACTAAGGTATCGAAGTTGCCCAAGTGATGTAAACACTATTGCTTTTTCTTTCTTAGCATCAACATATTCATCAATCATTTTATTTATAATTTTACCACCTGTATCTGCATTTGCTTTTGTAAAAATTATGTTTGTATCTTTGAGTCTATCTACTACATTTAAAATATGTTGAAATTGCGATAACACGCTTATATTTTCTAATGTCTCAGGATGAAATGTAAGTAAGATATTTTTTTTATTGAGTTTAAAATCAATTGACTTTTCAAACTCATCTTTTGAGAGCAGGTCTAATTTTTTGATATTATCTATCCCTAAGCCACCTACATTAAAGACCCTATTTTTTTGTTCACCTAGCTGTATTACACGATTTTTATACTCATTAGTTGCACAAAAATGTAAGTGGCTCATCTTTGTAATACTATGACGAATAGCATCATCATACGCACCTTCTGTTAATTCACCGCCATGAAGATGAGCGATAGGAATACGAGCTATCATAGCCGCATTCACAGCTGAAAATATTTCATACCTATCACCAAGCACTACAACTATGTCAGGTTGTAATTCTTCATAAGCTTCAGCAAAAGAGATTTGAGCGAGTCCCATTGACTTTGATATACCTACGGAAGTATCCCAAGAGAGCAACATCTCTATCTTTTTATCTATTGTAAACTCTTTCTCTATTTCCTTGTAATTAAGCCCAAACTCTGGACTCAGATGCATACCTGTTACTAGAAGTTGTAACTCCAAGGCATCATCATTCTCTATCTCTTTTATAAACCAGTAAAGTAGACCATACTCTGCTCGTGTTCCTGTAACTACACA
>JALSLR010000005.1 GCA_026988245.1 Sulfurimonas sp.
TTTGTATCTTCTAAGGTATCTATAGTGTTTAGAAGTGCTTTAAACTGCTCTTTTGCAGTTGCACTCTCTAGTGTAACAGGATGGAAAGTAACTAAGATGTTTTTTTTGTTAAGTTTAAAGTCGATAGATTTCTCAAACTCTTCTTTAGTGAGTAGTTTCAGTTTTTTGATATTATCTATGCCAAGTCCACCTACATTAAAAACTCTTTGAGGGTTTTCTCCTAGTTGAATAACACGATTTCTATACTCATCAGTAGCAGTAAAATGTAGATGACTCATCTTTGTAATGGAGTGACGAATAGACTCATCAAAAGCCCCTTGAGTAGTCTCTCCACCATGAAGATGTGCTATAGGTATACAAGCTATCATAGCAGCACTAGCGGCAGAAAATATCTCATACCTATCGCCAAGCACGACAACTATGTCAGGTTCTAACTCTTCATAAGCCTCAGCAAAAGAGATTTGAGCAAGACCCATAGACTTTGAGATACCTATAGAACTGTCTGAAGAGAGTAACATCTCTATCTTCTTATCTATTGTAAACTCTTTCTCTATTTCTTTATAAGTAAGTCCAAACTCTGGACTCAAATGCATACCTGTTACTAGAAGTTGTAACTCCAAGGCATCATCATTCTCTATCTCTTTTATAAACCAGTAAAGTAGACCATACTCTGCTCGTGTTCCTGTAACTACACATATTTTTCTTTTATTCATTTTCTAAAACCTTCCAGTATCCAGACTTTGTACTACCGACTCTTTGGATTATGTTTGATTCTTTGAGTTGTGTAAGATGTTGCTTTATTGCATTTGCACTTACCCCTGTCTTCTTAGCTAGACTTTCCCTCGTGTTGAGTGGATCTTCTCTTAGATAATGGAGTATTTTTTCTTTTGTTGATGGTACCCTACTTGTTTCTTGGGTAGTTTCTTGGGTAGTTTCTTGGGTAGTTTCTTGGGTAGTAGTTATTTCCTTAGTATTAGAGAAAAATATAACCCTTAAATATACATCATTCAGTTCAAAATCTTTCTTTTTATAAAAACTTAGTATTCTGTTCATCCCTGAACCAAGGTGCTCTACCATCTCAAGATCTTTATATATACGCATTAGTTGTCTATTGACAGGATGGGAATAGCCCTTAGAAAACATACCATATTTTTTTACATAGTATGGTGTTTCATTCCCACTTGCTACTATGATTTTGATTATATTTTTTTGCTCTTTCTCTTCAATTATTACATCATAAAGTCCTAGACAAGAGGGCTCAATGTTGTGTCGTAGTCTATCTTTTATCTTTAACTGAATCTCATCGTAGTTTTCTACTCCTACAGCTTTCCCATCACTATTTATACCGATATAAATAATCCCACCATTCTCATAGTTTAAAAATGCAACAACCTCTTTTTCTAAAGTATCAGTAAGTTTGAGTTTAAATTCAATTCGGTTTGTTTCAGTCATATCAACTCATCTTCATTATAATCTTTATCTGCAACACTACCAATAAGTTCATCCCACCTCATAGGACTTATACCATTAGCAGGTCGTTTCACGCTAAGATTTTCGTTAGTAAAAATATCACCTTTTTTTATGAGTGTTTTTGCAACTATTGACTTTCTAGCTACTACTATATTTACTTGTTCACTCTCACTAGGACTTTTTACATCACTCCCCAGTGCCAGCTCTATATTTCTAATGGCTTCAACCATAGCTACCAGTTCACTAGGCTCTAGAGATGCTTTATGGTCTGGTCCTTCCATGGTCTTATCTAAAGTAAAATGCTTCTCTATACAGCTCGCACCCATAGCTACAGCAGCTATATCTACCTCTATGCCTAAGGTATGGTCGCTATAGCCTACCTTCACTCCGAACTTTTCTTTGATGCTAAGCATCGCTTTTAAGTTTACATCTTTCATAGGTGTTGGGTACATGGTGTTTGCATGAAGTATAGTTATATTTTCTTTTTGAGTCCCAGCATTTACTAACACTTTAAAAGCTTCCTCTACCTCTTGCATATTTGCCATACCAGTTGAAAGAATTACCTCTTTGTTGAGTGAGCCTATCTTTCTAAGATATGGTAAGTTTGTAATCTCTCCGCTTGGTATTTTAAATATCTCTAAGCCTAAGTCATCTAACAAATCAACACTATCTAAATCGAAAGGTGTTGAGAGGAACATGATGTTTTTTGTTTTAGAGTAAGCTATGAGTTCTTTGTGCGTATCAGCATCTAACTCTAACTTTTTTATCATATCATACTGCGATTGTTTAGCATCCGTTGTATCTTTTTGGTACTCAGCTTTTTGAGCATTCTTACTTACTAAACTTTCAGCCTTAAAAGTTTGAAACTTCACAGCATCAGCCCCAGCCTCACTAGCAACATCTATGAGTTTTTTTGCAATAATAGTGGAGCCATTATGATTTACCCCAGCCTCTGCTATTATAAAAACGTTCATTTAACAACGCTCCCAGCTTTTATGAAGCCTGAAACTTCGGTGTATTCTTTGGTTATCGCTCCACTTCCTACAAAAGTATTTTCTTTTACTATAGTCCCACCATTGATGATGACCCCTGTAGATATGTGAGTATTGTCCTCTATCTTAGCATCATGTTCAACTAAAGCCTTTGTATTTATGATGCAATTATGCCCAATTTGAGCATTTGAATTTACTAAACTCTGATGCATAACTATACTACCATTACCAATAGATGCACCCTTAGCTACATAAGATAAAGGTGAAACTACACTAGGTAAAGTAAAACCCAATTTAATAAGATATTCAAATAACTCTTTTCTTAGCTTATTAGTTTTAATATGCCCTAGAGTGACTAAGGCATGAGAAAATTTCTTACGTAGTCCTATCAAATCATCATCACATCCTATAACTTTATAGCCAAGAACATCTGTGCCAATGAGTTCTTTCTTATCGATTATCCCAGCGATGGCAAACTTCCCCTCTTGCTCTATCACATCTATGACCGAGTGACAATGTCCACCACCACCTACTAAAAGTATATTTTGCATTATATTCTCACACTACTTGGAATATTTACAACTCTTTGTTCTAAATATTTTGCATTTTTTAAGCCATCATTTTGACAATTTTTGTACATTAGCAACTCACTTAAAAGCTTCCATATTGGTCTGCACATAACTCCGTTGTCGTTTAAGCACTTTAAGAGATCGTCTCTTTGGTTTTTATCTTTAACTATCAAGGCTTGCAACCAGTAGTTTGACTTAGCATCATGAGGTTCTTTTATAAACTCTAGCTTAGCATCATCTTTAAAAAAATTTTCGTAGTGTGATGCTAAGACTCTTTTGCTTTGTAAAAAATCATCAAGTTGTTCTAACTGTGCCAGAAGCAGTGCAGCATTGAGGTTTGGCATCCTGTAGTTATATGCCAACGCATCATGTTCAAACTCATAAGCATGAGGCACTTTTGCTGTAGTACTAAGATGCTTTGCTCTGCTTGCAAGCTTAGCATCATCAGTAACTATAACGCCACCACCACCAGATGTTATGATTTTATTTCCATTGAAACTAAAGACACCTAAAGCTCCAAAAGTACCCGCATGTTTATCTTTATAGTACGAGCCTAAACTCTCAGCAGCATCTTCGACAAGGACTATGCCCCATGCATCACAAATATTTTTTATCTCTTCTATCTTACACGGATGTCCAAAAGTGTGCATCGGGACACAGGCTTTTATCTGTCTTTTTGTAGTTTTATTTATGCACTTCGCACCATCCATTTCGCAGTTTTTTTGCAAAAATACCTCAAGCGCTCGAGGGCTCATCCCCATCGTATCTACGTCAACATCCACAAACACAGGCTTAGCATCACAGTAGCTTATGGCATTGCAAGTCGCTACAAAACTTAAAGCTTGGGTTATAACTTCATCATCTTTTTTTACACCCGCAACAAGTACTGCTATGTGAAGTGCCGAAGTTCCATTAACCATGGCTACTGCGTACTTACTTCCAATATAAGAAGCAAACTTCTCTTCAAATGAGTCTACAAATTTTCCAACACTAGATACAAAGCTAGAGTCTATACACTCATTTAAGTACTTTTTTTCATTCCCTAAAAACCTAGGCTCGTGTAGGGGTATGTACTCTTTAGTTTTGTAAGTTTTTTGAATAAAGTCTACTATATTTTTATACATTACATCTTTCCATCAAGGAAGTTATTTTTATCTTCATAGTCAAAATTTGGGATTAATTTAAAGAACTCCTTTACTATATTTTCTTTGTTCCACTCAAGATGTTTTTTAAATTTTTGCATAGTTGAACTAAAAGAGTTTAGCTTAGCATCATCGTATATTGGCTCGTTTTTTATGATTCCTAGATTTTTAAATCTTGTCATGTCTAAGAATTCATCATCAGTATAAAATTCCTCAAAATCTTTCTCTCCAGTAGTATCACTTGAGGTAAAAAGACATGGGTACTTTCCCTCTGCTGGCAGAGTATGCACCAACTCTCTTGCTTGCTCTTCATTCTCACATATGTAAGGCTCATAGCCTTTTTCTTTGAGATACTTCATCGCTATATCTGCAAAAGAGATGAGATGCAAGTCTTCGCTAAATTTTGGAAAAAAGATATCACGGTTCTCTCCAAATATACAAGAGATCAAACATAGCTCCCCACTCTCTTTTGGAGTCACAAAGTAGCGTTTGACATCATCTGGTGCTACTATGGGCTGTTTTTTTTCAAGTCGTTTGTTAAAACTATGCAAAAGCGAACCATCAGAAAAAGCAACATTGGCAAACCTAGCCGTTGAGATTTTGATGTACTTACTTCTACGCATCAAAAACATCTCCATGATTCTCTTAGATGCACCCATCATATTTACAGGATTAGCAGCTTTATCAGTCGATACACAAAAGTACTTTTTAGTTCTTTTTTGAATAGCTTGAGAGAGAGTTTTATCAGTATTGAAAATGTTTACATCACACATACGC
>JALSLR010000006.1 GCA_026988245.1 Sulfurimonas sp.
GTGCTTACTTTGACTCATAACTATTTATCAACACACATTATATATTAAAAGTCTTAAATAGTAATAATAACACAGATATAAAACAACTGTTATATTTTGATAATATGACAAAATGCAATATTTTTAATGACTTTGCGCAATTTATAATATTATACTTAAAAATAAAGTGTGTGTTTTGTACCAAATGTGTCAATAACAGAACACTTTGTATGTTATTTATTCAATATCTTACATAACACACATAATGTTACTTAACTCAAGAGGGGATTAAGATGGAAATTAAGAAGAAACTATTGGATATTGTTCGGGATAAGATTCGTTTTAAACATTATAGCTACTCTACTGAGAGGACATATATCCATTGGATAAAGCAGTATATATTTTTTCATAACAAAAAGCATCCAATTGATATGGCTAAAAGAGAGATAGAAGAGTACTTGACTTTCTTAGCTACTAAAAAAAATGTAAGTCCTTCTACTCAAAATCAAGCATTTAATGCTGTTCTTTTCCTATATAAAGAGGTTTTAGGGATTGATACTGTAGAGTGGAACATTCAGGCTCTTCGAGCACAAGAAAGAAAACATATACCAATAGTACTTACAAAAGATGAAGTAAAACAAATACTTTTAAATATTGATGGAATATATAAACTGATAGTTACATTGATGTACGGCTGTGGATTGAGAATGAGTGAAGTTTTAAATATCAGATTAAAAGATATAGATTTTGGATTTGATAAGCTTTATTTATGGGATTCCAAGTCCTTACAAGATAGAACTGTCCCATTACCTTTAAAGCTCAAAGAGGAACTTTCAGTACAAGTGAAAAGAGTTGAAGAGATTCATAAAAAAGACATTATAGATGGATTTGGAACTGTTTATTTGCCTTTTGCATATGAAAAAAAGTATCCAAAAGCAAAAACTGAGACAAAGTGGCAATATCTATTTCCCATGACTTCACTTTCAAAGGATCCCCGAAGTAAAGAAAAAAGAAGACATCACATTCATCCACAAACATTAGGTCGAAATATAAAAGTAGCAGCTCAAAAAGCAAACCTAAACAAACGAGTAACCTCTCACATCTTTAGACACTCTTACGCAACCCATCTGCTCCAAGCTGGCATAGATTTGCGAAGTATACAAGAACTTTTAGGTCATAAAAGTGTAGAAACGACGATGATTTATACGCATGTTGTGAGTGAGATGAACAAAACAAAAGTTATGAGTCCCTTGGATTTTTAGCATTTAAAGATATAATGTCAATAATATAATTTATACAAACTAAGAATTTTTTCGAAGGATAGTTTTTTGCAGTTCACAAATGAAGAGTTAATACAAAAAATAAATGATTACAAAAAGAAGTTAAGTGTAACAGTTGTTGCTCACTTTTACCAACGTGATGAAGTTTTTGAGATGGGTGACATCACTGGTGACTCTCTTGAGTTGGCTATGAAAACAAAAGCTGATGATGCAGAGTTTGTTGTGTTTTGTGGTGTTGGTTTTATGGGTCAAAGTGTAAAAGTGCTTAGTCCACAAAAACGCGTAGTTATGCCAAAACTTGCTTGTTGTGCGATGGCATCAATGATAGACTCTTTACAGTTTAACGAGTCTGTAAAAGCTTTAAATGATGCTGGAATACCTGATGAAAATATCTTGCCTATCACTTACATCAATTCGGATGTTGGTGTAAAGGCTAGAGTAGGGGAGATGGGTGGACTCGTATGTACCTCTTCAAATGCTAAAAAAATCATTACTACGGCTTTAGAAGAGGGCAAAAAAATCCTTTTTGTTCCAGATAGATGCCTTGGTCAAAACATAGCAAATCAAATGGGTTTAAAGTCTTGCGTCATAGGTGATGGAAGTGACTTAAAGCAAAGTGATATCATCTGTTTCGATGGCTTTTGTTCAGTACATCAGCTTTTTACTCTCGATGACATCAAGTTTTATCGTAAAAAGTACCCAGGTATTTTGATAGCGACACATCCAGAATGTGACCCCGCCATTTGTGATGCTAGTGACTTTGTAGGTTCCACTTCTCAACTTATCAAGTATATTACAGGATTACCAGACGAACAAAAGATAGCAGTTGGCACAGAGTTTAACATGGTAAGTAGACTGCGTCCGAAAAATACCTTTATCTTAAGTTCCACAAAGCCAGAATGTCCAACTATGAATGAGACAACATTAAATGACTTGTACTTAACTCTAAAGTCCATAGACGATGGTGAACCACTGAATGAAATCCAAGTAGATGAAAACACCCAAAAGTGGGCAAAAATCGCACTTGATAGAATGTTGGCCTTATGATACAAGAGTTTGTAAAAGCATCATTAGCAGAAGATGTGGGTCGTGGAGACTTATATGCGTTAGTAGAAGATGCCATTGATGCTAAAGCTGACGTCATCGCTAAGTGTGAGGGTGTGCTTGCTGGGCAAGTCTATGCTGATACCTTAGCATCATTAGAGGGCTTAGAGATAGTATGGGGTAAAAAAGATGGAGAACATTTTAAAGTGGGTGATGTGTTATGCATCATTCATGGGGATTCGCATACTGTTTTAAAAACAGAGAGAACACTTCTAAATATGCTTCTTCACGCAAGTTCTATTGCTACATTAACAAACAAATACCTTAGCATCATAAAGCCATATGGCGTAAAACTTTTAGATACTAGAAAAACAAGACCACAGCTTCGTGTCTTTGAAAAGTACGCAACAAGAGTAGGGGGTGCGTTAAATCATAGAATGGGTTTAGATGATTCATTGATGATAAAAGATACGCATCTAAAAACCATAAAAGACTTAGCATCATACATCAAAACAGCAAGAACTAAAATCCCCTTTACTACTAAGATAGAAGTTGAAGCAGAGACGTTTAGCATCGCTAAAATAGCTTTTGAAGCAGGTGCTGACATAGTTATGTGTGACAATATGACGCCAACAGAGGTCAGCGAAGTTGTCGCATACAGAGATGAGAATTTTGCCCATATTGCACTTGAAGCAAGTGGAAACATCTCATTACAAACCATAGAGTCTTATGCAAAAACGGGTGTTGATGCTATAAGCTCTGGTGCTTTAATTCATCAAGCTTCTTGGATCGACATCTCTATGAAGATGCAATAGATGACAATAAGGTTGCTTTTAATATTCTTGCTTAGTGATGTGTTTTTAATGGCGCATGAGATAAGTTTAGACTCTACCCTTGATGTATCGCCTAAAGGACAACTAAAGCATACATTTAAAAGAGATGATTTGAAAAATATAGTTATAGATTTAAATCTAAAGTACATGTGGCAAGATAATATTGATGCTAAGCAAATAAGAAAAGGTTTAAATGATGCTAAAGATTATTGTCATAAACTTACTCTTGGGAATTTTATAGATTGGCGTTTACCAACTATTGAAGAGTTAGAAACTATCATAGATCATTCTAATCTGACTTCTGTAGTCAATAGTCAGTTTAAAAATGTAAAATCCGACTATTATATTTCTGCATCACCGTTATTGTCAGATATAGACACTATCTCATACATGGACTTCTCTCAAGGCATTAAATATGATGGCAATAGAAAAGGTAAAGCTTATGTCAGATGTGTGAGAGGAAAGCAAGAATATAAATTCTAGCAAATAAAAGTATAAACTATGGCTGATGATACAGAAAAAACAGAGGAACCCACCGACAAGAAGATAGAAGATGCCAGAAAAGAGGGCAATGTACCAAAATCACAAGATGCATCGGGAGTAGTAACTCTTTTTGTCGCGATATTAGCTCTTTTACTACTTTTCCCCTATATGGCTGCTCATATGATTTTTTTATTTAAATATTATTTTAATATTATGGCAGATGGCGTCAACAGAGAGATGCTCTTTGGCTTAGCCTTTGTTACTATGAGAGAGTTTTTGATGATAGTTCTGCCCTTAGCTATCGCTGTAGCTATCGCTGGTGTTGTTGCTGCTCTTGCGCAATTTGGTTTCTTATTTACCGCAGATGCTATCATGCCAAAACTTAATAAACTCGATCCTATTAAAGGGATGAAAAATCTTGTAAGTATGAAAAAAATGATAGAGGGAGTGAAGGTTACCTTTAAGAGTTTTACAACACTTGGTGTTGGCTTTTTGTTTTTCTTTTTCTTTATTATGGAGTTGCCAACAGTTGCTTTGTTTGGTTTAGATGCTCAACTAGATTGGTTACAAGAAAAAGCACTTACTATTGCCTTAGTAATGCTTTTTATTATTTTTGTATTTGCAATTATTGATGTTATTATTGTTCGCAAACAGTATTTTGATGGTCTTAAAATGTCTAAACAAGAGATAAAAGATGAGATGAAAAACATGGAGGGAGATCCCCTCATAAAAGGCAAAATTCGTCAAATCCAAATGGAAGCCTCAAGAAAAAGAATGATGAATGAAGTGCCAGATGCAGATGTCGTCATAACTAATCCTACACATTATGCAGTAGCACTTAAATATGAAGAGTCAAAAGGACATGCCCCTATCGTGGTAGCTAAAGGTAAAGATAATGTTGCAATACAAATCAAAAAAATTGCAAGAGAAAATAGCGTCCAAATTGTACAAAATCCTCCTTTAGCAAGAAGTTTGTATGAAGAAGTTGCGATAGACAAAGCGATACCTGAAGCTCTTTTTACAGCGGTTGCAGAAGTCTTAGCCTATGTTTACAAAACGAACAAACAAAAAAGGTAGTATAATGCTGAAAATTGAAGAGATAAATGATGCCAAGTATATAGTTATAGTCTTAGAAGATGATGCGAGTATAGATCACTTGGCATCCGCAAACGCACTCTATACTTATCTGTTACAATTACATAAAAAAGTTTCTTTGTACTGTTGTAGCTATGATTATGACTTACATTTAAATTTTTTGCCTTGGATAGAGAAGCTTAAAAACTCTTATCCTAGCTCTGCAGACTATAAAATAAATGCGATAGGTTCATTAGACTTACTGGACTTTTTTATAGATGAAGATATTAAACTAAATAAAAAAATGGCAACATCTTTATATGCAGGTTTATTAGATGTTACAAAGGGCTTTACAAGCGGTATTGATGGTATGATTTTTGCTAAAGCTAAACTATTAGTTGATAGTGGTGCTGATGCTATATTGTGTAGTGAAAATCTAGTGCATTATCAATCATATGCAACATTAAGATTAAAAGCAATTTTGCTCTCAAAGATGTATTTAACAAATGATGCTAAGATGGCCGTGTTTGAGCTCGAAGATAAAGATTTGAGTCAAAGTGGAGCTCAGATTAAAGATCTAAAAAAAGTTTTAGTTGAAGCACTGAGTTTGCCAACTGTTAAATCTGCAGTTATTATGTATAAAAATGAAGTAATTATGAAAGAGGAAATATAATTTGAGAAGAAAAGAAAGTAATTCATCCCTTGGAGTGTTGTTTGTATTAGCCTTATTGGCTGGTGGTGGGTATTATCTTTACAACACTCCAATGTTTGAAAGAATAGCTCCTAGTATCACTTTAGATACAAATGGCTACTGGAATTTAAAAAAGCCCTTGAAGTTAAACATAGAAGACTCCAGTGGTATAAAAGCGTATAAAGTAGTTTTCAAAAGTGCTAGTACTGAAAAAACACTTTATTCTGAAGTCCCTATGACATTAAGCTCCTCTATAAATATCTTAGTAGAACCCCCAAGAAGTTCATACGCACTTAAAGATAAAAATGTAAAAATCATAGTTTTTGCTCAAGATTCTAGTAAATGGAACTTTTTAAGTGGAAACAGTGTCATTAAAGAGTTTGAACTTAAGATAGATAAACGCAAACCAGAACTTGTCACAATAGCACACTCCTATAAGATTAAAAAAGGTGGTTCAGCAGTTGTTATTTTTAAGGCTGGTGATGAAAACTTAAAAGAGATATATATTGAAACGAACTTTGGTAAAAAATTTATACCACAACCTTTTTATAAAGATGGTTATTTTATATCACTTTTAGCATGGCCAGTAAGACAAGAAGCTTTTCGTGCGACAATAGTTGCACGTGATTATGCCGGAAATACTTCAAAATCATATGTACCACTTTATTTAAAACAAAAAGATTATAAAATATCCAGAATTAAAATAAGCGATAGATTTTTAAATGGAAAAATTGCAGAATTAGCTGATGTTTTCATGGAAACACAGGGAATAGATGGTTCTTTGGAGCAGTTTAAAATCATAAATGAAGAAGTAAGAGCTAAAAATGAAAAACTTATTCATGAGGTTACATCTAAGGTTTCCGCTGGAATGATAAGTACATTTAATATGAAAAAAATGCACCCGCTCAAAGGTGCAGTAGTTGTAGCAACCTTTGGGGACCATAGAAAATATCTTTATAAAAGAAGATTTTTAAGTGAGTCATATCACTTAGGTTTAGATTTAGCCTCAACAGCACAAGCACCTATTCGCCCTCAAAATAGTGGAGATGTTGTCTTTTCAGATTTTAATGGACTCTATGGTAATATGCCCATAATTCATCATGGACTAGGACTTTATACTTTGTACGGACACTGTTCAAGTGTAAGTGCAAACGAAGGTGATTTTATCAACGCCAAACAAACTATAGCTCGTACAGGAAAAAGTGGTTATGCAATGGGTGATCACTTACATTTTGGTGTGCTTGTTCAGGGTATAGAAGTTCGTCCAGCTGAATGGATGGACCAAACTTGGATTGATTTAAATATTAAAAAAATTATTAATGATGCTAAGGCAATCATTAAAAAGAGCTAGATAGGAACACAATGTATCAAACTACGATAAAAAAACCAGTAGAATTAGTGGGGATAGGACTTCATAAGGGTTCCCCTGTAAAACTTCGTCTTGAACCATTAGAATCCAACAGTGGTATAGTATTTTATAGAAAAGATGTTGATGTATCAATACCTCTTATCCCTGATAATGTTGTAGATACAAAAATGGCTACAGTTATTGGTAAAGATGGTTTTGTGATTTCTACTATAGAACACTTACTCTCAGCAGTATATGCGTATGGGATTGATAATCTTAAGGTGATAGTTGATGCAGATGAAGTACCTGTGATGGATGGGAGTAGTGCAAGTTTTTGTATGCTTTTAGATGAAGCAGAAGTTACAGAGCTTGATACCCCTAAAAAAGTTATGCGAATTAAGAAAAATGTTATCATAAAAGAGGGTGATAAGTATGTAAAACTTTCTCCTTCACCCGATTTAAAGTATAACTTTACTATTAAGTTTGAACATCCGGTTATCAAACAACAGGATTTTTCACTAAAGTTTACAAAACAATCTTACAAAGAAGAGATATCACGTGCAAGAACTTTTGGTTTTTTACATGAGGTTCAGTACCTCCGTTCTAAAGGTTTAGCACTCGGTGGTTCTTTAGAAAATGCTGTGGTTTTAGATGAAAAGAAAATTCTTAATCCTGAGGGTTTAAGATATAAAAATGAATTTGTAAGACATAAAATATTAGATGCTATCGGAGATATGTCACTTATAGGGATGAACTTTATAGGAAACTATGAAGCTTTTGCAGGAAGTCATGACCTTAATCATAAACTTACTCTTGAACTGTTGAAAAATCCTGAGAACTATGAAGTGGTTGAGTTAGTTGGAGAAAAAACAGCGGATCTTGAAAAAGCGTATGCTTAAAAAGGTAGATATCGTTCTTATAGCTTTGTCCTCACCGCTTTTAATTGGTGTATATGAGGAAAAACAACTTATAGATAGTATAAGTACACAAGAGAAAAGCTCTGAGATTTTACCTATACTTTTTAAAAATTTACTTAGTAAGTATGAGATACAAAACTTGTTTTACGCCAATGGTCCAGGTAGTTTTATGGCTATAAAAGTCTCCTATGTTTTTTTAAAGTCTTTAAGTATTTTAAAAAATATACCTCTTTATGCAAGAGATGCTTTTTACTTTAATAATAATCAACCAATAAAAGCATTAGCAAAGTTGTATTTTGTTAAGATTTCATCAGAAATTAAAACTCAAAAGTTAGAAAAAGCACCTACATCCGAATTTATTTTAAAAGATGTGCTTAAGTATGATGAGTTTAGTAAACAATCAACGCCCTTATATGCAATAGGAGCAGTTGGATAGGAAATATATGAATATAAGTGTACCGGCAACAAGTGCAAACCTTGGGCCTGGATTTGATTCTTTAGGTTTGGCTTTAGAACTTAGAAATAGAGTTGAATTTCATCCATCAAAATTTTTTAGCGTGTGCATCAAAGGTGAAGGTGAAAATAACCCACGTTTAAAAGGTAATAACCTTTTTATAAGTATATTCAATGACCACTATAACCGTTTAACAAAAAAATCACAAAATTTTAAGTTTACATTTTATAACTCCATTCCTATGTCTCGTGGACTTGGAAGCTCATCCGCTGTTATAGTCTCAGCGATTGCTTCTGCACATGAAGCAGCAGCTATTCGGGTTTCTAAAAGACGTATTCTTAATCATGCCCTTGTTTATGAGTCACATCCTGATAATATCACGCCGGCTGTTATGGGTGGATTTAATGCAGCAACTGTTGAGAAAAATAAAGTGTTTTCTCAAAAAAAACATTTACCAGACTATCTAAAAGCTATAGTTGTTATACCAAACAAACAAATGAATACATCAAAGTCAAGAACTGTCTTACCAAAGTCATATTCTAAAGATAATGCAGTATATAATCTTTCTCACTCGGCTTTGAGTGTAGCTGCTTTTTTTAATGAAGACTGGGAAATGTTGAAGTTAGCATCACACGATAGGTTTCATCAAAAAGCTAGAATGAAAACTCTACCAGAACTATTTTCGGTACAAAAGGTGGCTTATGAAAGTGGCGCATTGATGAGCACGCTTTCGGGAAGTGGTTCTACTTTTTTTAATATGGCTTATGATGAAGATGCTGCGATGATTTCAAACAAATTAAAGCAGAAATTTCCAGATTTTATTGTAAAAACATTGAATTTTGACAATAATGGTCTAATAATAGAGCGTTAGCCTATTAATAAAAGTAAGTTTTAGATATAATGGCAAAAAAATTTCATCGTATCATTAGAATGTGCATCTCATGTAGAGAGAGAGGTGCACAAGATGAGCTGTTAAGGATTAAATGTAGCGAAAGCTCATTAGAAGTTTTTGATGGAAATGGTAGAACTTTTTATTTGTGCGATACTTGTCTAAAAGATGAGAAAAAATTATCACGCGCACTAATGCGCCAATGTAAAAGTGGCGATAAAGATAAACTAATGAATAAACTAAAGGAGATCATCACTGATGATAGATAAAGTTAGAGTACACGAAGTTGCAACAGAAATGGGTATTGCTTCAAAAGAAGTTATAAATAAAGCAACAGAGATGGGCATAGAAGTAAAATCAGCTCAAAGTACAATAAGCATGGAACAAGCTGAACAAATTGCAAACTATATTATGAATGGTGAAGCTCCAGTTGCTGCTGAACCTAAGGCTACACCAAAACCTGCTCAAGTGAAAGAAACTCCTAAAGAAGAAAAAACTGAAGAAGTCCAAGCTAATGAAGTTAAGGATACCCCTGTAGCAGAGGTAGCAAAAACTAAGGCTAAAGAAGCACCTCAGGCTGAAGTCAAAGAGGAAACTGAGACTGATGTTAAAGAAGACGCTAAGGCAAAGGAAAAACCAGTAGCCAAAGAGAAACCTTCTCTTTTAAAAACGGTTTCAGTTCCAAAAATTAAAAAATCTGGTTTAAAAATTGTTAAAAAACGCAAACCAAAAGTAGAAGAAAATTATAGTATGCCTCAAAAGCAAGCAAGCGTATCTTCTTATGGAAAAATGTCTGCGGAAGCTTTAGAAGAATTAGCAACTAAGAAAAAGAATAAACAAAGAAAAGAAAACTCTAAAAAACAAGAGCAAGGTCAAAGGATGGATATCTTTGGTGGCTCTATGAGTGATGTATCTATGGACATGGATGACCAAGTAACTCTCCTTGACCTTAACTCAACTGAGCGTGCAAAGCTACCGGTAGAGGAGCCAAGAAAACCTCGTCCTCCAAGACCAGCAGGTAGAAATGCAAATAAAAAGCAGGCATCTCGTGGTAGAAAAGTGTCTCGTGATAAGCGTAAAAAGTATGCAAAAGTAACTCAAGAAGAAGAAATTGTAACTCATGTTGAGATTCCTGAAGATATTCGAGTATACGAATTTGCTGAAAAGTTAAAACGTCCTATGTCAGATATTATTAAAGTTTTATTTGACCTTGGTATGATGATGACTAAAAATGACTTTTTAGGAAATGATGAGATAGAGATTTTATCAGAAGAGTTTGAAGTAGAAGTGACTATTATCGACCCTAAAGATGAGTTCACTCATGAAGAAGAAGATGTCGAAGCAGATCCTGATGCAACGACTAGAGCTCCTGTGATAACAATTATGGGTCACGTTGATCATGGTAAGACTTCACTTTTGGATGCTATTCGTGATGCTAAGGTTGCTGATGGTGAATCTGGTGGGATTACTCAGCATATTGGTGCATATACAATCGAGCAAAATGGCAAGCCAATAACTTTTATAGATACTCCAGGTCATGCAGCGTTCTCACATATGAGACAGCGTGGTACTGATATTACAGACATAATCATCATCGTAGTTGCGGCTGATGATGGTGTCAAACCTCAAACAAAAGAGGTTGTTAAGTTAGCACAAGAATCGGGCAAACCTGTTATAGTTGCACTGAATAAAATGGATAAAGAAACAGCACAACCAGACAATGTAAAAGGTCAAATGGCTGAATTAAATATGAATCCAGCTGATTGGGGTGGTGAAGTAGAGTTTATTCCAGTATCTGCAAAAAGTGGAATGGGACTTAATGATTTACTAGAAAATATTCTTTTAACTGCGGAAGTTCTTGAGCTAAAGGCAAATGTTGATGCACAAGCTCGTGCATCAGTAGTTGAGGCATCTCTTGAAAAAGGTCGTGGACCAGTTGCAACAGTTATCGTTCAAAATGGTACACTTAAAGTTGGTGACTATGTGGTTTGTGGCTCAGCATATGGACGTATCAAAGCCTTGACTGATGAAAATAACCAAAGAGTTAAGACTTTGCTTCCATCACATACTGCACAGGTGGCTGGACTAGATTCTGTCCCTGCTGCTGGTGAAACTATGCAAGTTATGGATAGTGAAAAAGATGCAAAAGAATTCGCAGTTAAACGTCATGAGTACGACAGACATAAAGAATTGTCTCACTCAACTAAGTCAACTTTAGAAGATATGACGTCTATGATAGCAGAAGGTAAGCTAAAATCACTTAAAATTGTTCTTAAAACAGATGTTCATGGTACTCTTGAAGCACTTAGAACATCACTTAATGAACTTAGAAATGAAGAAGTTAAAGTAAATGTTATCTCTGCTGGTGTTGGTGGAATTACTGAAAATGATGTTGAACTAGCAAGTGCAAGTGAAAACTGTATACTACTAGGATTTAATATCCGTCCAACTGGTTCAGTCAAAGCTTTAGCAAAACAACGTGGTATAGAGATTAGAAACTATTCTATTATTTATCAACTTCTTGATGATGTAACTGGAATGCTTACAGGTATGATGGCTCCAAAATACAACGAAGAAAATACAGGTCAAGCTGACGTTAAAGATACTTTCAAAATACCAAAAGGTATGGTTGCTGGTTGTACAGTTGTTGATGGTAAACTCATCCGCGGTGGTCTTGTTCGTGTTATTCGTGATGGTGTAGTTATTCATGAGGGTGAGCTTACTTCTCTTAAACGTTTCAAAGATGATGTTGAAGAGGTTGGTAATGGTTACGAATGTGGTGTTAGTATCAAAGGTTACGAAGATGTTATTGTTGGTGATGTTATCGAAACATTCAAAAGAGTTGAACAAAAGATTTCTCTTTAGTATTGAGTAGACTTATATGAATACAGAAGCAGAGATAAAAGTAAAACGAACCGAATCAGTTCTTCAAGAGTTGATTCCGGAGGGTTTGAGTCAGCTTAATGATAACCGCTTACACGAAATAGACATTGTTGAAGTGAAATGTTCAAAAGGTCGTAGTGATGCTAAGGTATATGTAGATCCTTCTTACTTTAGTGATGAAGAAAAAAGAACTATTTTAAAACAACTCAGAAAAGCTAGACCAATAGTCGAAAACTACTGTATGAAAGACCAAGGTTGGTTCAAATGTCCAAAACTTGCTTTTGAGTTTGATGAGCAACTTAAAATCACACAAAATTTAGAAGAACTTTTCAAAAAAATAGCAAAAAAGGGGTCCATATGAGTTTAGAATCTGATATAAAATCATTAGTAAAATCAGTGAATATGGAGCTTTACGACATTGCAACTGTAAGTGAATTTGATGAAACTATATACCGCATAGCAGTTCTCTCTACAGAGATAGTTGATGGAAAACGCTCCCCAGTTGGGCTTGATGATTGTGCAGAACTTTCTCGTATGATATCTCCCCTATTGGATGTGACACCACCAGTTTCAGGTGACTACAGAATGGAAGTGGGTAGTCCAGGCATCGAAAGAAAACTAAACACACTCAAGCATTTTACATTATCTCTTGGTGAAAAAGTATCCCTTTTGTTAAATGATAAAACAAAACTAAGAGGGACTCTAACTAAAGTAGAAAACTCTAAAATTTTTCTAGATGTTGATGGCGAAGAGATTATAGTAGAGTACTCCCAAATCAATAAAGCTAAAACTTATTTTGAATGGTAATCAACTCTAGTTTTTATATGCAATTGGCTCTTGATGAAGCTTGGTTGTATCAAGGCTTAACATATCCAAACCCTGCTGTTGGTTGTACAGTAGTTGGTAAACATGGAGAGATATTAGCTGTTGAAGCACATAAACGAGCTGGACTTCCACACGCTGAAGTGCAAGCTTTAAAAGTGGCATACTTCAAGTTAACTGATGATGCCAATATACTCTCTCTTGAACTCTCTAGTGAAATTCACTCATATTTAATTGCGCATCATAATGATATTTTTAAATACTGTTCTCTTTATACCACTTTAGCACCATGTACCTCTCAAGGAAAAACACCAGCTTGTTCAAACTTAATAGATAATCTTAAAATTAAAGATATATACATTGGTGCCAAAGATAACTATCAAAGTAGTTTTAAAAATGCAGAGTATGGAATTCTTGAAAAAAGATGTAAGGATTTGCTTGAGCCATTTAATCTATGGCAAAAAGATAAATTTATTTTTTTTAAATGGGCACAAAGATTAGATGCTTCCACAGATAGTAGTGTAAGTTCCTCAGCGTCAAGAAAAAATGTTCATGCAATGAGAAACTTATGTGACTTACTTGTAATAGGTGGAAATACGGTGAGAGAAGATAGACCAACCCTTGATGCAAGACTTGTCAATGGACGTGCTCCAGATATTTTAATATATTCACGTCAAAAGGATTTTGATACAACTATACCACTTTTTAATGTAGAAAATAGAAAAGTAATTATAAGTGATACTTTTGATGAAGTACATAGGTATAATAATATCATGATAGAGGGTACTCAAAATATGCAAAATGCTACGAAGCACATAGTTGATTTTAATTTATGTTATTTAAGTTATAGCGATAAGTATGAGCTTTTAAACACAAAAAAAGAACCGCAAGATATAATTATGTGGATGAAGAATAAGCAAAGAGAAGAGGAAGTTTAACGAATGCAAAAACAAGAAAAAATAGTTTCAATGTTTGATGATATAGCGCCAACATATGACACAGCAAATCGTGTGATGAGTATGGGTGTAGATAAATCATGGAGACGTAAAGCTTGTGACTTAGCCTATGAGTTTAATGGAGGAGATTCACTTGACAGAATCATAGACGTTGCTTGTGGTACTGGTGATATGATGGAATTTTGGAAGACTCGTGCGGAAGTGAATGGTATAGCTATAGGTGATATAGTTGGGGTAGATCCATCAGTTGGTATGGTTGATGTCGCTCGCCAAAAATACCCAAATTTTTCTTATCATATATCTAAGGCTACGGAGATACCTTTAGAAACAGAGTCCGCTGATATCCTTAGTATCACTTACGGCATCCGTAATGTAGTAGAGAGAGAAGAAGCCTTAGGTGAGTTTAACCGTGTTCTTAAGAAGGGTGGATTGGTTGTAATACTAGAGTTTATGAAAAATGAAAATCCATCTATTTTAGGAAAAATTATGAATTTTTACACAAATAAGATATTGCCAAAAGTAGGTGGATTTATCTCTAAAAATTTAGAGGCTTATGAATATTTACCAAATTCTATAGAAGACTTTGCAACAGTACAAACTATGCAAGATGAGTTAGAGTCTGCTGGATTTGAAATGCTTTATACTAAAAGTTTTTCTATGGATATCTCTACTCTACTGATTGCACGTAAAAAGTAGAGATATATTTTGCAAACGCTTAGTGTCTCATCACTTAACGAGCAAATTAAAACCCTATTAGAAACTAGTTTTACTCGCGTACTTGTTGAAGGGGAACTTTCACGTATTACGTTTCATAACTCTGGTCATATCTACTTTACTTTAAAAGATAGCTCCTCCACTCTTAGTGCTGTGATGTTTCGAGGGAATGCTTCAAAGTTAAAATTTCAACTAGAAGAGGGGATGAAAGTTATTCTCGATGGTGCTATTACTTTGTATAAACCACGAGGCTCCTATCAAATAAATTGTTTTGATATACAACCTTCTGGACAAGGTGCCTTGGCTTTAGCCTTCGAGCAGCTTAAGCAAAAGTTACAGGATAAAGGCTATTTTGCTTTAGAGTCTAAAAAAGAGCTTCCTAAATTTCCTCAAAAGATAGCGCTCATAACATCTGCTACAAGTGCTGCCTTACAAGATATGTTACGTGTTGCACAAAATAGATATAAAAATATAGAGATAGATATATATGATGTTTTAGTGCAAGGTGATAGTGCAGCCTTAAGCATCTCTAATACTATAGGATATGTAGATACTCGGGGTTATGATATCATAGTGACAGGTCGTGGTGGTGGGAGCATAGAAGATTTATGGGCATTTAATGAAGAGATAGTTGCTGATGCTATCTTTAAAGCTAGTACCCCCATAGTTTCTGCTGTTGGACATGAGATAGATAATGTGATAAGTGATTTTTGTGCAGACTTAAGAGCGCCTACTCCAAGTGCTGCTATGGAGATGATATTACCAGATACAAATGAACTGTATCAATATATGGACTCTCTCTCTACACAACTTACACAAGTTGTTACACAGAAGATACATAATAAAAAACAAGAAATCCAACATTTACAAAATTTATATGCGCAATATTCAATAGATAGAAAAATCTCTCAGAAATTAGATGAAATTCAACATTTAAAAGAAAATTTTACTTATGCAGTAGAGAATGTACTGAAAACTGCGCAAAATCAAGTTTTAAATCTTACTAAAATGCTAGAATCATCCCATCCAAAACATAGAATCATAAAAGGTTTTGCCCAAGTTTCACAAAATGCTAAAGTTATAGATATAAGTTCATTAAATATTGATGATGAATTTAATGTGATGAGCGATGAAGTAAATATAAAAGCAAAAGTCTTAGAAAAGGAAAATATATGAGTTATCCAAGTTTTTTTGATGAAGTAGAGCGTATAAAAGTTGTTGATCCGTTGTCAGCAGCATTAGGCGCATATGGTATGGATGGCTATGAGTTTAGCTATATCGATGTTGTCAAATCAGCTGGACATTCTTGTCCAACTGTAGCAGGAGCGTATCTTATAACTAAAGAAGCTTTAAAAGCTTTGTATGGTGATAAACCGGCAGTACGTGGAGATATAAAAGTAGAATTTAAAGAAGACTTGCAAGAGGGTGTAGCTGGAGTTATAGGTAATGTAGTTTCCCAAATTACTGGCGCTACAGATAAGAGTGGTTTTAAAGGACTTAATGGAAAGTTTGCTCGTCACTCTTTGATGTATTTTAATGCACCGATATCTTCTTCAGCAAAGTTTACTAGTATTTCTCAAGCTAAAAGTGTAGAAGTGGTGTATAACCCTAATTCTATAATGCCAAGTCCAGAGATGCAACCTTTAATGCAAAAGATGATGGGTGGTACAGCTGAACCTTCAGAGATAAAAGAGTTTGGTGCATTATGGCAAGATAGAGTCAAAAGAATTTTTGAAAATACAGATACGGTTATAACTGTAAAATAATGCCCTTGCAAAGCATAATGGTACTACTTCAGTACCATTGATGGAAAATATGTATAAAGTGCGATAGCACTGCTAGCTGTTAGTTTTTTCATAAGTTTATCAAACTTATCTTCCTTATTCCATGTTGGATTTTCAACTTTTGAGAGTTCAATAACCCTTTGCTTAGCATCATAAATGACACCAATAGAATCTATTAAACCAACTTCTTTAGCTTGTGAAGCTGTAAATATATGTGCGTTTGCAAAGGTGTCTCTTTTTTTGATATCTAATCCTCTTGCATCTGCTACATCTTTAGTAAACATATTATAAGTACCTTGAATAACTTTGTTGAGTTCATTTACTTCGTAGGCTTTCCAAGGTCTATTTGAAGTTCCTATTTGCTTGTATTTTCCAGCGTGTACACCCTGCGTTTTAATTCCTATTTTATCCATAAGTTCACTTACATCAGCACCTTGCATTATGACACCGATACTTCCAACCATACTTCCTGGATTTGCTATGATTTCATCTGCCCAGATACTTGCATAGTAGCTTCCGCTCGCAATAGTACCACTTGCATAAACGACAACTGGTTTTAACTCTTTTAGTCTTTTGATAGCATAAGCAATCTCAATAGAAGGTGAAACTGCTCCTCCCCCTGAACTCACATTAAAAAGTACACCTTTTATATGCTCATTAGTTGTAGCATCTTCTATCTGTTGTAAAACTTCGCTTACATCCATTATAGGGCCAAAGAGTTTTATTTCAGTAAGGTTGTTTGGAGTGTAATCCTCTTCTACATTAGGGGAGAAAAGTAAAAAAAGTATAAGCACAAAAATCATTGCTTTGAAATGATTTTGAATGAAGCCTAGTATAGCTGTTATTGGCGAAAGTAGTTTTTTTATAAATTGCATTTAGAGTTCCTTTTTTCCATTAATAGTAACATTTGAGATATTATAGCGGTGAAGTATTAAATGAATAGCTAATTCATCAGTTGGTTTTGAATCTAAGTCTAAAATAATAAAATCTGCATTCTTCCCCTCAACAATCTCTCCTGTATTGAGCCCTAATGCCTCAGCAGCACCTTTTGTGACACCATGTATAAGTGACTTCGCAAATGGCAAGAGTGGAGCACTAGGATGCATAAATAAAGAGAGTTTCATCTCTTCAAATAGGTCGAGTTTGTAGTTGGAACTGAGCCCATCTGTTGCCACTATCCAAGGGATACTTTTATCATTTAACTCTTTTATATTTAGCGTTTGATTGCCTAAAAGTCTATTTGATATGGGACAGTGAATGATGGTATGCTTTTTGTTGGCGATAGCATTAAGCTCATCATCGCTCGTTTGAACTGCATGTGTAAAAAGTGTATGTATATCATCAAAATAACTCAAAAATTCCTGAGCATCACAAATAGCATTGTCTTGCTTTAAGAACTCTTTAAAAAATTTTTGAAAATCACCCTTACTAGAATCAAGCCACTCTCTTTCAGCTATACTCTCCATAAAATGTGCTGTGAGCTTCAAGTTTTCATTTTTAACAATTTCAAGTGCTTTTTTTATGAGTATTGGATGGACTGAATAGGGAGAGTGAATGGCTACAGCTGGATGAAATCCCTCTCTCTTTACTGCTTTTGAAGCATCAAGTCTTGATAGGAAGTCTGTGTAAAGAGCATCAGCCATAGTAGCTTGAGAGCCTATGACCTCATTGAAAAATACTACATTTTGTTTAGCATCACTACATGATTGTAAATCCATTCCGTGAGAGCTAATAGCTCCAAAAGTTGTGATTCCAGAGTGTAACATTGAGTCTATAGCATCATCCATACACTTAGCATCACACCCTTGCATAAGTTCTTCCCTGTTTTCAATGACACTATAAAGCCAACTCATAAAATCACCGTAACTTAATTTTGTTTTATTTCCGCTAAACTCTATGTGCACATGAGCATTGATGAGACCAGGCATGAGGAGTGAGTTTTCTTGTAGTACCTCTACATCTGCATGTGGAAATTTAGTTTTTAAATCTTCAAGTGTTGATATTTTATGTATTGTTTTGTCATATGCTATAGCTTGATTGACAAGAACTTGGTCGTTTACTAGTATAAAGTTTGGAGAGATTATTTTCATGATTTTCTTTTATATTAAAATAGGATGTAATTATACATAATTAGTATTTAATATACTATTGGCTAAAATAAGCATTAAATATTTTAAAAAGGTAAA
The DNA here is from genome assembly GCA_026988245.1 of Sulfurimonas sp. Taxonomy (GTDB): domain Bacteria; phylum Campylobacterota; class Campylobacteria; order Campylobacterales; family Sulfurimonadaceae; genus Sulfurimonas. The sequence continues at coordinate 18,338 of JALSLR010000006.1, forward strand.
AAATGAAAATAGTAGTTATTCAAGGTCCAAACCTAAATATGCTTGGAATTCGTGAGCAACAAGTTTATGGTCCAATGAAATTAGAACAAATTCATGCCCAAATGAAAGAATTTGCTGGACAAAATGGTATGGAGATTGAATTTTTTCAAAGTAATTTAGAGGGTGAATTGGTAGATAAAATACAAGAGTGTTATGGTGAGGTAAATGGTATCATTTTAAATGCTGCTGCTTATACACACACATCTATTGCTATTCGTGATGCTATAGCAGCTGTAGCTATTCCAACTATCGAAGTACATATTTCTAACATTCATCGTCGTGAAGAGTTTAGAAAAGAAAATATGATAGCACCAGTATGTACATCATCTATCGTAGGCTTTGGTCCATTTGGCTACCATCTAGCAATGACAGGTATGCTTCAAATAATGGGTGAAGTGAAAGCTGCCCAAGAAGCGCAAGCTGCTGCACAAGCTGCAAAATAGATGCAACTACAACATAAGCTCAGTGAAGAGTTAACTCTTTTTAAAAGCTTATGTTTTGCATACAAAACTACCCAAAAAAGTTCTTTTCGATATAGGACAGTTATAGGGGTAGGTGGAAATATTGGAGATGTGAAGCGAAGATTTCACCATCTCTTTCATTTTTTAAAAAAAGAGACACAAGTTGAACTATTACAAACATCATCACTCTTAAAGAATCCACCTTTTGGATTTAAAGACCAAGATGATTTTTATAACGGTTTAATTGTTTTACAAACTTCTATGCAACCGTTGAAACTACTTAGGTATTTGCATCGGGTTGAAAAAAAGTTTGGACGTAAAAGAAGTTTTCCTAATGCACCAAGGAGCCTAGATTTGGATATTATATTTTTTGATAATAGAGTGATAAAGAGTGATAAACTCCAGATTCCTCATGTTGATTGGTTCAATAGAAAGAGTGTCGTTATACCACTTATGGACTTAGTAATATGAAAAACAAAATGAAAATATTAACATTTTCTGGGAAAAGTCCATCAGAAGCATTGAAGCGAGCACGGATAGAAGTTGGTGATGAAGGAATGCTTATAGAGACTCGGGAAATCCAAAAAAAAGCCTTGGGGAAAGAACCTTTATATGAGATAGTTATAGGTTTAGAAGAGGAAGATATCAAAAAAGAGAGTAGTGCAACCATAAAGTTAACATCCAATATGTACTCAAAACAAAAGCCTCTCCATCAGCAAAGACCAATTAAGCAAGAGAGTGAAGATGTACTTTACAATATCTCCAATGCTGCTGCACAGATATCTGAGATAGCGGATGTCACCAACCCGCTCTTTGAATATGGACAAAATAAATCTAACAATGTACAAGCAGTTGTACAGCCCAAAGAGTTAAAAGAGATTAAATCTCAAATAAATAAACTTGGTGACAAGGTAAACCTAATTCAAAATATGTTTTGGGATGAAAAATCACCAGACATTGAGACTCAGATACCTCCAGAATTTGCAGAAATTTATAAACTTTCTTCTCAAAGTGGTATGAAAAAAGAGCATTTAGATGAGATTATGAAGATGACATTAACACATATGCCCCTTCAGATGAGAGAAAATTCTACAACAGTCAAAAGGTTTTTTCAAACATTGCTAAGAAAAATGATACCGATTCGATTAGAGAGTATGCCCGGAATTGGTGCAAAAAAAGTTATCATGCTAGTTGGTCCTACTGGAGTTGGAAAGACTACTTCTATAGCAAAATTAGCAGCACGTTACTCATACCTTATGGAAAAAAAATACAAGGTAGGTTTAGTTGTCCTGGATACATATAGAATTGGTGCAGTTGAACAGTTAATGCAATACGCAAGAATGATGAAGTTAGGGATAGAAACAGTTGTTGATCCACCAGAATTTACAACAGCTTTAGATTCATTAAAGTACTGTGATTATATTTTGATAGATACTATGGGTTCTAGTCCATACGATAAGCAAAAAATAGAAAAAATATATGAATGTCTGAGTGCAAATGATACAGAGTACAATGTAGATGTAGTACTAACTATGCCAAGTTCTATTAAGTATGAAGATATGCTTATGACTTATGAAAATTTTTCAAACTTAGGTATTGATACTTTGATGTTTACAAAACTTGATGAAACAAGAGGCCATGGTAATATCTTTTCGCTTGTTTATGAAACGAAAAAACCGATAAGTTACTTCTCAGTAGGACAAGAAGTCCCAGAAGACTTAGTTTGTGCTACCAGTGATTTTTTGATAGAGTGTTTACTTCATGGATTTAACAGGAGTAAAGCATGATGGGTAATCAGGCTGAAAAACTTGAAAAATTAGTTGCTGCAAAAACTAAGCAAAAGTCAAAAAAAACTAGATTTATTGCTATAACAAGTGGTAAAGGTGGGGTCGGTAAAAGTACTATTAGTTCTAACCTTGCTTATGTTTTATCTCAAAATGGACTGAATGTCGGTATCTTTGATGCAGACATAGGGCTTGCCAATTTGGATGTCATTTTTAATGTAAAAATTAAAAAAAATATTCTTCATGTTTTAAAAGGGGAGGCTACTGTATCTGATATTTTAATTCCCGTTACTAGAAACCTTATTCTTATTCCTGGAGAGAGTGGTGATGAGATACTCAAATATGCTGATAAAGCTTTGTTTGAACGTTTTATGCAAGAAGCTGAAATATTAGATAAATTAGATGTGATGATTATAGATACAGGAGCAGGAATAGGGGAACATATTCAAATGTTTTTAAATGCTGCTGATGATGTTATTGTAGTGACTGTTCCCGATCCAGCTGCCATTACAGATGCATATGCGACAGTAAAAACAATCTCAAATTTTAGAGATGATATTGGAATGATCCTCAATCAAGTAAAAAATGAAAAAGAGGGTATAGCTATTTATGAAAAAATTAAACAAGTAGCCCTTGCAAACATAGGAAATAAATTAAACTTGTCTTTTTATGGTAAGGTTGATTCTGATGTAAAAGTATCTAGTTCCATTAAAAAACGAGAACTTTTTTGTGCAACATATCCAAACTCAGCACCATACTTAGATATAGTCGCTATAGCAAACAAGATTATAGTTAAATTGGAACGTAATATGCTAGTTTCTTCAAGTGAAAGTGGCTTGAGTGGACTATTTAAACGTTTGATTCATCATTTTTAAATGTTGCTAAATTGGGGAAGATATGTTAGGTGAGAATTTTGTTTATTTTTTTACAGTTCAAGGTTTTTTTGTTGGCATAGTGTTTGGAATACTGAAATCTTTTGATGCTGAGGGTTTACTTCTTTATACATTTTTTATAACAACATTCTTTTATCTTTTTTCCCATGTTATTATCGCATTTTATTTTAAAACTATTGCGATGAAGGCATATGGATTTCCGAAAGAACTTCATGAAAAACATTTGGATATAATAGTGAAAGAGATTAACAGAAGAGAAAAACTTATTGATGCAGCAGCAAAGATTACAGATGAGGCGATAAAAGTTAACTCTCGACATGACCTAGGAGCGAAGAGTGCTTGATGGCTATACTCAAGATATAAAGCACAAAGAAGATGAACTGGCAATTCAGTATTTGCCAGCGGTAAAAGCTATGTCATTTAGGTTAAAAGAGCGCTTGCCAAGTTCTATAGATTATATGGATTTGTCAGCTATAGGTACTGAGGAGTTAATTAAACTAGCAAGAAGATATGATGAGAAGTTAAATGATTCATTTTGGGGATATGCTAAAAAACGTGTATATGGTGCAATGCTTGATTATTTACGTTCTCTTGATATCTTGTCTCGTGCGAGTAGAAAGCTTGTTAAGGCTATTGACTACGCAATAGAAGAATATAGAGTAGTTCATGATGAAGAACCAACAGATGCACAACTAGCAGATCTTTTAGATGAAAATATACAAAAAGTGCATGATGCTAGGGTGGCGTCAACGATTTATACAGTTATGCCTCTGCATGATCAACTTCATGTCGGGGATGAAGGTGCTGCTTTAGCTCGGGTAGAAAAAGAAGAGCTTGTAGATGTTATTAAAAAGGTTTTAGGAAGTTATACTGAGCGTGAACAGATGATTATACAATTATATTATTTTGAAGAGTTAACTCTCAAAGAGATTAGTGAGGTTCTTAACATCACAGAGTCTAGAATATCTCAAATACATAAATCTGTACTACAAAAAATAAAACAAAGCATAGGGGTGAATAATGGCTGATATATTATCCCAAGAAGAGATTGATTCCCTTTTAGATGTCCTTGAAGATGAGGGTGGAGAGTTAGCTGATTCTTCTGATGACTTTTCCCAGCCTCAAAAGCAGGCTACTCTCTATGATTTTAAAAGACCAAATAGGGTTTCAAAAGAACAACTTCGTGCTTTTCGTGGAGTTCATGATAAGATGGCACGTTCATTAGCATCTCAAATATCTTCAATTATGCGTTCTATCGTTGAGATACAATTACATTCAGTTGATCAGATGACTTATGGTGAGTTCTTAATGTCACTTCCTAACCCAACAAGTTTTAATGTGTTTTCAATAAAACCATTGGAGGGTAGTGGGGTAATCGAGATAAATCCTACTATTGCTTTTCCGATGTTAGATAGGCTTTTGGGCGGGAAAGGTGAGCCCTTTGATGCTTCTCGTGAATTTTCAGATATAGAACTTTCACTTTTTGAGACAATTTTAAGAGTTATGATGAGTACTTTAAAAGAGGCTTGGGGTCCTGTTATGGAAGTCTACCCAAATATTGAGTCAAAAGAATCAAGTCCAAATGTTGTGCAAATTGTTGCACAAAATGAGATTGTCGTCATGGTAGTTATGGAGATAATCATTGGTCATTCTTCTGGTATGATGAATATATGCTATCCTGTTATCGCACTTGAGCCAATCCTTCCAAAATTAGCATCACGAGATTTGATGCTCAATGAAACAAGTTCTAAAAAAAGTAGAAATACAGAGCTTCAAGTACTCCTAGGGGGTGCTAAAGTTAATTTAGAGGCAAATCTAGGCGGTGTAGAATTGACTATGCGAGATATTTTGGATTTACAAGTGGGTGATGCTATTAGACTTTCTTCTGCTGCAGATGATATTGTTACCGTGAGTGTCGATGGTAAAGAAAGATTCCGTGGTGAGATAGGCTTACGAAGGTTTCGAAAGTCTATTCAAATTACTGAGATAATAGATACTGAAAAAGATGCAGTGAAGCGTGCATTAGAAAACTTTGAATATAAACGACATGAAAAAATATCAGGTGTAAATGATATAATTAATGATAAAGTAATAGATGATATTAAGCCGAAGGATAAAGAATGAATAGCTTTATAAAACTTCTCGAAGATGAGGTAGTAACAAACATAGAAACTATGGTTGGTGTAGCTCCTAAACTCACACTAAAAGATGAGCAAGAACTTAATATGATGGCTAGTATCATTCCCCCTATAGTACTTATGAAAATGAGCGTGTCTGGAGATGTTGATGCAACTGCTATGGTTGCAGTGCCTCCTAATTTAGCAGCAGCACTCTCTGACTTGATGATGGGTGAAGAATTAGCTAATCGTGAAGATATAAATGATGATGATGTAGATGGAGCCAAAGAAGCGTTTAACACGATTTTTGGAACTATTAATACAGTGTTGTCCTCACAAAAAGAGATGCCAGTTATCTCTTTTAAGTTTGAAAGTATAGAGTTTGTAAATGATGATTCTGAGGTAAGCTTAGATAAGTATTCATTAATGTATAAGTATGATTTTGTGATAGATTCTTTAAACTCTTTATTTATGTTTATAGTAGATGAAAAACTTGAGAACTTATTAGCGGGAAAGATTACAGTCACAGATGATGTTATAGATAATGCTTCTACTCCTAGTGATTCATTGACTGGTGCTAACTTAAGTGCTACAGAGATGAATAATATTAATCTGATAATGGATGTTAAGCTTCCGGTTCGTGTTCGAATTGGTAAGAAAAAAATGCTTTTAAAAGATGTTCTTAATATGGATATTGGTTCAGTTATAGAACTCAACCAACTAGCAAATGATCCACTTGAAATCCTTGTAGATAATCATGTGATAGCTCAAGGAGAAGTTGTAATCGTAGATGGTAACTTTGGTATCCAAGTTACCTCTATTGGAACAAAAAGAGAAAGATTAGCACAGCTAAAAAGTTAAACTATGAAAAAAGAAGATTTAAGTAAAAAGTATATAAAAGATATAAAGTCGGCAGATGTATGGAGTGTTTTTAAAATACTTGCTGATTTTGTAAAAGGTTTTGATGAGTTAGGTGATTTAGGCCCCTCTGTTACAATTTTTGGTAGTGCTAGAACAGATGAAAATGATAAGTATTATAAAGAAGCTACAAAATTAGCTCATATGTTGGCTGAACGTGGCTTTAACATTATGACAGGTGGTGGTCCAGGCATTATGGAGGCTGCAAACCGTGGTGCTCATAACTGTAAAAACAATGTAGAGTCTATAGGTCTAAATATTGATTTACCATTTGAACAAATAGCCAACCCTTATACAACTATTGATTTGAATTTTGATTATTTTTTCTCTAGAAAAGTTATGTTAGTGAAGTATTCTATGGCATATGTTATTTTTCCTGGTGGCTTTGGAACCTTAGATGAACTGTTTGAAGCTTTGACCCTTATTCAAACAAGAAAAGTTACTGGAGTTAAAATATTTGTAGTTGGAATTGAATTTTATCAGCCTTTGATAGACTTTTTAAAATCATCAATGCTCCGTGATGGCATGATTGATAACGATGATATAGAGATAATCAAACTAACAGATGATTTAGAGTTAATAGCTACAGAAATAGAAGAATCATTAACTAAGCAAATTGATATATTAAATGACATTGGTTTGAGTGATACTAAGTACTTTAAATCTCTTCAAAAGTTTTTTAGTGGTAATGATGAATAAAAAAGTACTAGTAGGCATGAGTGGAGGGGTGGACTCGACTGTTAGCGCCTTGCTCTTAAAGCAAGATGGTTATGAAGTTGAAGGTTTATATATGAAACTTCATACAAAACCAGGTTATCATGAAGTACATTTAGCACGTGCTCAAAAAGCAGCAGATTTTGTTGGTATGAAACTTCATGTCTTAGATTTACAAAAGATATTTAACGAAAAAGTATTTCAACCCTTTATCGATACCTACGAAAAGGGAAAAACCCCAAATCCTTGTGCCTTATGTAACAAAAGTCTTAAATTTGGGGAGATGATTAAATTTGCAGATAAAATAGGTGCAGATTATTTAGCAACTGGACACTATATAGATACAGATGGTAAATATTTTTATGAAGCCTTAGATGATACAAAAGATCAAAGTTATTTTCTTTTTTATGTAGATAAAAAGGTATTGCCAAGATTAATATTTCCCTTGGGACAGCGAAAAAAAAGTGATATAAAAGAATTTGCTGCTTCAGTAAAAGAACTAGAATCTTTTGCATCACAAAGTGAATCTAGTGAAATATGTTTTGTTGAAACAACATATACAGACCTACTAAAAGATTATGTAGCAGTAGATAATACCGGTGAAGTTTTAGATATAGAGGATAATGTAGTAGGTGAGCATAAGGGGTATATGCATTATACAATAGGTAAGAGAAAAGGCTTTACGGTTAGAGGTGCACATGACCCACATTATGTAATGAGTATTGATGCAAAAAATAATACAATCACCGTAGGCAAAAAAGAAGAACTCTCTTGTACTAGTGTAGTCTTAGAAAATTTAAATATGTTTAATTCAGAATCTGAATTTGATACAAGCGTAAAATTAAGATACCGGACACATGCAGTACCTTGTCACGTAATAATAAAAAATAATATGGCCTATGTAACATTAAAAGAAGATGTTTTTGGTGTTGCTGCAGGCCAGGCGGCAGTGTTTTATGATGCTAATAAGCTTATAGGTGGTGGTTGGATTGCTGAAGCATCAAAGTAACTTTCAAACTTCCCTCAAACATTAAGAAACTTCAAAGCATAACTTCTCTATAATTCCCATCCACAAACACAGAGACCTAATGTTTAGGCTTCACAGAGACTTCTGATAAGAGGTTGAAAAAGATGTTTGAGA
>JALSLR010000007.1 GCA_026988245.1 Sulfurimonas sp.
AACTTGATTTGCAATATGGACATAATTTAAAGCTTTTTTACGGTCATTTGTAAAAAATCCTTTGTTTACTCCTACTATAACGAAGTTTAGTGAATGTTTTATGCACCCGTTTTTTTAATTAAGTCTAAAAAGTGGAAGGTAAAAAGTGAAATGGGTGGAAGGCAGTTTGTGAAATCAGTGGAAGGCTAAAAGTGAAATGGGTGGAAGAATAGTTGTGAAATTTGCATGTTGAGCATCTAAAACTTAATGAGATGGGCTTTGATGACACTTCAACAAGCCTAGAGGGTCAAATGTTATGCGTACCTACAGTGAATAAAACATATGACAAATTGCATAGGCAAAGCAGTTATTATTAGTCACAGTCTTAATTTGAACTTCTTTAAAAGTTTCCCTGCCTTATCTTTTACTTTCTTCTTAGCATTATCTCCTAGTTTTTTTTCTGTGTTATCTAGATCAGCCTCTGAAGAGATAACACCTTCCATGCTGACATCTAATTTTCTCATAATTTTATCTATAGTTTTACTATCCTTAGTCAATGATGCTAAAGAATCTTTTGTATTTTTATCTATGAGGTTTTTTAATTCTTTTTTATACTTTGCTACTTTTTTCTTAAGGACTTTTGCAAACACTTTTTTGAGTTTTTCATCTAAATTTGAAGATACGTTCCATTTTGGAGCTTCTACTTTTCCTTCTAGTTGCATCTCTACATCAAATGAGTTCACATCATCAAGATATTTAGAAGAAAATTTTGTTTGAGTATATGCTACTTTTGCCTTTGCCTCAACTCTTTTGTAGTCACTTGTCTTAGCATCAGCTCTAAAGGTATAGTTTGCTTTTGTTAGTTTCGTGAGCCCCAAATCTAAAGCTTTTTGTAGTTTGCCATCACTTTTCACCACTAAGGTCGTAGGCTTATTAAGAAGTTTTTGATCTGAGCTCATATTTTTTATAGTAGCACTAAAGGCCTCTTTATCATAGACACCTGTTATATTTACATTTTTTATCCAAATATCTACTTGCGAATCTTGCTCTTTGTATCTTACCCATCTGCCCTCGCCTCTGGGAGGGGTAAGCTCTTCCTTATCATCATCCTCTAGGTAAGGCTTCAGCAGAGTATAGTACTTTAAAAAACTACTTGTATAGCTCTTTGTTTTATCTCCAAAAAGTACACCTATAACATTAACACCTCCCTTAGCATCAAGTTTATAACTATTACTTAGGTGCGTATAGTCTGACAGTCCAGCTTGTTTCACATCGGCGAGCACACTCTTCATAGCTTTTTTATCTGCTTTAAAATCTTTTTTTAGTTGTGATGCTAAGCGTTTTTTCTCTTGAAGCGTATCTCTTAAACGTTTGATTTTTTTGATGTCTGATGAGAGTGTCGAGGTGTCTTTTGTTTTTACTTTATGTCGTAAATATTTTAAATCATTTTTGATACTTGCTATCTCTTTATCTGAAAAATCTTTTTCTAAGGCATCTTTGTATTTTTTTTCTATCGTCGCTACTGTTTCTTTAGCATCATCAACTATTTTCACAGAACCTAACCCAGCTCGGTCTATGAGAGTTTGCGGTGTAGGAAAAGCTGATGCTAAGTCCATACTTTGAGCATCATCACTCTTAGCATCATCTTTTTTTATGCTAGTGCTTGAAGAGTTTACTACCTTTGTTTTAGTTTCAGCCTTCGTATCATGAACTCTTGGCTCATTAAAACGCATACCTACTACATCGACATTTTCAATATGATATTTTTGTAATACCAGTTGATTGAAGTCTATATCTATAGCAATATTTTTAGACTTAAAAGTACTCTCTTTAGCATCATAGATATTTAAACCCTCTACATCCATGCGAGAATTTTCAAACGATACATTGACTCCAGCTATATCTACGCTTTTAGAAGTCACTTTAGAGAGACCTGAGCGAAGAGCACTCTTGGCTATAGTATCCATAAACATATAACCAAAGACTCCAACCATGATGCTAAGAGCTACAAATACACCAGCACCCCAAATGCGTACTATCTTATCTTTTTTATCTGTTACCTGTATACCTAAGGTTTTAAATATTTTATATTGAGAAAGTTTTGCTGCAATTTTATCTCGGTAAAGATACACAAGCTTATTGAGGACAAAATACATCGGGATTACAAGAGTAAAAGCTATAACACTTGAACCCATAACTAAGCTATTGTTAAAGTATGTCAGACGCATAATACCTGAGTTATATAAAGATGTAAATAACTCTCTTAACGCTTCATTTGTAAGTATGTAAAAGCCTAGTTGCTCAAACAGTGGGTCAAAAAGGTATGCTACACCTGCAAAAAATGTACTTGTAACAAAAAATAAGCCCAAATGAATGTTAATAATAAATACTAAAAATATAAGAACAATAGTTTGTAAGCCACTCAAGGGAGTAAGCCCCATAGCCATACCAAGAGAAAGTGCCAGTGACATCTGCCAAGGTGTTTGTGCAGAATTAAATGCCTTAAAAAGTTTCTTTAATAAATCAATCATGGGTAATTCTAACTATAAAATCATTATATCTTGATTAAAATCAAAGACTTTATGATAATTTAATATTATAATATTCATAAATATAGATTATTAAAAAGGTTCTTAAAATGAAAAACATTCTTATAGCTTCACTTAGCATCTTAGCATTAACATCTGTTCTCCAAGCTACTCAAGATATGGAGGAATTCGTAAATAAAAAATGTGGCATTTGTCATCTAGCTGGAAAACTTACAAAAGAAAAACTAAGAAATTTCTCAGCACCACCAATGTGGGGAGTCACTAAAAAGATAAAGATAAACTTCCCTTCTAAACAAGATGGCATAGCTTTTATGATGGATTTCACAATGAATCCTAGTAAAGAAAAGATGCTATTCCCGCAAGAAACGATAGATAGATTTGGACTTATGCCGTCTCAAAAAGGAAACCTTACCGATAAAGAACTTCAAGATATAGTTGAGTACATTCTTTCTAAATAAACACTACTTAAAAAACTCTTGTTTAGCTTTATGTACTTTTGTATAAGCTTTTAGCAAGTCTTGGTGCTTTACAAATCCATCTAGTGATAAACCAGGGGAAGGGATATCATAAAAAACCTCTTCTTGGTTTAATATAGATATAGACACTTCAACACATTTCACACCATATATCATCCCTAAAGAGTTTTCATATTCACTTAAATCTCTCCCACTAAGAGAGATATCCAAAAGAGCATCTACGCATCTGTAAAGATTACTACGGGACTCACTTAACTGTGCCATATGCTTAGACCATACTACCCACTCTTTAGCATTTTTTTGATCACCTATAGCCAAATATATCATTGCTTTGAGCTCCCCAAACTGTAGACTCTCCCAAGCGGTACCTTCATCAGCGATAACACCGATAAATTCTGATACTTTCAACATATCACTATGTTCATCATTTTCTAAGTTTTCTAATATATTTAACATATCTTCTTCTTCAAGATTTTTTAATGATAATAAGGCTTCCCTATAAAAAACGCCTTCATTATTGTTACTCCAAACTAAGTCGTGCACAGGATAAATATCAGAGACACTTGGAACTAAAATGCGACAAGCGTATACTCCTAAATGCTCATAGTCAGCTATATATATCTCAGCACCTAAATCTTCACATAGTTTGCTCAAGTAGTGAAACTCTGAGAAAGTATCTGAGTCATAATTCCAATCGACAAACTCATAATCTGGGCTAGCTTTAAAAAAATCATAATGAAGTAGCCCTACAGAGTTGATGAAATGCGCTTCAAGGTTATCATTATCAGCTACTTCATCAAGATTAAAAGAGATTTGTGCAAAATCATCCAACATATCTAGTGAGCGTCCTTGGAGAAGCTCAGTAACTGTTCTCTCAAAAGCTACTTCAAAACATGGATGGGCTCCAAAAGAAGCTAAAACTGAACCATCTTTAGGATTTATAATAGTTACACAAATGACAGGATATATTCCACCTAAAGAAGCATCACAAACTCTTAATCCATAACCATGTAAGCGAAGTTCATCCATCGATTTTTTAATGTGAGGGAATCGTTCAATAATATTTTGGGGGATTAAGGGGAGAGTTATCGCCTCAGATATAATTTTATTTTTTACGTAACGTTCAAATATCTCACATAGCGCTTGCACCCTCGCTTCATTTTTTGTATTGCCTGCTGCCATTCCATTGCTTACAAAAATGTTTCCTACGATGTTTACAGGAAAGTAGATATCTTGATTATCGCTTTGACGTTGAAAAGGCAAGGCACAAACACCACGTTCTAAGGCACCAGAGTTTGTATCAACCAGGGACTCTGCATCTAGTTCATCAAGAGGATCAAAGTAGTGCCATAGTTCATCAGATAAAAGTCCAGCTGGCAACTCATCTTCTTCACTCGTAAACCACTTTTCATTTGGGTAGTGTACAAACTCAGCTTTTGCAAAGCTCTCTCCAAGATAATAGTCTGCAAAAAAATAATTACAAGAGAGTCTTTCAAAGTACTCACCCAAGGCTGATGCTAAGCACGACTTTTGTGATGCACCTTTTCCATTTGTAAAAAGAAGATTACACAGTTTATCTTGAATATGTTGCGAGTAGACAAAAGGAACAGGATTTAAAGCTGAAACTTCATCTATCTCTACACCTAAGAGTTTAAGTTTTTGACGCATCAACTCTATACTAGATTCTAAGTCTAAATCTTTACCCTTTATATATGTGTGTTCACTCATACAAAACCCTTAAAATAATTTTGGGAGTATAACATAAGAGGATGATTTATAAAGATATAATCATTTTTTATGTAGAATGTCACACTTAACAAATTAGGAATATACAAATATATGGAATTTTTAAACAACACAAATGTGCAATTTTTTATACTCGCTTACTTAGTAGGTGGAATCCCTTTTGGTCTTTTACTTGCAAAAAACTTTGCAGGTGTAAACATAAAAGACAGTGGTAGTGGTAGCATAGGGGCAACAAATGTTCTTCGTGTAGTAAAAGAAACAAACCCTGCTCTTGCTAAAAAGCTAGGGGCTGCTACGCTCGCTTTAGACGCACTCAAAGGTATCTTGGTTTTAACAATCGCGTATTTTGTTGGAGTAAGTGAAGCTACCATGTGGGGTATTGCAGTCATCGCTGTTATAGGGCATTGTTTTTCTCCTTACTTAGGTTTTGAAGGGGGTAAAGGTGTAGCTACTGGTATGGGTGTTATGATGTTTATGCTTCCAGTTGAGACGCTTATAGCTCTTGTTGTTTGGGCTATTGGGGCTAAAGTGATTCGCATATCTTCACTTTCATCTATGACGGCCCTTCTTGCTCTTGTAGCTGCTAGTTTCATACTCAAACCAGATATAGCTCATGCACCTATAGTCCTCATAGCCTTTATACTCTTTTATAAGCACATACCAAATTTCATCCGTCTTTTTAAAGGTGAAGAAAAAAGAGTAGTGTAAGTAGTACGCATGACTATACATATAGAAGATTTAAAATTCCAATGCATCATAGGCATTTTAGATTTTGAACGCACTACTGCCCAAGATGTAATCGTCAACTTTACTTGCGAGTATCATTACAAAAATGAGTTCATCAACTATGTAGATATAGTGAATCTCATCAAAGAAACAATGATTTTATCTAAATTTGAGCTTATAGAAGAGGCAATTTTAAGTTTAAAATCAGAAATTAACAAGCAATTTCCTCTTATCTTATCCTATACGATAAAGGTCACTAAACCCTCTATATTAGATGATTGTAGAGTGTCAGTTAGCGATTTATATAACACCTAATCTTAATCATAAGTTAAAGAATTATTAAAAAAAATTGAAAAAAACTTTAAATTAACCTAAAATTATGATACAATTCCGCCAAATTATCATAAAAATAGGAAAATATATATGCGTATATTAATTATTGAAGACGAAGTTACACTTAACAAAATGCTTGCTGAGGGACTCAAAGAGTTTGGTTACCAAAGCGACGTTACAGAGACACTCAAAGATGGTGAATACTATCTAGACATTCGTAACTACGACTTAGTATTGATGGACTGGATGCTTCCAGATGGAAACTCTGTAGATATCATCGGTGATATCAAATCAAAAACTCCAAAAACACAAGTAATTGTTTTATCTGCTAGAGATGACAATGAAAGTGAAATCGAAGCTCTTAAGGCTGGTGCAGATGATTATATCCGTAAACCATTTGACTTTGATGTTTTAGCAGCTCGTCTTGAAGCACGTTTAAGATTTGGTGGAAGTAACATCATCGAAATCGAAGACTTAACTATCAACCCTGAAGAGGAAAAGATCACTTATAAAGAGCAAGATATCGAACTTAAAGGGAAACCTTTTGAAGTTCTCACACACTTAGCGCGTCACCGTGATCAAATAGTTTCTAAAGAACAACTTCTTGACGCTATCTGGGAAGAACCAGAACTAGTTACTCCAAATGTTATCGAAGTTGCTATCAACCAGATTCGACAAAAAATGGATAAACCTTTAAACATCACAACTATTGAGACTGTACGTCGTCGTGGTTACCGTTTTTGTTTTCCAAAGGAAATTAGTTAATTTTTTTGCACCTCGTGCAAAAAAGCTAACCCTTTTTCATGTTCTCTAACTCTATACGAAGAAACTTTATACTCCAACTCATCATCGCTTCTGTGATGCTCATCTTTATATTTTCATCTTTTTTATACTTTTATGTTGAAAAATCTATTTATGATGAAAAAAGAGAAGAACTCATGCGATATGCAAAAAATATCGCTAATAATAAATCCATTACAGAGCTCTCTGTTGAAGATTCGGGGACATACTTAAATCTTAACGTAGAAATAATTTACCTCCAACAAGAACAAACCGGAATAGACCTTTATGAAGGGACGCAAAACAATCATACCTTTTTAACACTCGTCTACCCTTTTAACCTAGATGATCTCAGTTACCTTAAAGTCTCAAAAGAGATAACACCAACAAAGAGACTACTTAGTAAAATTCTTCGATATCTTATCATGATTAATATTATTGGATTTGGCCTTGTTATCATTTATGCTATAACACTTTCCAAAATGCTTATGATACCTATTAACACCCTTACAAATAAACTTTCAAATATGAATGAGCACCTCATAAAGCCAGTCGTCATAGAAGAACTTCCCAAAGAGTTTGAATCACTAGGAGAAACTATAAACCATCTTATCTCTCGTATACATAACTATGTAAAATACCAAAAAGAACTCTTTATAGGTACTGCACATGAACTTAAAACTCCACTAGCTGTAATAAAGTTAAAAAACCAAGTAACCCTTATGAAAACTAGAGATTCTGAGGCATATATAGATGCCCTAAAGGTTACAAATAAGACTATAGATGAGATGAATATAGTTGTATCAAATATTTTAAATATTGGGCGACAAGAAGGTGCTCAACTTCATAAACCCATAGAAATAGATATTATAAAATTTTTAAATGACAAGGCGAATGACTTTAAACTTTTAGCATCACATGAGGGGAAAAATCTCGACATAGACTTTCAACCAAATGCTTTCATGGCTACACTACAAGTTGATTTGTTAAACCAAATCATTCAAAACTTCTTACAAAATGCTCTCAAGTTTACTCCTAAAGACAAGTCTGTACACATACAAAGCTATCAGGATGATGTTGGTTTACTTATTCAAGTTATTGATGAGGGGTGTGGCATAGATGAAACTCTTGATCTTTTTGCACCTTTTAATAGACAAGGCAATAAAGGTGGCGTTGGATTAGGGCTATTTTTAGCTAAAAGTGGAGCAGATGCTCTTGGTGCAAATATTAGCATTAAAAATAGACAAGATGGTATAAGTGGAACTGTAGCATCACTTCAAATCAACTCAAAATTATCGTGTGTCTTACCTAGAAAGCGTTAAAAAAATATTTTAGATTTATTTAAAAAAAAATAAAGCATTATTATTGTATAAATCGGTTACAAAATTAAAATAAATTATACTGATAAGATATAAGGTTAACAAATGGCACTTTTAATAAATGATGAATGTATAGCATGTGATGCTTGTAGAGAAGAATGTCCTACAACTGCCATAGAAGAAGGTGACCCTATATACTATATAGACCCTGATAGATGTATAGAGTGTATAACGGTTTATGATGAACCTGCATGTATCTCTGCGTGTCCAGTAGATTGTATAGTCTTAGATAAAGATAATGTAGAATCTATCACAGAACTTCAATTTAAATATAAAAATATTCTCGCAGAAGAGGAATAAAATTTGGCAAAGAGGACTGCTATTATAGATATTGGTTCTAACTCTGTTGGAATGCTTATTTATGAAAAAACATCACGTTTTGCTTTTCACATCCTTTACGAATCAAAATCAAAGGTTCGTCTCTCACAAGATGCTTACAAAAACAAGGGTGAACTCCAAGAGTTACCTATGCAAAGAACCTTTAACGCTCTTGAAGATTTTATGCAAATCATCGCATCTTTTGATGCAAGAAAAACACTATGTGTCGCCACATCCTGCGTTCGTGACGCTCCAAATAAAAAAGATTTTATTAAACGTGTTAAAAACAAGATAGGGCTTAAAATTAAAGTTATAGACGGTGATAGAGAGGCTTACCTTGGGGGTATAGCTTGTGCAAATCTTTTGCCAAGACAAGAGCATGCCTTGAGCATAGATATTGGTGGTGGTTCAACAGAGTTTGCCTTTATAGATAACAAGAACATCAAGCAAACTCTTTCCCTTAATCTTGGAACCGTACGACTAAAAGAGCTCTACTGTGACAACGATAATGTTGAAGGTGCCATGGCTTACGTAGATGAGAAACTTCAGCAACTAGAAGGTATAACGACAAACAAACTTATAGGTATTGGTGGTACATTCAGAGCACTGAGCACTGCGATAATGCAAAATATGAATTTTCCTCTCATAAAACTCCATGCCTTTGAGTGTAAGGCTGAGAAATTTGAAGATTTTATTAATGCGGTATTAGAAGCTTCAGACAATCAAAGACTTGCCCAACTAGGTATAAAAGAAAATAGATATGATGTCATAAGACCAGGGGCATTAATCCTTCAAAGAGTGATGAAAAAACTTCATGTCCAAGAGATGATGACAAGTGGAGTAGGTGTGCGTGAAGGTCTTTACCTTTCAGATTTACTAAGAAATAACAAAGACAAACTTCCTGCCAACTATAATCCATCTGTACGAAATATATTGGACTTACATGTCCATGATAAACTTTACTCTAACAACTTAAATAAAGTCTCTAAAATGCTCTTTGATTTGCTCCAAGATAAACTAAACTTAGACCTATCACTAAGGTCTTCTTTAGCGATAAGTGCAAAACTTTACCCTTCAGGTTCTAGTATCCATCAATTTGCACTCAACAAGCATAGTTATTACCTACTTCAGAGTTCTTTAGAGTATGGTTTAAGCCAAAAAGAGATGGTTTTGATATCAACACTTGTTCGGTATGCAAAAAGAAAGCTACCCTCACAAAATCATGTAAACAAGTATCAAGTATTACTTCCAGAATTAGATAAGCTCAATGCCTTGAGTTATATCCTCTCTCTTAGCATTGCACTTCTTGAAGCTAGACCAAAAAATATTGACTTTGAATTATTTCTTCATAAAAATACAATTATGGTGCAATCAAAGAATACACTTTATCTTACAAAAGAAGCTATAATTTCTCTTCAAGGATTAAAAGATTTAGATGTTAAAATCTCTGCCCCATAGTAAACTCAAAGTTCGATGTATTATCATTTAGTCCATTTGCTATAGCCGTATCACTATAACCAACATTTTGATTAAGTGCTCTTGCAAACATTAGCTGGATTGGACCAACAGGAGAGAACCACTCTAGTCCAGCACCATAACCACCACGAGATATTTGAGTAATATCCGCATCTCCAATAAGACCCCAATCTACAAATAAAACTATACGCATCTTCGCTTTAGGTACAAGAGGAAGGGAAAGTTCAAGAGAGTTTGAAAAAGACTGTTCACCCCCAACTCTTCTATATAAACCATTTTCATCAATGATATAGGGGGATAAGGCATAAGACTGGTATCCACGAACAGAGCCGATTCCTCCAAGGTAGAATCTCTCAGCTACGGGAAGATAACCATTATCTACCGATATGTTATATTTTGCCTTGTATCTAAAAATAGCATCAAAGCCTATCTGCTCCTCAAGTCCTCTATAAAAACCAAAACTTGTTCTTGACTTAAAAAAATTAGCTTCAGCACCTAAGCCAGATTTTTCAAAACTTTGTGAAAGAGTAAAACCTTTTCGAGGAAGGTAGTAATCATCAGTGTTATCAAACTTAGCACTCATCGTTACTGCACTCTTAGCATACGATTCAAAGAAAAAATTTGTCGTAGAAGTTGTATTATAATCATCATCTAAATCATACTTATTTTTTGAGTACCCATAACCAACATAACCACTTATGTGTCTTGAAAATCTATGACCAGAACCAACACTAATCCCTTCACTCTTTACGGTATAATCATTATATGTATATTCAGATTTAAAGATCGAAAAGTTTCCACTAAAGTCACTATCGTTGAGTCTATTGTTTGAGATGTTAAAAGAGTAATTTCTTGTTGTTTCAGACTTTTCAGCTTTAATACCTACATTAATACCACTTCCCCAAACATTTCTATCATTCACAGCCACACTGATAAGTAAGCCACCATATGATCCATACCCACCACCCAGTTGTATATTTCCAGTTGGTGCTTCTTTTACCTTAACAATTAAGTCCATTGTTTGGTTATCAATACGTTTTTCCTCTATCGTTTGACCCTCAAAAAAACCTAGACGTCCCAAAGAATTTCTAGAATCTGTCAAGTCAGTAAGTGAGTACATATCACCAGGTCCGAGATAAAGTTCACGACGGATAATTCTATCAAGAGTTCTTGTATTTCCAGCGATAAGAACATTTCTAATTTTAACTTTATAGCCTGGAGTTATTCTAAAGACAACTTCAACTGTTTTATCTTTAACATTTTTTTTCAAATCTGGAACTACTTGAACAAAGGCATAACTTAAATCAGCTATTAGAGTTTTAATACGCTGTGCATCTTCACGAAAAGTCTTGATATTAAAAGGCTTGTTCTCTTCAAGTGTCACAACCTCTTTTATCTTTGCTTCATCAATAACATTGATAGTTTGTAATAAAGTAATCTTATTTACCGTGTAAGCTTCACCCTCTTTGATTTGATAACTCATTGAGGCCGTATAGTCATTAAAATCAACTTTCACAAAGGGAGATTCCACCTTAGCATCAAGATACCCATACTGCATATAGTAATCACGAATTCTTAGATGATCATAAGACATATCTGCAAGACTCATTTTTCCATCATTACGACCATAGAACCAACCCATCCACTGTGCTTCTTTATTTGCTATGACAGAGTCGAATTCTTCGCTATCAATCCCTTTAACTCCACTGTAGTCAAGTTTCGTAATAATGATTTTTTCACCTTCGTTGATTGCAAAGATTACTTTTATACTTCCATTTTCTAAATACTCTTTTTTAATCTCTACAACGGAATCTATCTTACCATCTTGGGAGATTGCATCAATAATACGTTGCTTAGCCGCTTCTAGCTTTTTTTCATCATAGAGAGTCCCACGTTTAATGCGAATAACATTATCTTTAAACTCTTTATCACTATCTTTATAGCCCTCTACTTCTATCTTAGAGATAAGTGGCTTTTCTACAAAGTAAAAAGTAAGCACATCCCCTTCTACTTCTGCACGAATATCTTTAAAGTAACCTTGCTTAAAGTACTTCTTAATCGCTAGATCTATCTCTTTATCACTTACCTCTTCACCTGCACTAAACTCTAACATTCTAAGTGCTACCGACTTTGATATATGAACAACACCTTCATATTCAATACTGTTTATAATTTTTGCATATATATTTGTAGTTAAAAAAATTAGCATTAGTGCTAAAAGTAATCTCATAAAAATTCCATAGTTTTAAAATAAAGAAAGATTTTACCTAATACGTGGTTAATTTTTGGTAAACTTTGAGTAATTTAAAAATATAAGTGAAAATCAAATATGAATGTAGCAATAATTGGCCTTGGTTTGATGGGTGGTTCCCTCGCATTAAGTCTCAAAAAACTTGACTTTATTAAGAGTGTAGTTGGAAGTGACCACAATCAAGAACATCAAAAACAAGCTCTTGAACTTAACTTAGTAGATAGTATCGTTTCCTTGGATACAATAAAAAAATGCGATGTCATTTTTTTAGCTATACCAGTTGATGGTTTAATTAAAGTGATGCAAGACTTAGTAGATGTTAGTTCAGATACTACTATTATTGATTTGGGGAGTACTAAGGCGAAAATAGTAACCTCCATACCCCAAGAGATAAGAAAAAACTTTGTAGCATCACACCCTATGACAGGGACAGAGAACTATGGTCCAAGTGCTGCTATAGATGGTTTATATAAAGAGCGTGTAGTAGTTATGTGTGATTTGGAAAACTCTGGGGGACACCAAAGAGAGGTTGCTAAAAAAATATTTAAAGCACTTGGTATGAAAAAATACTTTATGGGAGCAAACGAACACGACCGTCATGCTGCTTTCATATCACACATGCCTCATGCTATCTCCTATTCACTCGCTAACACCGTTATGAATCAAGAAAACAAAAACAATATTTTAGCTCTCGCAGCTGGTGGTTTTCGTTCTATGAGTCGTCTTGCAAAAAGTTCTCCAAATATGTGGGAGGATATCTTTCGTCAAAATAAAGGCAATCTTCTTGAAGCTATAGAGTTGTTTGAACATGAATTACATAAGCTTAAAAACAGCATCATAAATGATGAATGGGATGCAGTGCACCATAATATAGAATCTGGTAAAAAACTACACGATATTTTTGATTAATAATAATTAACTATTATTTTTTGTTTTTATTTTGCACATCTATGCTATAGTAACTATTATGCAATAAAGGATAATGAGTGATGAATAGCAATGAACACAAATTTGCTGATGATATAATTTTAGTTTCAAAAACAGACCTCAAAGGCAAGATAACCTACGCCAATCAAGAATTTATAAAAATAGTTGGATATTCAGAGAAAGAACTTATCGGTAAACCTCACAATATTATCCGACATCCAGACATGCCACGTATAGTGTTTAAACTTTTATGGGAGACTATACAAGATGGTCATGAGATAAATGCCTATGTTATCAATAAATGTAAAGACGAAGGATTTTACTGGGTATTTGCGAATGTCGTAGCTTCAGTCGATATACATGGTAAAACACTAGGTTACCATTCAACAAGACACAAGCCCAAAGAGGGTGCATTAGAAATTATAAAACCATTATACAAACAACTTTTAGCGATAGAAAAAAACTCTGGTATGGATGGTAGCCGTAAAGCACTTGAAAATATTTTAAATGACAAAGGAGTTAGCTATGATGAATTTGTGCTCACTATCTAAAGTAAAGTATTCTATTATAGCAACTGCCATTTTGGCTCTATTAGCTCTTATCTCCTCCATCGTAATGTTTGGCTTTAATCTTTTTTTTACCCTAGGAACTATTCCTATATTTGCGCTTATGCTTATCTCATACAAGCATCTGCATATTATAGACACCAGTATTAGCGAATCTGGCTATACCTTAAAGGGTGCTGTTTCAGGAGACTTTGAACGACGTGAGATTTTCACTACAGGTGGTGGTGCATTAGAAGAGATGTCTCACAACATCAATAATCTCATGGATCAAATAGAGTATTTTATGAGAGAGGTGAAGGTATCCATCACAAAAGCATCCAATAATTCCTATTATAGAAAGATAGATGCTACAGGTTTAAATGCCCACTTCGTAAATGCTGCCGCTATGATAAACTCTGCAATAGAGAGCATGGAAGTTGAGCATAAGTCAAAAGAAAATGACAACTTTTCATATAAACTTCAAAGTACTGCTCAAAATATTGCTAACTTTAAAATAATTCAAGCCCAACTAGCAGAAAGTACAACCGAACTAAGTAAACTGGAAGAAGGCGCAGCTCAAACAGCTAAAAAATCACACGATGGCATGAGTTCAGTTGAAAAAATTGTAGAAAATCTTAATATGCTTAACCAAAACATAGCTAACAATTCAGACTCAGTAGACTCCCTAGCTACTCAATCGACAGAGATAGGTGAGGTGGTCAACCTCATAAAAGATATAGCTGAACAGACAAATCTCCTAGCACTTAATGCTGCCATTGAAGCTGCGCGTGCAGGCGAACATGGTCGAGGCTTCGCTGTTGTAGCTGATGAAGTAAGAAAGCTAGCTGAACGTACTCAAAAGGCAACAGCGGAGATAGATGTAAGCATTAAAAGCTTACAACAAAACACAGGAGAGATACAATCTAGCTCACAAAGTATTATGAATCTTGCTAATGAGTCATCTATAGTAGTTGAAGAGTTCAGAGAGACTCTAGGGGAATTTAATGAGATAGCAAAAGATGTTGAACAAATCTCAACTACGACTGAAAATAGAATCTTTTCAATTTTGATTAAAATTGACCATACACTTTTTAAAGCTGCTGCACTGCAGTCCATCCTTAACCGTGAAGAGAGTTCCCCTCCATTTGGCGACCACCATATGTGTAGAATGGGTAAATGGTATGATGATGCAGGAGAAAAACGCTTTGGTCATACACAAGCATTTAAAAATATGCTAGCACCACATAGAATTGTCCATGCTAATGTCATTAACTCTATGCAATACATACGAGATAAAGATGAAGTGCTTACTCATCAAGATGAAATATATAACAACTTTGCTAAAATGGAAGAAGCTTCCAATGAACTCTTTCACCTTCTAGATGAAATGCAAATCCAATTATGAGATATCATATCTCATAATTAACTCTTTTAATAACTTTTTATCTATAACATTTTTACTCTTAGAATAAATATTAGATTCTAGTAAATTTAAAACATCTTGAACATCACTATCATCTTTATAAGGTAGTAACTTCATAAACAATACTTTTTCATCTTTAAGATTAAATGCTTGTCTTTTTTTATTTTTCTTAACTACTCGGATGAATGATAAGAAAATCCCAACTACTATACCCATTAAAAATATAAATAATCCACTTATAGTTGAGATAATAATATCAGCACTTGATTGTGGTAAGTCTTTTTTTACACTCTTTTCCCTCTTAATCTTTAAACTCTCTTGTTTTGGCTTTGAGTTTATCACCTTTATCTTAAAAGATTTTGTAGCAACTGTTTGTGTGTTTTTTGTTTTTGGATTATAAAACTTTAACTCAAATGAAGGGATAGTAAAATCATTTTGAGAGACAAATGCCATTTTTTGCATTAAGACACCATCTTTTATCTGTATCTTTTCATCAAAAACATTTACATCGTCTAAAAGATTTGGCTTAAAACTTTTTATATCTTCTAAATTACCCTCCCCTTGTACTCTAATATTTACATTTACAGCTTCATTTGCCTTAATCGAATTTTTATCTATCTCGGCAGTGATTGTAAAGTCACCTACTAAAGAGAGTCTATTAGGGATTGGTTTCACACCAATGATAAGCTCATTAGAATAGTGAGATTTCCATTTTATCCTAGAGATCACACCAGCCCAAGGATCCCTAGTATGCGTACGAAATGCTATCCGCATTTCAGCTGATGATATCGTATGACTTCCTGTTCTTTGTGCAGAAAGTTTATACTTTTTCTCAGTGATTGTATAACCATCTTTTTTATATCTTTTTGATTTAGATTCTTCTTTTACCCAAAAACCTTGAAATGTCGGAGCTATAAACTCACTATCAACCGCTTCAGCACCATCACGCTGTTTAAACAAGAGGGTAACTTCAAAAGGTTCACCAACATAAACTTGGGATTTATCACTCTCGAGCGTCAAAATAAAAGGGGAATTTTTTTCAATCTTAATTTTAGATACCGTCACTTGAACACTATTCGTTTTCACAATTTTAGAATCGATTTCCACTTCTATCGGTTCTATCACACAAGATTTTTGTGGTAAAAATCTATATGTAAATATATAACTTTTAGTCATTGTTCCATTGATCATCTGGATACTTGTTTGAGAACCTGTTGAGATTACATTTTCTCCACAAAGAGAAAGGATAGTTGGTCTAACTATATTGTCTCCATTAAGCATTATTTCATATGTAACCATCTCCCCTCTTTCTACATGTGGAGAGTCTACACTGGCAACTATATCAGCAACCACTGATAACTGTGTTAAAAATATTAAAAGTAAAATCTTACCAAGGTTTTTCATTTTCGTCCCTTTTACCTGTTTGAGGTTGGTTGAGTCTATATAGATAGGTGTTTTGTTTTGTATTGAGCTGTTTTAGCCATTTTTTTTCTTCTGCATTACTCATTTGCTGTACCTTATGTTGTGAAGCTTCTCCAAAGTCCTTGTTATCATCTTTCAACTCTTTAGCTTTTTCTTGTTCTTTGTTTTTTAACATATCATCTTTATCTGAACTTTGGCTATTGCTTCCATTTTCATTTTTTGGTTTTTCATTATTTTGCTTGTCACCAGAAGATTTTTTTTCATCCTTACCTGGTTTTTTATTTTTTTCTTGTGCTTTTTCTTTGTTGTTCTTATCTTTTTTCTGTGGATTATCTGCCTTATCAGAATCTTCACCTTGCTCATCACTACTTCGCTGGGATTTATCTTTTTCTTTTTTTTGTTTTTCTTTATTAGATTTATCTTTTTTATCTTGTTTTTCTTTTTCTAAAGCTTTTTTTACAGCTTCTAAGTTTTCTTTTGTATCACTATCCTTTTGCAATTTCAAAGAAGCTTCATACATTTTTACAGCTTTTTGTAAAGTGTTTTTTGTTCCCAATTTCACATAGGCATTTGCCATGTTTGCTAAATTTTTAGCGCGCATCTCTTTGGAGTCAAATCTTGCTTTTGAATACGCACTTATCGCTTCTAAATATTTCTTCTCTTTATAGTAAGCATTTCCTGCATTATAGTAAGCCTGCCCATTTTTTGTTTGTTTTGCATAGTTTTCATAAATCTTTGCAGAACTATTATAGTTCTTAGCATCATAATAGTTCTTCGCATCATCAAGTTTTTTAAAATCAAATATACCTGCTTCTAAGGGGGCGTTACTCAACACTAAAGCAAAGAGTAAAAATACTGATGCTTGGAGACTATGTTTTCCCCTTAAATCTAAAGAACTCAAGGCTATTAGCAAAAGGAGCATCGCTAAGATGATAGGATAATAAAATAAAGCTACATACTTTTGCACCTCTTGGCTTCGTAACTCTTTTTGTTCACTTGAACTTACTATCTCATGGAGCATTGCTTTTATATCTTTATTTGAGGTAGTACTTTGAATATACACACCCCCAGTTGCAGTTGCTAAATCTGAAACATTTTCATTGAGTTTTGAGATGATAATCTCACCATTATACTTGATAAAAGAACCATCTTCTTGCTTTATAGGTGCACCTTGTAGTGTACCAACACCCAAGACGAACACAATGATGCCCTCCTCTTTAGCAAATGCGATCTCTTTGGTAAAATCTTCCTTATCGCCACCATCACTTAAGACTAGGAGGTACTTTTTATCTGACTTTACTTCACTTTTTGCAACTGTTTCAAGCATAGTTATAAAGTCTGTTCCCTTTTGTGTGATGCTACTAGTATCAAGCTTTGAGAGTAAAAAGGAAACTGCCCCTGTGTCAAAACTCAAGGGGGAAACAAGGTAACTATTTTTAGCAAAAGCGACAACACCTATGCGTTCATTTGGAGCGTCTGCTAAAAGAGTCAAGGCTTTTTGTTTTGCCATGGCAAGTCGATTTGGGTATACATCTTCAGCAAGCATAGAGTCCGAGATATCTAAAGCTATGGTAATGTCAGCACTTTTTGCCTTTACCTCTATCTTTCCATCTTTTAAGACTGGTTGTGCAAGCGCAATAATCATAAAGACACCTATGAAAAAGAACAAAGCATTTCTTGCTTTAAGCGTTAAAGAGTTTGCACTTACACGAAGTTTATCCATAACCTCTTTTGAAAAGTAGTCTGCATTAGCTTCTTTTTGCGTCAGTAGCAAGACAAAGAGGATTATAAGGACAGGTAACATATAGTATAAAAATTCAGGATGTAAAAAAGTCATCAGTTATACCCTCTTTTGTTTCTCAAATAAACATAAAACATTAAAGAAAAAAACGAGATAAAAAGTGGAAACATATAATAATACTTTAAGTAGGAAAATACCTCATTTTTAATCTCTGATTTTTCAAGTTCATTTATCTTTGCATAGACTTCACTGAGCTCATTTGCACTTGAGGCTCCAAAGGCTACACCACCAGTTTTTTGAGCTATTTTAGTGAGTATTTGACGATTATATTCGTTGGGTCGACCTATCCCTATTGGGTAGACTTTTATATTTTCTTTTATAGCCATATCTATGGCTACATCAAAAGGAAATCTATTATCAGGCGTATTAAACCCATCCGTTAAAAGAATGGCTATTTTCGTCTTTGACTTACTCATCTTGAGTAAGTTAACAGCCTGAGCAAGCGACTCATACAAGGCTGTATATTTTCCAGCCATCCCAATGTAAAGATTTGACACTATCCCTTTTAAAATATTTACATCATACGTTAGAGGGGAAGCGATGAAAGAGTATGCTCCAAAAACTACAAGCCCCATGTTGTCATTTTTTCTATGCGAAATAAAATCTGCCACTATTTTTTTTACGACATCAAAACGGGTAGAGCTCATAGAGGAGCGATCAAATCCTTTTGCTTGCATAGACTGAGATGCATCTAAAATAAGCGCTATTTCATAACCATGCTTAGGTTCTAACTCATAAGGTTCATCTTTTACTGGAGACATAAGTGCAACTATGAGCATCATGATGCTAAGCCACTTCAAAAATGAAAGTAGTTTCGACGCACCTACTGATTTGTTCATAAACTGTGCAGTATGTGGAAAATAGATAGATGGTAACTTCATCTTGCATACATTTGCACAAAGTATAAAAAACAATAGAAACAAAGCTACACTAGGAAACTCAAAGTAGATGTCATCAAACATCAATCATACCTTTAAAAAGTTCTATATATCCTAAGGTTTGTGTGTCAAACTTTTCTACATCTTTTTTATACTTGTACTGTTCTAATCTATCTGTGATATTAGCGTACATTCCACTATGTCGTTCCCCATCATCCTTGAAAATTGCACCATATTTACTTATACTGTAAGCAGCATTTTTTGTATCGTCTAGGTCGATAGAGTGAAGTAGTTTATAGTATTCTTTTCTTTGGTTGTAAGCATTTCTTTTTTGGATATATTTATATATTAAGTATGCTAGTGTTGCTAAAACAACGATACTCACTATAGTTATCCCAATAAGGTAGTATAAAGAATACTCTGGAACCTCTACAATTGTTTTAATATCATGAAGAGGAATATCATAATTTTGTTCTAACTCTTTCATCTATCTTCCCTCAAATAATCTTCTTAGTTTTACACCTGGCATATCATCTGTATACACTTTGGTAAATCTTACTTGATACTTACGAAAAGCTTCAAAAAGGGCATGGTCATGTGCGTGAACTTTTTTTGCATATGCCTCTACACTAGAACTGTTAAAATCGCCTTCAAGCATAGCTCCACTCTCAGGATCAACTAAAGATGCAAAACCCATTTGTGGTGGTTCCTCTTCAAGTCTATCTCGAACTACTACACATACAACTTCATGCTTTTTAGCAAGTAAACGAAAATCAGGAATCTCAAAAAAATCACCAACTATAAGCACAAGAGATTTTCTTTTAAGTCTCTTGTATAATGTATCAGCTAGAACTTTAAAGTCAACCTTCTCATTGAGTGCATTAAACTCTAAGATATCTTTTGTGATAGTTTGAACATGGTGTACCTTTTTACTTGGTTTTGTATGAGAAACCATTCTATCAGTAAAAATATATGAGCTCAACAAATCTCCATTTTTGATAGTTGAAAAACCTAACAGTGCTGAAACATCTGCAATAGTCTCTTGCTTAAACTTTTCACTTCCAAAATGAACACTTCCATTAAGGACGGAGACTAACACAACATTAAGCTCACGCTCTTCACGAAAAATCTTAATGAAGGGTTTTTGCATCTTCGCTGTAATATTCCAATCAATATGACGAATATCATCACCATGTTGATACTCACGTAACTCTATGAAGTCATAACCCTCACCATGAAAGATAGAGGGGTTGTTACCAACCATCTCGCTAAAGACTTGACGTCTTGCACGAACTAAGATTTTTTGTAGTTTGCTCACTTTATCTATCCAGCCAACATTGCAAGTCTTTCTTTTAACTCACCACTTGTAAAAGGATCTTGCATAGTGATAGTGCCATCAGGAAGCTGATAATATACAACCCCATTTTTACTATATACATTTGGAATACCATTTTCAAGACTTTTTCTTTGAGCTTCTCTTATTGCGTTATTTCCTATCTGCTGTATAAGCTCATCTTCTGTTAGCTTTGTATCTATTTGCATTTTGTATTCTCCTTGAAGTTATTATATTTTTGTATATCTAAAATTTTGTATTTCTTAATTTACTCACAATGCACCCTCAACTAAATTTATCTCTTCATCACTCAAGCCATAAAGCTCATAAACCATCTTGTCTATCTCTTTATCTGTTTTATCTATTTGTGATTTTAATTCTAATATTTCTTTTGTGTCTTTTTCAAAAAGTCCTCTCCATTCATCTTTGAGCTCTCTCTCTTGTAGCTTAGTTTCAAACTTTAGTTTTTTAGCTTTTTTTAACTCTTTTATAAACTCTTCAAAACTTAGGTTTTCAAAGTTTTGAAGTTTTTTAGGTACTTTTTCTAGCTCTAAATCTGTTATGAAGTTTTGTTTTGTTTCTTGGAGGTTTTTTGTTAATTCTAGCATTATTTTTGCTTTTTCTATATATGGCATCTGTAATTCATTAGTAATATTTATAATGGGTAATTCTTTTACTACACTTGGCTTAATCTCGGCAAATGTTTTACCTTTTTGAGGATTATCCATTGTATATAAAAAGTTTAATAATTTTGAATTAAGTAAAACATTCAGATATAATAAATTAATTTTACTAGAAGTTATAATAAAGATTGAATTTTGACAATAATATGATTTATCATCATATACTACTCTTAACTTATCACTAGTTTGTCTCATTAATAATTTTGCATTTATCATCTTATTTTCATTTGATGGATACATTAAATTATTACCATACTTAATAAATAGATTATTATTAAAATATAAACTATACTTATTAATATTACTTCCAACAAGTAAGGGTTTGTATGTAGAGTCTATTTTAATTTCTGAATGATAAATTCTATCTTTTAGCATTTCTTTTGTTTGTTTAGGTGTTCCATGCCCTACTTGATATGGTTTAATACCCCAAATTATTTCTGCTATTTCATTAAAGTAGATAGAATTCTCTTTAATTTTTAAAATAAAATTATAAATTTCATTATTTTTTTCTAAAATAATTCTTTTATATGCGTCTTTAAGCCAATTTTTTTTATTAATATTATAAGTAAAAAGCTCTATATTGTTTTTTAATTTTTTAACTCTTACGCTTTCTAAATTATCAATTCTATTTCTTATAATTAAAGTTGAACTTTCAGCAGTTACATTTTCAAAAACTCCATCACCATAGTCAATAATATTTAATATATCATATTCTAAAAGTTCTGAACGAATATCTTTTGCAGTATTTATAAGCATCCATGAATTAGGTATTATAAATCCAAACATACCATTTTCTTTTAAAATGTTTAGTGATAGGAATGTAAAAAACAAATAACTATCATTAGTTTTTGAACTAAACAATGGATATTTATTTTTTAAATATTCTAAATGCTCCGCTGAAATATCTGCACCCCAAGGCGGATTCCCAATAACAACATCAAATCCACCATTTTCAAAAACCTCAGGAAACTCCTTTTCCCATACAAAAGCATTTTCAACAACACTTTTATCATCTATCAAACTATTTCCACATTTGATTTTATTTGCTAGCTTTGTAAGAGGTCGTTTATTATTAGCAGTTTTTAGCCATAAACTAAGTTTTGCTATCTCTACGGCACTTTCATTTATATCTACACCGTAAAGATTGTTTTCTAGTATAGTTTTATCTATTTCATAGCTACTAAGTATGTCGCCTAGTTTTTGAAAATCATTCTGTATATTTTTATGCTCTTGCAGTAAAAATTCTAGTGCTTGATTTAAAAAAGCACCACTTCCACAGGCAGGGTCTAAAATCTTCAGATTTGTTATCCACTCTTTGTAAAGTGTTAAATCTTTCTTCTGTTTTGTTATTTTTTTTGTTGGTTTTTTGCCTGATGCTAAGGTTTCTACATGTAGCAGGTTTAACTCTTCTCTCTTATCCCTACACATCTTGCCTAATGTGTTCTCAACTATGTAGCTAGTTATGTAAGCTGGAGTGTAAAATATCCCATCTTTTTTTCTTTTAGAATCTTTTTTATCAAAACTATCTTCATTTATTTGCGCGGTGAGTTCTTCTAAGTCAGATATAGACTGCTCAAATATATGCCCTAAAATATTAACAGATATATCACTACCAAAGTTATATGCACTAAGTATTTTTGCTTGTTCGTGTAATACAGCATCATCTATTATAAGTTCATCTAGTCTTGTATCTTGAGCAAAAAGTCCACCATTGTATTTGTTAATATTTAAGTTTGTACTTCCATTATTTATAGCGTTGAAATATATTTGATAAAATTTATATAATGATTTGTCTTCAAAATTATGCTCTTTGTGATTTTTTATAATTGTGTATATTGTATTTAAAGGCAAGAGTGTTGTATCTTCTGCAAAGAGGATAAATACAATTCTATCTATAAGTTTTTGCGTTAAATTTAAAAGTTCTAATTTATTTTGATTTTGATTTTTTTCTAATATATTTTCAAAAAGTTCTGTTCTAAACTTTACATAATCTTTATAAAATTTATTTGATATATCTACTTCAAATGTTACAGATTTTTCTTTTATTTCAAGTGGTAAATCTATTTTAATACTCTCGAAACTAAGAATAGTATGAAGTTTTTTAAACTCTTTTTCGCTTAAATTAAATAGTGAAAAATTCTCATACTTCATTTTATCTTTTATATAAAATCTTAACTCATCAAAGTTAGAAACTATGACATATTTTCCAAATTCACTACTATTTGAATACATATATCTAAATGCTTGATCAACAGGGCTTAGTCCATCTTTTGGTGTTTTTTCTAAATCCTTTGTATCTTGCCCTTTAAGTTCTATGTATCCAACTACATTTTCATCTACAGTTATAGCACCATCAACTTTTTTGCTATCGCTTTCATTTTTTCTTTCTCTTTCAAGGTTGTAGTTTTTTGGGTTTTGGGTATCTATTGTATAACCTAAACATTCAACAAATATATCTGTTAAAAAGCCATCTTGATATTTCTCTTCTTTCATCTTTTTGATGGAAAATATTTTATCTTTAAAATTTTGAAATTTTTCCCATCTTGAAGCTATAAGTTTTTCGTCTTGATTATCTATATAGCTTTGTAAAACTCTCTCTTGAAATATAGGTTTCATTTTAAGGAATAACTACACTTTCTAAAACACTCTGAATAATTTCATCTGTTGTAATGCCCTCAGCCTCTGCTTCATAGGTCAGTACTATACGGTGACGCATCAACTCTTTTGCAATGTAGGCTACATCTACAGGTGTTACAAAATCTTTTCCTCGCATATGTGCCATCGCTTTAACTGCTTTAAACATATCTATACTCACACGAGGGGAAGCTCCAAACTGAATATAGTCTTTGATAGAATCAAGTCCATACTCACTAGGATTTCTTGTAGCATTAACGAGTTCTATCATATAGGCTTCAACCTCTGCATCTACATGCACAGCAGCAATGGCTTTTTTAATCTCATTTAAATCCTCTAAGTTAGCAACTGCTTGAACTGCTTCATAATTACCACTTGATATACGTCTAGCTATCTCTAGCTCTTCTTCTTTGGTATTATAATCTACTACTATCTTTAGCATAAAACGGTCAAGCTGTGCTTCTGGAAGTTGGTATACACCCTCTTGTTCTACAGGATTTTGTGTAGCCATGACAAAAAATGGTGCTTCTATTTGAAAGGTAGTATCACCTAGGGTTACTTGTTTTTCTTGCATCACTTCCAAAAGTGCAGATTGAACTTTTGCAGGGGCACGGTTAATCTCATCGGCAAGTAAAAGGTTTGTAAAAATTGGACCTTTTTTAATCTTAAACTCATTACTCTTGGGGTCATATATCTCAGCCCCTAATATATCTGATGGGAGTAAGTCCGGAGTAAATTGTGCACGCTTAAAGTTAAGACCTAGTGA
Source organism: Sulfurimonas sp. (assembly GCA_026988245.1). GTDB lineage: Bacteria > Campylobacterota > Campylobacteria > Campylobacterales > Sulfurimonadaceae > Sulfurimonas. The sequence goes on from JALSLR010000007.1 coordinate 24,426, forward strand.
TGATGCAAGTGCGTTAACTGTTGTTGTTTTTGCAAGTCCAGGGACACCTTCGATAAGGATATGTCCTTCACATAACAGTGCTATAAGAAGAGAATCAACCATTCTTTCTTGACCTACAACTACCTTAGATACCTCTTTTTTAATCTGTGCTATTTTACTCATAAACATACCTATTGTTTTAATTTAATAAAAAAAGTATAGCTAAGCGGGGTTAATGATTGGTAAAAGAGATGCCCCCTGCCATCTTGCTAAAAACTCACTTCTAGTATAGATTTTGGCGCCTAATTTTTTCTTATATTCCATATGAGGATGTCCTAGATTCCAAAAAGCAAAATTATTTTTTTCTAAATACTTCCCAAGTAAGACCAACTGTAATGTTCCATAATTATTGTACTGTTTCTCTCTTGAACTAAATCCGCTTAAACTTGTATAGGTTTCACCAATGATGTAGCCTATCTCACCAGCGATAAGTTTTTGAGTCTCTTTATCTGTGATGCTAAAACAAGTTAACTTAAAACCACTCTTAGCATCAGCACTATAAAGTTGTTTCATAAGCTCACTGTATTCACCTTTAAGCCAATTATCTTTATGCGCTAGTGTTATAGCAATCATAATCTCTTCAAAGTGAGTATCTCTATGGAATATATAGTTGTTTTTTTGGAGGAGTGTTTTTACTTTCCTAGATATATGCAGTTCATTAAAATCAAGTATTGCATACTCATACTGAAGTTCTGGAAGAAGAACTAAACCACCCTTAGTATCGTAGCTTGTAGATATAAAACCTTTTTTTGCAAGTTCCATATAAAACTCTGCAGACCAGTCTTCACTCCAATAGTAGTTATTTGAAAGATTGTCTATTATATTTTTTTTGAAATAGTTTTCATCTCTTAGCATCATGGATGTTAAGAGATATATCTGAGGTTGTTTATACATAAAAAGGCTAGTTACCTGTGATAAACTTTATAATTCCTAATTCATTTATTTTCTTTTCATACTTTGCTGTTCTTGCTATAGCATCTTCAAAGCCATCACTAGATCCCTCTTTTGTTTTGTAAACTGTGTTGGAGACCACATTGCCATTTTTATCTGTCGCTTTGATGGTTGTCTTTCTTAAAGCAAAGGTTAGACCTGCAAATTTTGCATTTGTAGACTTATAAACTCTTTTTTTAGCCTTAGTAGTGATACTAATGAGGACATTATATTTAAGAGAGTTAAAGGTAGCATTTTGAGCACTTAACTTTGTAGTTATCAATGATGCTAAAGGTTCAGAGTTGGCATCTGATACTATTTTAAACACTAACTCATTCTTTGCCTCTTGCATCACTCTTGTATATTCCGTATATCTTTGTGTGTACTTAGCATCATCATAAGTAGGACTCATAGCATGCAGGATAGGAAAGATAGCATCTGTTTGTTTTAAAAGAGCATTGATATCAACTGATAATTTTAGTTTTTCAAAAACACCTGCCTTTTGAAAAAACTTCCATTGTGTTTGCAATTTTGTATCTATTTTATTAAGCTTTCGCTCATATGTAGCTGTGAGTATACTTCTGTCCACCTGAACAAGCAATACCCACTGATCACCATCTTTTACGCTTTCTTGAACTTTAACATCACTATACTCTATATCTTTAGCCTGCGACACAACCTCGCTTTTTGTTTGCGCTAGTACATCTTCATTACCATTTTGACGTGTTGCTGTAACAGAATTAGAAAAGTTTGAAGATACATTCACTGAAATCTTT
>JALSLR010000008.1 GCA_026988245.1 Sulfurimonas sp.
TCGTTAGTTGTCTTATCTATTTACTTGCTTAGTTTTCAATGATCTCAAACATCTTTTTCAACCTCTTATCAGAAGTCTCTGTGAAGCCTAAACATTAGGTCTCTGTGTTTGTGGATGGGAATTATAGGAAAAAGAAACTTTGATGTCAATACATTTGCCAAGAAATTTATAAATTCTTTAGTTAATGTTTATTTACTTATCATATTTTCTTATTTATTAGAATTGTTTCCTTGCATTTACTCTTTATATGTAAAATACTTTTAACAATTATATATAAGGAATAAATTATGGGACTATATGATCGCGACTATGCAAGAGGAAACAACTCTTATGCATATAACACAAACACTCGTAGCGATACGCAAATAATATCTTTTGTAAAAGAAACATATAAACTCTTTGCAGCTTCTATGATGGCTGGTGCAGTTGGTGCTTATGTTGGTGTTCCTATGGCTGGAGCAATTCAGGGTATGTTTTTACCTCTATTTTTACTAGAGATTGGTTTACTTATAGGTTTACACTTTGTAAAGCATAAACCAGGTATCAACCTTATGGTTATGTTTGGCTTTGTCTTTATGACTGGACTTATGCTTGCACCATTGCTTGCACAAACACTTGGCATGAGTGGTGGTGGGACCATCATCGGGAATGCCTTTGCTATGACCTCTGTTGTATTTGCTAGCATGAGTTTTTTTGCTATTAAAACAACGAAAGACTTTACATCTTACGGCAAACCTTTAATGATAGCTCTTTTTGTAGTTATTGGTTTTTCTATAGTAAATATGTTTATGGGAAGCCCACTGTTAGCTGTTGGAATCTCAGCTGCTGTTGTATTTTTATTTAGCATCTTAGTTATCTATGATACGCAAAACATTATGCGTGGTATGTATGAAACACCTATTGACGGAGCTATTGCTCTTTACTTAGACTTTTTAAATATTTTTACTGCACTTCTTCAACTCTTTGGTATCTTTGGTGGCGATGACTAGAGAGAACCTTTCACCCGAACTATATCGGGTGATAGATGCTAACTTAAACCGTCTCAAAGAGGGCGTACGCGTTGTAGAGGACCTTATGCGTTATCTACACAACAATAAAGAACTCTCAAAAAAACTCAAAAATCTTCGTCACTTATCTAGGTATGAAAATATTGATGCCCTGCTCAAGCATCGAGATAGCATTAATGATGTACTTCGACCTACAAGTGAGAGCGAACTCAATCGCACGGACTTAAAAAGTATCATTATCGCAAACTTTAAACGTGCTCAAGAGAGTTCAAGAGTTTTAGAGGAGTTATTTAAACTTTATGATGCTAAAGATAGTGAAAAGTTCAAACATATACGTTATGAACTTTATGACTTAGAAAAAGAGGTTATAAAACTTACTTCGAACTCCAAGTAGTTAAGAGGATAGTTTTTCATCAACTCTTTTGTTTGTTTAAATGAAAGAATTTTTCTAGAACCACTCACTCCACTTTTCTTAATATATGTAAACATCTCTTTTGTTGAGTTAAACTCCAGTTTATAAGTAAGCACTTCAATATTTACATCAAAATACTTCTTTGCTAACGCTTCGACCATATCTGCACTTTTTAAAATGGAGTTAATCTTTGCTGTCTTATTAATCGTTTTGAAAGTATTTGAAGTAAAAATTGCTAAGGCGATGGGCAAATTAAAAGCTTTAATATTTTTAAAAACCCTCTCTAAATCATATGCCCACTGAAGAGCTGAAGATGAAAAGATAAAATCATAATTATTTGTATAAAGATTATTAAAGAGTTCTTGATTGTTAAAATCTCCGTATATGCACTCTATATTTTCTGATTTTGGATGTAGTTCCAACATACCTTTAGCAAAATCTACACCTGTAAAAGAGTGATAATCCCAGTCTATCTTTTTACAAAGAGAGCCATCGCCACAACCCAAATCTAAAATATTTTTAGGCTCAGTATTTACTTTAGATAAAAGATGTTGAATCACTTTATCTTGAATGATATTATAGGTACCATAGGTATTGGCATGGTTTGAAAACTCTGTATCTACATTCATGATTAACGTTTGGAGTTGTTTAGCACTAGCGAAATGACAAATAGCATCAAGACACAAAGAACTATAGTAGCTCCTGATGGGAGCGAGTACTCATACGAGAGTGTCATTCCAAAGGCTACGCTCACAAGGGCAAAAGACAAGGCAAGTAAAGTTGTGTTTTTAAAACCTTGCTTGAACTGTAACGCAGATACTGTTGGGATAACCATAAGTGCCCCGATAAGAAGACTACCGACTACACGAATAGATAAGGCGATAATAACAGCGACAACACTCACCAGGATAAAGTTTAAGAGCTTTACTTGTATCCCACTCGTTTGAGCTACCTCTTCATCATAGGCTATAAAGTACAACTCTTTTGAATATGCTAACAATAAAGCAAGCGAGGCACTCCCTACAACTACTATAACAATAACATCTTCTTTGCTTACTGAAAGAATAGAACCAAAGAGATAGGAAAAAAGAGAATTGTTAAAAGCCCCACCTAAGGAGACAATTATAACTGCTAAAGCGAGAGAACCTGAAAGCAAGATAGCTAAAACTGCATCCGAATAGAGGGCAAAAGAACTTCTCAAATACTCTATAAGCCAAGCACTTAGTAGTGCAACTACCACTGCTACCCATAGTGGATTATATCCAGAGACAAGACCAACTGCCACTCCAACCAAGGCTGAGTGCGCTAAGGTTTCACTGATCATAGAGTATCTACGCAAGACTACAAATGTACCGCTTACTGATGCTAAGATTGCTATAATAAAACCAGCTATAAAAGCGTTTTGCATGAACTCGTAAGAGAGCATTTCAGTCATTTTATTCCTTCCATTTTTTATTTATTAAGTGTTACTCAAATGAAAAGTACATTTAGTACTCTTTATTGGAGATATCATCTCTGTCATTTCATAAATCCTTAGTGGTCATGCTTATGGTTATGGATAAGATGGGCATCAAATCCATAGAGTAAACTCATATCTTCACAGGAGAGAGTTTGTTTTGGGTTATTGCAGATAGTAATTTTTTGATTTATCGTAAAAAGTCTTGCTATATCATCAGCAATAACACCTATATCGTGAGTGATAAAAACTATAGTTATGTTTTCATCTTTATTGAGCGAGCGAAGTAAGGCATAAAATCTATTTTGTGAAACTACATCTACCCCTGTGTTTGGCTCATCTAGGATAAGAATTTCTGGTGATGATGCTAAGGCACGAGCAATCATAACACGTTGGCGTTGTCCACCTGAGAGGGTACCTATCATTTTATCTTTTAGGTTAAGCACATCCATCTTAATCATTGCATCATTTACAAGCTCTTTATCGTGCGTACTCATAGATGAAAAAAGTCCACGCTTTGAAGTGCGACCCATGTTTACGATATCTTGAACTGTAGCTGGAAAGTTACTATCTACATGAGATGCACGTTGTGGAACAAAACCTATTTTATCCCATTTTTTAAAACGATTGAGTTTTTTACCATAGATCATTATCTCGCCACTTGTTGGTTTATCAAGACCCAAAAGCATACGAATGAGAGTCGTTTTTCCACCACCATTTGGACCTATAATAGCGATAAACTCACCTTTTAAAATCTCAAGAGAGATATTTGAGAGTATCCTTTGAGTTCCAACATCAAAGTTGAGATTCTTTACTTCAAAGATTGGAACGTGAAACTTCATCTACACTCCATAGCATCAATAAGTTTTACTAAGTTTGCTTTCATTATATCTTCATAAGAGAGATTTTGTTTTGCTTCATCTGCCGTTATGTTCGCTAGGGGCTGTAGTTGTTCTACTTTTACAGAAGACTCTTTTGCAATAGTCTTTATAGCTTGAGAAGATGCAAAGCTTTCATAAAATATAGTAGAAACATTATGCTCTTTTATATGATTGATTAACTTAATTATATGTTTAGCATCGGCCTCAGAATCTGGGGAAATAGAACTTAAAGAAACAATCTTAAAATCATAACTTCTCGCTAAATACGAAAAGGCATCATGATTTGTTAAAATCTCTTTCTTTCTGCAGGTTAGTAGACTTTTTTTATAGAGTCTATCTAAGGCATCTAATTTTTCAATGTATCGTTTTTGATTTGTTAAATAAAAAGCTTCATTTTCAATATCTAAGGCTATTATCTGCTTCGTAATCTCTAAGGTAGCTTTTTTCATGTTTGCGATGCTAAGCCAGTAGTGAGGATCATATGCCCCGTGATTATGTTCATGTTCGTGTTTATCTAGCCTCATTAAGTCAACATACTTACTCATGTCTATACTTTTGTTTTTAAAATGCCAGTTTGCTATCCAAGGCTCAAGAGATGCTCCACTATAGATAACTAAGGAGCTACGATGAAGTTTTACCATATCTTTAGGATTTGGTTCAAAGCTATGAATATCTACGCCAACAGGAAGTATCATATAGGTTATCAGCTTATCTTGAGCTATATTTTTCGCTATATCATAGAGAGGAAAACTACTGAGAGCGATTATAGGTTTTGAAGAATCGTCTCGGCTAATTTTTTCATCTAGTTTAGCATCTTGTTTTAAAACGATCATTTGAAGTAAAAAAACAACAATGACAAGTATAAACATAGTGTTTTTTAAATTCATGTATCCCCTTAGGTTCCCAGTCAAGCTGAGAATGACAATGAGAAATTATACCCTATTTTGTATTAAAGGTTTTTTTAGATATAATTCGCAACTTTAACCACGGTCATACGCATTGTTTTATGACTACACAGGAATTTTTAAAATGACAACTGATTTATTATTAATCGTTCAAATAGTACTTGTAGTAATCTTAGTGATTGCAGTACTTTTACAAAAGAGCTCAAGCATTGGTCTTGGCGCGTACAGTGGCTCAAACGAGTCTGTTTTTGGTGCTAAAGGACCAAATGCTTTTTTAGCAAAAACTACTTTTTTAATTGGTTTTTTGTTTATAGTAAATACAATTTCATTGGGATACCTTTACTCTTCAGCAAAGAGCGAATCTGTAGTAGACAATATTCTTGATACTACAAATGTAGTTGCACCAGAAGCAACTACTACACCTTCTCAAACACCAGCTAAATAATTTAAAATAGGAGATTTTTATGTTAGAAGAAATTTATAACGAATGTGAAGAAAAAATGCAAGGCAGTGTTGAGCATATGCACCGTGATTTCAAAACTCTTCGTACTGGTAAAGTTACGACTACAGTTTTAGACAATGTACGAATCGACTATTACGGTACAGCTACTCCACTAGATCAAGTTGGTTCCGTTATTGCAACTGATGCAACAACGATAACTATCAACCCTTGGGAGAAAAATCTTTTAGGAGATATTGAGAGCGCTATAGCTGCTGCAAACATAGGTGTAAATCCTAATAATGATGGTGATTTCATCAAGTTATTTTTTCCACCTATGACATCTGAACAACGTCAAGAAACTGTGAAGCAGATGAAAACTATGGTTGAAGATGCTAAAGTTTCAATCCGAAACGATAGAAAAAAATCTAATGATGCTATAAAAAAGCTTGAAAAAGATAAAGAGATTACAGAAGATGATTCTAAATCTGCACAAGATAAGATTCAAAAAACTACTGATAAATTTATAACTATGATTGACGATGATGCTAAGGCAAAAGAGATAGAGGTGTTAAAAGTCTAATGGATATTAAAAAAATCTATATGGATGCTGATGCTCTTTTAGAGGGTCATTTTAAACTAAGTTCTGGTAACCATTCACAGTTTTACCTGCAGTCGGCCAAAGTTCTTGAAGACCCTAAGGTTGCAAAAACTTTAGCAGATGCACTAGCAAAACAAATCAAAGAAAGCGGTCTTAAAGTTGATACTGTATGCGCCCCTGCTCTTGGTGGACTCATAGCTGGGTTTGCACTTGCAACTGCTCTTGATGTTCGTTCTATCTTTGCTGAAAGAGTTGATGGCGTGATGAATATTCGTCGTGGCTTTGAAGTCAAAGAGGGTGAACGTGTCCTCATGTGTGAAGACATCATCACAACAGGAGGAAGCGCCATGGAAGCTGCTCATGTTGTAGAGTCTTTAGGCGGAAAAATTATTGGTGTAGCTGCACTTGCTAATCGCGGTTTTTGTAAACGCGAGAACGCTAACATAAGCACAAAAGACAACTGTAAGCTCCCTCAAAATATTCCATTTTTTGCCTTAGAAGATTTTACATTTGAGATGTATGCGCCTGATGCTTGTCCCCTTTGTAAAGATGGAAGCGAAGCTATAAAACCAGGCTCTAGAGGAAACTAGTTTATATCTACAACCCCCTAAAGCTACAAAAATAAATTTTTGAGATAAAATTACTCACTAAGAATAATTAAGCTGGCAGGTTATCATCCTCTCAACTAGTATTCTTCCTATCTCTAATTTCCCATCAACAATCACTGTAATATCTAAGTCACTTAAGGCTTCTTTTTCTTCAAGTGAAACTACTTTTACTATCAAGTTTACATCTTTTGTATGCTTCAATACAGCCTCACATATAAGGCGCTTTTTTTCAAGGTTATCGAGTGTGACTATGACAGCGGCTGCTTTTTTAACATTGAGTGCTTCGATGATAGATATTTTTGACATATCTCCAAGATAGACTTCTTTGTCTTCAGCCATAGCTTCTTGAACATGTTTAGGGGAATTATCTATGATAATATAGGGTGCATCTATTTCATCTAAGTGTGCTGTTACAAACTTTCCAACTACCGAATACCCACATACCACTACATGGTTTTCGCGCCCATCAAAAGAGGTGTTTTCAACATGGATAAACTCATCTTCTATGAAAGAATCAACGAAACTAGTGATGCGTGATATAAAAAATGGGGTCACCATCATAGAAAGAATCACAATGAGAATAAGTAAGGACTCTAAATCTTTTTCAAGAAGACCTCCTACACTAGCTATAGCAAAGATGACAAAAGAAAATTCTCCAACTTGAGAGATAGAAAGAGCTGTTTTAAGCGAAGTTCCATGCCCAGATGTAACTTTTACAACAAGATATGTAATGATAGTTTTTAAAATCAAAACAAGTAAAAATATACCTATTATAATTGTCAAGTGATCCAAGAAATAACCTACATCTATCTTCATTCCAACGATGATAAAAAAAGTACCCAATAAAATATCTTTAAACGGCGCTATATCATACTCAACCTTATGATGATACTTTGTCTCTGCGATAATCATCCCTGCAACAAAAGCGCCTAGAGAGTAGGTAAAGCCAAAGTATGATGCTAAGAGAGATGCACTGATAACGATAAACAAAACGCTACCCATAAAAAGCTCATCCACATCACTTGAGGCAGAAAAGTGTAACATCCATGTCATAACTCGCTTTCCAACTACAAACAGTAAACCCACAACAACCACTGCACTTATCGCTGTATCTCTGAAAATCACCCAAACAGATTCATGCCCTTCATTTGTCATAAAACCTAAAAATATTAGTAAAGGAATGACTGCGATATCTTGAAAAATTAAAATTCCTGTGGCACGTTGACCATAGGGGGTATATATCTCTTTTGAAGACTTCAGATAACTCAGCACCACTGCAGTTGATGAGAGGGCAAAGGCTGTTGCAATAATAAGGGAGGACTTAAAATCTAAATCAAACCCATACATAGCTATACTCAAAATAGCTATTGCTGTAAGTGTAGCCTGCAAAAATCCATTGCCAAAAATTTCTGCTTTCATAGAGTTCATCTTTGAGAGTGAAATTTCAAGTCCTATGGTAAACATTAAAAAAACTATACCAAATTCACCTATATGCTCGAGGGTTGAGGAAAGTTTTATATTACCTAAATCAAAACTATATACTAAGATAGTCCCCGTAAAAATATAACCAATAATCTGAGATATTCCCAGTTTTTTTAATATAATATTTAAAACTGATGATATCCCCAAGGCAGAAACAATTATTAAAAGTGCATTATCCATTATAAACTCTATTTTTTAATGGATTATACCCAAATATACTCTTCTTAAGGAAAACTATAAGTTAAAATTATATGAATAAGGGAAGTCATGAGAAACAGTAAATTTAGTAGAGAGTTTAGAGATTCTTATGACAATAAGCATAGGTGTTTCTCAGTCTATGTTTGATAACAACCTCTCCATAGAGAAAATAATTTTAGATGCTGACATCAATCTTTATCAGGCTAAAGAAAATGGCAGAAATAAAGTATATTCAGTTTAGTTCAATCAAAAGGGCTACTTTTAAGTGCCTTTTGTATATAATTCCTTCCATAATTAACTATGGAGATTTGCATGACTAAATACATTTTTGTGACCGGTGGGGTTTTAAGTTCTTTAGGAAAAGGTATTACAGCAGCTAGTGTTGGTACTCTTTTAAAACACTCTGGATTGAACATAGGAATGTTAAAAATTGATCCATACATTAACGTAGACCCTGGAACGATGTCCCCCTTAGAACATGGCGAAGTTTTTGTGACAAAAGATGGTGCTGAGACTGACTTAGACATCGGAAACTACGAGCGTTTCCTTGATAGTTCTTATTTAAAATCTTCTAACTTTACAACCGGTCAAGTTTACTCAAGCGTGATAGAGCGTGAACGTGCTGGTGGTTACCTTGGTCAAACTATACAGGTTATTCCTCATATCGTTGGAGAGATAGTCAATCGTATCAAACTTGCAGGAGAGGGTCACGACATCTTGGTTGTAGAACTTGGTGGGACCGTTGGCGATATCGAAGGTCTTCCTTTTATGGAGGCTATCCGCCAAATGAAGTATGATGAAGAAGTTGCTGGTACTTTTTTCATCCATGTTACTCTCATCCCTTACATAAAAGCTGCTGGTGAGATGAAGTCCAAACCAACACAACACTCAGTCCAAGAGCTACGCCGCATCGGTATCACCCCTCAAATGATAATAGCTAGAAGCGAAAATGCACTCCCAAAAACATTTAAGAAAAAACTCGCTATGAGTTGTGATGTTGCACAAGACAGCGTCATAGAAGCACTTGATGCTAAGACTATTTATGATATACCTGTAACTTTTTTACGACAAAACATACTTAAGCCAATAGCAAAAGAGCTAGAGCTTGGTGAATTAAATCCCGATATGGACAAGTGGGATACTTTAGTCAAAAAAATAGTCCAACCAAAAGATAAAACTGTCGTAGGTTTTGTAGGTAAATACCTTGAGCTCAAAGAGGCCTACAAGTCTTTAACAGAGTCCCTCATCCATTGTGGTGCACACCTTGATACTAGGGTTGAGATAAACTGGGTCGATAGTGAAGAGATAGAAGAAAAAGGTGCTGAGGCACTCCTAGCTGATTGCGATAGCGTTTTAGTCGCTGGTGGCTTTGGTAACCGTGGCGTTGAGGGTAAGATAAAAGCAATAGAGTACGCTCGAATAAACAATGTCCCCTATCTTGGTATCTGCCTTGGTATGCAACTGACTTTAGTAGAGTATGCTAGAAATGTCTTAGGACTAGAGGGCGCTAACTCGATAGAGTTTGATGAAAACACACCCCACCCTATGATATATCTCATAGACAACTTTTTAGACCAAAGTGGAGGGATGCAACTACGCACACATACTTCACCAATGGGCGGAACCCTTCGTCTAGGTGAATACCCATGTGATACCAAAGCGGGTTCTCTTTTAAGAGAAGCCTATGATGGTGCTACAACCATCAACGAAAGACATCGCCATCGCTATGAAGCAAATCCGGCGTACCGTGAACAACTAGAACAAGCAGGAATGATAGTCACTGGAGAATCTAATGGTCTTATAGAGACCGTAGAGATAGAGGGACACCCTTGGTTTTTAGGTGTCCAGTTTCATCCAGAGTTTACCTCAAGACTACAAACTCCAAACCCATCCATACTTGCCTTTGTTAAGGCAAGTTTAAATGCGGAGTAATGAAAACACTCAACAAACAAACACTTTTTGACTCCTTAGCATCACGTTTTAGTGGTGATGCTAAGAAACTCTCAGATATTCCAAACCCTGCTTTACTTCATGATGCTAAGAGAGCCGCGAAAAAAATAGCTGAGGCGGTAACAACTAACAAACGCATAACACTCGTGGGAGACTATGATGTTGATGGAGTTAGTTCTACTGCCATTATGGTGGAATTTTTTAGACAAATTCCATATCCGCTAGAGGCTATCATTCCTAACAGATTTCATGATGGCTATGGTGTTAGTCCTAATGTGTTGCAACGGATAGATGCCGATTTAGTTATAACTGTAGACAATGGTATCTCCGCCATAGAAGCGGCTAGGATTTGCAAAGAGCGTGGTATAGAACTCATCATTACAGATCACCATACTCCATCTGAGATTTTACCTGATGCCTATGCTATTGTTGACCCTAAACTTGATTCTTGTGAGTACCCATTTAAAGAGATATGTGGAGCGCAAGTTGCATGGTTACTTTTAGGACTTGTTAAAAAAGAGTTACAACTTAACATCAATATGAAACAGTTTCTTGACATCTTAGCCATTGCAATTATCGCTGATATAATGCCACTTATAGATATAAACCGTACACTTGTATTGGAGGGACTAAAAGTTCTTATGACTTCTACTCGTCCATCATCAATAATAATTCGAGATTTTTTAAATAAAGCCAAAATCACAAGTGAAGATATCGCATTTAATATTGCCCCTCGTATAAATTCGGCTGGTAGATTAGAGGACGCAAGTATAGCACTTGATTTTTATGTAGCACAAGATATAAACACAGCCTATAAACAGTTTGAACTCTTAGGGCAACTCAATGACTTAAGGAAAGAGACTGAAGCGCAAACGACAAAAAGTGCAATACTCAGTGCTAGTCATGATGCTAAGGTGATTGTAGTAGCGGGTGAGGACTGGCATGAAGGTGTTGTAGGGATAGTAGCAGCTAGACTTGTTGATAGGTTTGGAGTACCAGCGATAGTCCTTAGCATAAAAGGTGATGATGCTAAGGGGAGTGCAAGAAGCATAGGGGATGTGAACATCTATGAACTCATAAAAACTAATGAAAGATTTTTAACTAAGTTTGGCGGTCATAAGATGGCTGCTGGACTTGGACTCAAAACAAAAAATATAACTGAGTTTACCAAAGAGATAAATCTCTTAGCATCGCAACTTGACCCTAAAGAGTTCATACCAAAAGAGCAACTCCTTGGTAGTCTTGAAACGAACGCTATAGACTTAGAACTCCTTAGCATCATGGAGGAGTTTGAGCCTTTTGGAGAAGCAAATCCACGTCCAACCTTTATGATAAAGGATGCTCAGATACTACAAATCAAAACAATGGGTAAGGATAAAAATCATTGTAGAATCACCATACGTCAAAACACCCATGATACCAAGACTTTAGAGCTCATACTCTTTAAACAGGTATTAGAGATGCCAAAGGACAAACAAATATCTTGTTCCTATACGGTATCTAAAAATGAATGGAATAATCAAATAAACACTCAACTACTCATAAGTAAACTATACTTATAATGTTAAAAAGTCTTTGGAGTTTCAATGGGTGAGATAGATGATTGTATAAAAGCTAGATCATTCATCACCTCATTGAAGGTGCTAGACAATAAAGAGATAGCCTTTGCAACAAAGCTTCATGGCATTAAAATTTGTACACCTCAAGAGTGTAGCGTAAAAATCAACTTCGCGAATCAACTTCTTAACTCCTCAACAACCGCCATATGTTTTAACCATGACGGGACACTTTTAGCTTTTGCTAATGATAAAATTTTATATATAGTTAGCCTAGTCTCAAAAGAGATACTCAAAACAATACACACTGAAAATGAACCTATCCATCTCCTTACTTTTGATGAAAGCTCCATGCATATCATAGCAGGAAGCAGCAATGGTAGAGTGCTACACTATAGGATAGAGGGTTTATCTTTGTTATGCAGATTATGCTCATTTCCATACCACAGAGAAGACAGCCTCAACATGCGAAAAAATTATGTTAGTGCTTTTGTATTTAGAAAAAATATACTTGCTACAACTGGTTTTGGAGGCACCATTCATATTATAGATATACATTCGCGTGCCAATAATATCGTACTTGAAAATGGGAAGACCAGGACCAATGCACTATGTTTTTTAGATGACAACACAATCATCAGTGCTAACTTTGATGGGGTCATAAAACTCTTTTTAATCAAAGAGAAAAAACTTCTCAAACAACTAGACTCAACATTAAGTAGAATAAGACAGATTGCTCTCATGCCAAACAAAAATTTTGCAATGCTATGCTCACATACAAACTATGTATCTATTATAGATCTAAGAAGTTTTAAACTTATTCATGAAAACTATATAGAGTTTGAAGATGTAGTCACTCGGATAGCTGTATTGGATGAAGATACTATAGTTGTTTCTTTAAAAAATGGAAAAATACAAAAGTTAATACTTGCAAGTACTCAAAAACTTGAATCTCTCATTCTACATAATTCTTTGGAAAAAGCATTTTTGCTTGTTCAAGATGAGCCTATGCTTCAAGATACCGATAGCTATAAAAAATTGCAAACACTATATAGTAATATATATAATGAAGCAACAAATGCCTTAGTGAATCAAAATATATCCTTGGCTAACGAACTTTTAAGCCCCTTTACGTCTCTTCAATCCAAAAAACAAGAGATTAATCTTCTTTTTCTTGCTTTTAAACATTACAATAGACTAAAAATTTTCTTTTTAGAAAAAAAATATACTCTAGCCTATGCAATATGTACAAAATATCCCGAACTAGAAAATACACCTATTTATAAAAAGATGGAAGAGGTCTTTAAAGAGGTCTTTAAAAATGCTCAAAGACAAATGCTTCTCAAGCAACCACATAATGCAAAAGCTCTTTTAGGTGACTACATTACTATTCCAGTTAAGAGAAGTATGATAGAACTTATCTTAAAACAAAACAAAGAATTTATAGAGTTCATAGTAGCTGTTGATAAAAATGAATATGCCAAAGCATCCTCTTTAAGTAGTAGAAATAAAACTCTTATGTTGATTCCAAGCTATACCCAACTCACGAATAAACTCAATGAATATCTTCAAGATATCAAAGCCTTTTTAAAGCAGGGTGATACACATAGTGCTTACAAAGTACTAGACTCCATCCAAGATGTTATATATCTAAAATCTCATACAAGGATACTTCGTAGTGAGGCCAGGAGCATAGAAATCTTGCAAAAAAACTATGCAAAAAATGATTTTAAGGCATGCTTTGAAACAATAGATAAATATCCGTATCTTAGCAATACTGACTTAGGTGAACTTTTATCGGAACATTGGAAAAAGATTACACATAAATGTGAAATATATGCACTCAAAGGTCAAGTGAATGAGATAAAAAAACTTCTTGGGGAGCTTATTGATTTAGAGGGAAGACTTGATAAGATAGGTGACTTATTTCGTGTAGCTTACCATATAAGAATCAAGACTTATATCTTTAAAAAATCTTACCCCCATGCTGAAAAAACCATCTATGCTTACATAGATACATTTGGCATAGATAATGAACTAAGAATTCTAATGAAAAGATTTGAAGTAAAAGCTAAAAAGAAACTAGCAATAACTCAAGATTTGCAAACAACAATGACACGAGATAATTGGCTTAAATCCAGTCTAATTTTTAACAATTCTAACTAAGGCCTCTGCGATATCAGCATACGGAATTTGTTCATCTGATTTTTGGGACATAAACAGCTCCATCTCTGCTTTTTTTTCCATAGCTTCATCAAGTTCAGCATCTGTCCCTTTAGCATATGCACCTATACGTATAAGCATCTCATTTTCTTTTAAAAGTGTGTACATTCTGCGAAATTTCATGACGGCATTTAGATGTTCTTCATTTATAATGTCGTTCATAACTCTTGAGGCAGAATTGAGTATGTGAATGGGTGGATAGATACCAAAGTCTGTAAGTTCACGAGAAAGCACGATATGGCCATCTAAGATAGAACGAGATTGATCAGCGATTGGATCACTCATGTCGTCACCCTCTATAAGTACAGTAAAAAAAGCAGTAATGCTTCCTTTGCCCTCCTCTTTTCCTGCACGTTCCATAAGTTGTGGCAAAAGGGTAAGAGATGATGGCGGGTAACCTTTTGAAGTTGGAGGCTCTCCAAGGGCTAGTCCTATCTCTCGCTGAGCCATTGCAAACCTTGTTACTGAGTCCATAATAAAAAGAACATCTTGCCCTTGGTCTTTAAAGTGTTCCGCTACACTCATAGCAGCAAAAGCACCATACTTCCTCATCAGTGGAGAGTCATCAGAGGTAGCAACAATTATCACTGTGTTTTCTAAATTTCCTCCGAGATTTTTCTCTATAAACTCAGGAACCTCACGACCACGCTCACCTATGAGCGCTACTACTTTTATGGGTGCCTGCGAACCACGAACAATCATCCCCATCAGAGTAGACTTCCCTACCCCACTTCCCGCAAAGATGCCAAGCTTTTGACCCTTTCCACAAGTAAGTAAACCATCTATACTTTTGACACCTACACTAAAAACTTCATCTATCATGCCACGCTTCATAGCAGCTATAGGCGCTTTAATAATTGGCACAAATTTTGTAGTTTTAATGGCACCTTTGCCATCAATAGGACGCATAAATGGGTCTACAACTCTACCTATAAGAGCATCACTCACAGGAATATTTAAACCATTTGAATCTATGTATACTTTATCGCCAGCACTAAAGCCCTCCACAAAACTAAATGGTGTTATAAAAAAAGTATCACCATCTATCTCTGTAACCATTCCTACTGTTTCTTGTGCAGAGGTATTTGAAATAATTCTCACCATATCACTAATACTGACATTAAGTCCTATAGCTGTTATAACAGTAGCATTTATCTTCACCACTTTTCCAAAATGCACAGAATGATTTAATGATGAGATTCTGCTTTTAAGTGAAGAGAGGGGCATTTAGTAGCGTGTACCTGTTGGTGAATTTATGAGTGAAAAAAATTCACTGCGTGTTTTTTCATCTTTTTTAAACAAGCCTCTTAATGCCGATGATGTTGTTGTAGAGTTTATCTTCTCAACCCCACGCATCTCCATACACATATGACGAGCAACGACGACTACTGCTACACCTTTTGGGGCAATAGTTTCCATAATAGCATCGGCAATTTGCTCTGTGAGTTGTTCTTGAATCTGCATTCGTCTAGCAAAAACATCTACAACACGAGGAATCTTTGAAAGCCCAACAACTTTTCCATCTGGAATGTAGGCTACATGAACACGACCGATGATAGGAAGAAGATGATGTTCACAGGTAGAATAAAACTCTATATCTTTGATGAGCACCATCTCATCATTTGAAGAGGTAAACAAAGCAGAAGATAAAATCTCTTTTGGATTTTCATTATATCCACCATACATAAACTCATATGCTTTTCTCACTCTAGCTGGGGTTTTTTCTAAACCTTCACGAGTTGGATCCTCTCCAACATGTGTCATCATAGTTTTTACAGCGTTTTCAAATTTTGTATCTTTAGAGTCAAACAAATTCTCAACCTTTTATAAATTAAGTAATTATACACTAAATTCTTTCATATAAAAGCTTTGATTAAACAATATCTTCGCATAATGTGATTAATTTTTAACAAGGGATAATAGTGAAGATTATATTAATGATGTTTATACTTCTAGGCTCTTTGTTTGCTGAAGAATTTACTTTAGGGAAAATAACAAATGGGAAAGTTAGTAAAGTAAGCTACTTTAACCGTATAGGTGTACCAAATGTATATGTCTCTACCCAATGTCCAAAAAAAGGTGACTGTTGGGATGTTATCAGAAATACTCAAGGCAAGGTGATACAGTCCTTTTCCACAAGTGATAGCGTTGGAACTATTGGGGCTGGAAGATATAAAGAGAGGGCTTATTTGTATTACTCATATACCTACGGACCCCAAAAAGATAGAAAAACAAAATATTATCTAATAGATGAGAATCTCAAACAGTACAAAATTCCTCCACATAGAGGGAGTGTTAGCATCATCACTAAAGATAGGGATTTCATACAAGTAAGCACTTATGGTGTATATAAAAATAATGAATTAATTCTTTCAAATGATGCCATAGAGTTATCATCTATCGCAAATAATCCAAACGGTGATATAGCAATTGCCGCGCTGCTCAAAAGTTCCAGCGAGGTGATAGTGAGTAACCTGAAGGAGTGGAAAAGTACTAATGTCGTTCTTTCTAAACATGGAGATAGGACTGGCATACTTAGCGTGTATCCAAAAGATAAAGATAATGTCTATATGAGTATATATAAAAATATAAATATCTTCAACAAAGGACTTATGGGGGCTCATGTGGACTTTAAAAACGATACACTTGAAAAAGGTTGGGTTTTTAATTCCGCAGAACGTAATGTTGGGTTCGATCCCTCTATCTATATTGAAAAAGACACTTTACATATTGGAGCTACGGACTCAACCAACAGAACAGATATTCACATCATTGTCACTCCAAAAGATTACGCTGCCTTAGGTGAAGAGACACCAGGGCATATAAAAGATTTTGAGCAAGAAAGCGTCATAGATATGCTAGTTGGGGTTGGTTATTCACAAACAAACTGGAAAGCATCTTCTAGTATCAGCGATATAGATGATTCAAACCTAGAATATGGTGAAGTTAAATACGAGATAGGAAAATCTTTATATAAATCTGTTTATTTTGAAGGTCGATACGACTCTATGAGTCTTTCTGTTGCCTATTTGCAAAATGAAGCGCAAAGTATAGGTGGGCTAGCAGGTAAAGCAAGTAAAATTTTAAATTTTTTAGTTGATTTTGATGGCTTCATAGGTAACTCGACTAGCTTGCGCCTCAAGGTACTTAAAGGAAATATAAATGGCATAGCTACCTTTGTTGACAATAATTTGGGAAGCACCCCTATTACAAGTTCTGGCCAAGAAGAAGAGTTTCAATCTGAGTTAGTCACCTATGGGGCTTACTTAATGATGGAGAGGGGTTGGTTTGGCGGTTTGGAGTACACCAACTATACAACTCCATCTGCCATAGGTTTTTCTGATATAAATAAAAATGTTGTACTCTACGGAATGGACCCTAACTTTAAAATAAAGACCTATTCCTTAGTCTTTGGTTATGATGAAATATCTTATGCTAAAAGATATGAAGTCGACTTATCTAGGTTGTATCTTCAAGGTCTTGGCGGTATAGGTTGGGCAGATTTTACCCTTTCACAAGAGGCACAAGATGCGGTATTGCAAACAAGTGTTGCAAACGGAAAAACTATCAACTATACTGGATCATTTACTGCAAATGCAGAGGTAGAACTAGGCTATATTTTTCAACAAAGATTTAAAATTGCAAGAGGTCTTGGCTATTCTTTTACAGCAGGATATAAAGCTAAATGGGCAGGGACATTTAATGGTCAAGCAAAAAATGATGGGGAAAATGATACATATATAGCAGATAACGAGTTAGAACTAGAGATGGGAAGATATGACATCTGGCATGGCCCATTTGCCACTGCAAATATTATCTGGTAAAGGCTTAAAAGCCTTTACATAACCATTATGTGTGGAACGATAAGTGGATATTTTTTCATTTTTCTGAAGATATGCTTACGAACTATTTGACGTAAGTCATTTTCTAAGGCTCTTGTGTTATCTATCATACCATCTTTCATATGAAGTAAGAACTGCTCTAGCACATCTTCCATCTCTTTAGCAAAAGATTTATCTTGTTTATCTGGTACTATTCCAAAAGTTGTAACTCTTGGTTTTGCTATCATTCTTGAGTGTTGTTTGTCAACTTGAGCTACAAGCATAACAACACCATCTGATGCAAGTTTTTGACGGTCTATAACTACATCATCATCTATCTTATGGTTGTTTTGGTTGTCTATGTATGTTTTACCAGTACGGACTGACTTAACTTTTCTCATATATTTAGGAGCTATTTCTATAGTATCTCCATCATTCATGATGTGAATATTTCGTTCTGGAACTCCACAGATTATACCCGTTTCTCTGTGACGCATTACGTGGTTATATTCACCATGAATTGGTAAGAAAAATTTAGGGTTACAAAGACGAAGCATAAGTTTTTGCTCAGGGATACCTGCGTGACCAGAAACATGAAGACCCTTATCGTAAGATATAGTCGCACCTGCACGTTGTAAATGGTTTAACATTCCAGATATACTTCCCTCATTACCAGGAATAGCACGAGATGAAAGGACAATTAAGTCTGTCGGTTTAATCTTCACATGTCTGTGCTCACCAATACTCATTCTAAAGAGTGCTGAACTTGGTTCACCTTGAGAGCCAGTTGTAACTATAAGGACCTCATGGTCACTCATAGATGCTATTTGGTCTGGTTCTATAAATATATTTTTGTTTAGTTTAACATAGTCATACTGCATAGCTATTTCAATATTACGCTCCATTGAACGCCCTATTACACAAACTTTACGACCATATTTTACACCATACTGAATAGCTTGGTATACACGGTGAATGTTTGAACTAAAAGTAGAAAGTATTACACGACCAGTAGCTTTGCTAAACACTCTATCCAATGATGGTGCTACATTTAACTCTGATGGAGT
This sequence comes from Sulfurimonas sp., assembly GCA_026988245.1. GTDB lineage: Bacteria > Campylobacterota > Campylobacteria > Campylobacterales > Sulfurimonadaceae > Sulfurimonas. The sequence continues at coordinate 18,607 of JALSLR010000008.1, forward strand.
TGGTGAGTCATTGTATGAATTTGTAGAGTCACTTAAAAGTGCTAATACACCTTTGTCTCCATAATATGCAAGTCTATGCAAGTCAGCAGTATATCCATCTACTGGAGTGTGGTCTATCTTAAAGTCACCTGTATGAATAATCGTTCCAGCAGCAGTAGTGATAGCTAAAGATGAAGAATCTAAGATAGAGTGAGTCATGTGCATCCACTCTATTTTGAAATCATTCCCTATCTCATAAATTTCTCTTTTAATAACTGGATTAAAATGACGACGAGCCTCTTTAATATGATGCTCATCAAATTTATTGCCAATCATTGCAAGTGGTAACGGCGAACCATATATAGGGAACTGCATCTCTTTATAAAGATACGGCATAGCACCAATGTGGTCTTCGTGAGCGTGAGTAATGATAACAGCTTTAATCTTGTCTTTGATTTCACGGATATATGTAAAATCTGGAACAAGAATATCAACACCATGCATATCTTCATCAGGAAAACTCATACCAACATCAATGAGGATAGCTTCGTTTTCAGTCTCAAATACAGTGATGTTTCCACCTATCTCACCTAATCCACCTAGTGGAGTGATACGGATTTTATCTTTTGAGTTTAAGTCAAGTTTAAAATGTGGGTTAAGTCTTTGCTTGTGTGCTTCTTGATTTAATCCAACAAATTTTTTAAGATTTTCATCTACTGGTGTAGATTGACGACGACGCCCTCTTCCACCTTTATTGCGGTTATTGTTACTTGGTTTTGAGCTATTGCTTCTGGGTTTATTTTGATTGTTGCTACGATTTTGATTGTTGCTACTGTTTTTATTGTTGCTTGGTTTACGCAGTGGTTGTGCTTTATTTCCATTTTTTGGAGCCTCTTGTACGTTACCATCAACTTCTTTTGGGCTTGGCTTTAAATTGCCTTTGTTATCTTCCATGTTTTCACCTTATATTAATTTTTTATATAGGTGGTGATAGTCCTTAGTGGAAACTTGATGAGGACGAATCGTCAATGTAAAATTTAATTCTTCAAAAAGAGGAAGAAGTTCAGCCTTGTCATACTTAGCAGATAAGTTTTTCATTAAAGTTTTTCGAGGTTGCGTAAATGCAACTCTAAGCATATCCTCGAACTCTTTATTTGATCTATCTTTATCTTTTTGTATCAAGAAAACTGCAGAGTCTATCTTGGGTGGTGGTTCAAAAGCAGTTGGTGGAACTTTCACAACTATGTGTGAAGTCCCTACGCTCTGAGTTATAATACCCAAAGAACCAAATACTTTTTCCCCTGCCTCCGCACAGAACTTTTCTGCAACTTCTAGCTGAGTCATTACAAGTATATTTTTACACATTGGATCAGCGAGCGCTTTTAGAATGATGTTTGTAGCTATATAGTATGGTAAGTTTGCTACCATATCATAAGGTTCATCTATAAGATGCCCATCTTCATTACTCTGCCAAACATTGAGTACATCCCCACAATTTAACTGGAGTTGTTTGGTGTTGATCTCGTCTTTAAATTTTTCTTGTAATATTTTACATAAATCGGTATCGACCTCAAAAGCTTCTACACTTTTGACATCTACTAAATATTTAGTTAAATCACCTAAACCAGGTCCAATTTCTACGATTTTATTATCGTTGTTGGGCATCGATTGGATGATTTGATGTAATACGCTCACATCTTTTAAGAAATTTTGTCCAAATTTCTTCTTAGCTACTACACTTTTATCATTCATGAGCAATAGTGTATAACAATTTTACTTATAAAAAGATAATGCTATCAAAGAATTGTAATTTTTGATATAAGGTCTCAAGTGAAAAAATTATTCACTTTCTTACTTATCGTTACAATTCTTATTCTAGAGATATATAAAAACTTCTAAAATAATGTCTTACTATGATTAACTAATCCAAACTAGAGTTTCACATAAGTAAACCTACAACCAAAAGAGAAAAAAATGCTCACTATGTTGGTGCTGCAAAATGTTTCACATGAAACATTTAACACTCTAAAAGAAAACAAAAAAATAACCCTAAGTATAATACGATATAATTGCATTATATTAAATAAGGCCTCTTTCTCCATGAACTATTTTGCTAAACGAATCATTCCTTGTCTTGATGTTAAAGATGGGCGTGTTGTCAAAGGTGTTAACTTTGTTGGTCTCAAAGATGCTGGTGACCCGGTAGAGGTTGCTCGTCGCTATAACGAAGAGGGTGCTGATGAGATTACCTTTTTAGATATCACAGCCTCATCAGACAATCGTGATACGATAGTTGATATAGTTGCCGAGGTAGCACGCGAGATATTTATACCACTTACTGTTGGCGGTGGAATTCGTCAATTAGAAGATATATACAAACTACTAAATGTTGGATGCGATAAAGTAAGTGTCAATTCCGCAGCCATCAAAAGACCTGAACTTATCAACGAGGGTGCTAAACGCTTTGGTTCCCAATGCATAGTTACAGCCATAGATGTTAAAAAAACTGGCAATTCTTATAATGTTTACCTTAATGGTGGTCGTGTGGATACTGGCATAGATGCGGTAGAATGGGCAAAAGAAGTTGTAGAGCGTGGAAGTGGCGAAATACTTCTTACATCTATGGATGCAGATGGAACAAAGGCTGGCTTTGAGCTTAGCATCACAGAGCAGATTAGTAAGGCTGTCAATGTACCTGTAATCGCTAGTGGTGGTGCTGGGACAATGGAGCATATAAAAGAGGCTTTTGATTGTGGTGCTGATGCTGCACTTGCTGCAAGTATCTTTCACTATAAAGAGATAGATATCATGGATTTAAAACATTACCTACACAACAATAACATACCTGTAAGGCTTTAGAAATGATAATTTGTGCTGGAAATAACGAAACTTTTGATTTTGCTCAACCTATGGGCGTTGGACTTATAGAAACTGCAATGAATTTAACTAGACTTTGTTTGTTCGATAAACCAGAGTTTTTACTTTTTGTTGGTAGTGCAGGGAGCTATGGTGATGCTAAGATATTTGACATCATAGAGTCTAAAACTGCTGCAAATGTAGAACTAGCCTTTTTATCTAATGATGCTTATACACCACTTGACAATGTTGTCTCTACAAATACTGATGATGCTAAGGATATAGTGGTTAACTCTTCTAACTATATATCTACAAACGAGGAACTAACGGCTAAGTTTTTAAAGCTAGGTATTGGTATAGAAAACATGGAGTTTTACGCTGTTTTAAAGATAGCACAAGAGTTTGACATCCCTGCTGGCGGTGTTTTTTGCATAACAAACTACACTAACACTAACGCACATAAAGAGTTTATGGCAAATCACGACAAGGCAAAAGAATTACTAACAACACATGTCAAAAAACGCATTAAAGAGCTTACAGCATCATGAGGGCATCACTTCTTGACTACACACAAAAAGAACTTGTAGAGCTTATCAAACCAAAGTTTCGTGTTAAACAAATATATGGTTGGCTGTATCATAACTATGCAGATAACTATGATGATATGAAAAATATACCCAAGGCTTTAAAAGAGGAATTGGCAGAAAAATATCTTGTTAACCCTATGAAAATCATCAAAAAAGAGGAGTCAAGTGATGGTACGATAAAGTACTTACTTGAACTCCAAGATGGAAAAACTGTAGAGGCCGTTTGGCTCAAGATGAAAGATGCTAAGTATGATGCTAAGGGTGAAGTTATCCAAGAAGCGCGTTATACCATCTGTGTATCTACTCAAGTTGGTTGTAAAGTAGGGTGTACATTTTGTTTAACAGCTAAGGGTGGTTTTACTAGAGATTTAACTGCGGGGGAGATAGTAGCACAAGTAGTAAACCTCAAGCGTGACAACAACCATAAACACAACCGTATGATAAACATAGTCTATATGGGTATGGGTGAGCCACTTGACAACCTAGATAATCTTGCCAAGGCTATAGAGATATTTAAAGAGGATGAGGGCTTGTGCATTGGTGGCAAACGCCAAACAGTTTCTACAAGTGGGCTAAGCAACAAGATAGACCAACTAGGTGCTATGGATTTAGGTGTACATATAGCCATATCACTTCACGCTGTTGATGATGAGCTTAGAACTGAACTTATACCTATGAACAAGGCTCATAACATCAACTCAATCATAGAGGCTGTTAAACGTTTCCCAATAGATACTCGCAAACGTGTTATGTTTGAGTACCTCGTAATAAAAGATAAAAATGATGATATTGGCTCTGCTAAAAAGTTAGTAAAGCTACTAACAGATATAAAAGCCAAGGTGAATCTTATATATTTTAACCCTTATCCTGGTACACCTTACAACAGACCAGAAGTCAAAGATATGATAAATTTTCAGGAGTATCTTGTGAACCATGGTTTGCTTTGTACTATTCGTGATTCAAAAGGGATTGACATAAGTGCAGCTTGTGGTCAACTAAAAGAACAGGAGAATAATAAATGAGTTCAGTAGACATATTTCAAGTAGTATTTATAGTAGCAGTATTTGCTGTAGGAGTCATCGGTTTTATAAAAGCAGCAACAAGTAAAGATGATAAGTAATCTTTAAAAGATTACTTATTTGTAAACAAAGTCCCCTTCAAATACTTTCCATCATCTAATAAAAATTCTCTAGCAGATTTCAAATCATACCCACTACACAAAAACATCTCTTTGTCTTTAGCCATGAGAAATTGAGCAGCTTTTAGTTTTGTAACGATTCCACCTGTCGCAAACTCATTTGTAGGTGTATGTTGGGCATCTAATTCATCTTTAGAAATCTCAGTAACTATACTATACATCTTAGCATCAGGATTGGTTGATGGGTTAGAATCATAATAACCATCTATATCACTCAGAATTACAAGCAATTGAGCATTTGTATGCTGTGTAACATGGGCTGAGAGTTGGTCATTGTCTCCAAACACTTGTTCTGGAGTGGTAGATATATCGTTTTCGTTTATGATAGGAAGAATCCCATTTTCTAAGCTAGTATTAATTATTTGGCGAAAAATCTCCGTACGTTTTCTAGAGTCAAAATCATCTTCAGTTAAAAGTATCTGTGCGGTATCTATACCATAGAGTTCAAACTTACTCTTATAACTACTCATCAAGATGGGTTGTCCAACAGCAGCTAAGACCTTTTTACTGATATTTATGCTTCTGTCTAGTTTTAAAGCAGTATAACCAGCTGCTACAGCTCCAGAAGTAACCAAAATCACTTCATAGTGCTTTGTAAGTTCTGAGAGTAAAGAGATTAGAGCCATCATTCTATCTTTGGCTATGGAGTTTTTCTCTGTCAATACACCCGAGCCAACTTTAAAAACAATTCGTTTATATTTATGCATACTATTATCCATTATTTGATACGCAATTATAGCATGTAACTCTCTAGAAACAATTATTATGATAAAATTATAAAAACTAAAAGGAGCATTTGTGGCTGAGAAAAAAACAAATACACAAAGAATAGAAAGAATATATGAGTTATGTGAAGAGCACTTCGGTGATGTTCGCTTTGTTGGGATTAAATATCATAAAAAAATTGGTTGGATTGCAAAAGCGCAATTTGAAGATGGGTTTGAAAATTTAACTGCTGACGGGGAAACTAGCATAGAAGCATTACGTAATTTAAAGAATCGCGTTAAGAAAATCATTAAACGCTACAATGGCGTATAGAAAAAAGAAATAAATTTTCGTATATCTACTTAATAGGTAAATAACCAACACACCAGGAAGGTTATTTACTTTTAAAATAATACCCGCTTATTTTAAACCTATCCTTAATAAATATAAATTATAAAATACTTTATTTTAGGTCTTAAATAAATATAACACACTTATGAAATTATCAAATTGACACAATAATGCCACTGAGTGTGTACTATTCACACATTGTTGTAAGTTGTGAATAGAATGCTATATCACATAATATAAATTTAATAATTTCGATTGAATTTAAGAACTAATTTATATAAATTTACTCTTAAAACAACACATTTTTTACTAGCTTTAATCCCCTGTTTATAGGGCCTGTAGAGATAGTCACATATTTGTAATACTATATATAAATTTTAGTAATTTATCTTTCAAAAAAGTTATTCACGTAGAAATATATAAAGTACTATTTTTGCTATATCTTCATCTTTTGAAAGCAAGTTTGCACAAATATCTCATCACTTATTATTCTATAATGTTTTAAGTTTAAATCAAATTCTAATTCATTAGCATGTAAAAGTAACCTAGACGCACCACTAAGATTAATACGTTCACTTAGATGAATTGTTTTATCTAAAAACCTTAACACATCTTTCTCCTTCTGTCCATATATCGGGTCACCAACTATGGGATGTTTCACGTGGAACAAATGTACACGAATCTGATGTTGTCTTCCCGTAAAAGGTTTACACTCCACTAATGTCATATCTTTGTCTTTTAAATATTTCAATGGGGTTACAGTTGTTTTAGAATCTTTACCATCTGGATGAACTTTAACTACCATTCTTACTATTGCACTTTCATCTTCTTTTCTAAGCAAAGGTTCATCTATAGTTAACTCTTTTTTAAACTCGCCGTGAACTAAGGCTAAATACTTTTTTTGTATAGTCCTATTTTCAAAAAGTGCCTTTAAATCTTTTTCGGTTTGTCTATCTTTGGCACATAAAACAAGTCCACTAGTTTCTTGGTCTATACGATGAGCTATGTTTGCCTCAAGTCCAAACTGGTACTTTAACTCATCTACTAGTGAGTAAGATGTGTTTCTATTTTGTGGATGTATGAGAATTCCACTTGGTTTATCAAAGACTACAAATTTATCTTCTTGCATTAAAGGCTTGAGACCCCTAGTACTTGGCTCATAAACTACAAATTCAAATGAACCTTCAACTTCTGCCGTAGGTATCTTCATAACTTCACCATCTATGAAAAGTCTTCCATTAGCTATGTGGCGTTGTGCTTCTTTTTGAGAAAGTCCAAGTTCATTTATGAGAAATATAAATGCACGTTGCTTTGTAGGACTATGCAACTTCTTTAGTTTGAATGGCAAAACAAGTCCTTTTTATTTTTAATCAATTCTTTACTAAAATTTATGTAAAATTCAACTAGATTAGACTTATTTCATAACCTAGATTCTGAATCAAGTTCAGAATGACGATGCAATGTTCAGAATGACGATGCAATGTTCAGAATGACGATTAATCGTTCTAGCCGTCATTCCAAACTTGATTTGGAATCTACTTTTTAGTTATGTAAAAGTCTATTAAATTATGCGAATTTTAACATAATAAACTTCCAACTATAAAGGTATACAATGATTGAAAGATATGCAAGACCTGAGATGTCTGAAAAATGGACACAACAAGCAAGATATGCTGCATGGCTAGAGGTAGAAAAGGCGGCTGTAAAAGCTTGGGCTAAACTAGGAAAGATTCCTCAGGATGATGCTGACAAAATAGTTAAAAATGCAACATTCTCTGTAGAGCGTATAGAAGAGATTGAGGCTATAACCAAGCATGACCTAATCGCCTTTAACACATCCGTCTCTGAAAGCTTAGGAGATGAGTCTAGATGGTTCCACTACGGTATGACATCTTCTGATGCTGTTGATACTGGTGTAGCTCTTCAGATGCGTGATTCTCTAAACATTATCATCGATGATGTTAAAACATTGATGGAGTCTATCAAAAAAAGAGCCGAGGAACATAAGATGACTCTTATGGTTGGACGTAGTCATGGTATCCATGGTGAGCCTATCACTTTTGGTTTGACTTTAGCTGTTTGGTATGATGAAGTAGCTCGTCACCTTTTAAACCTAGAACAGACTATGGAAGTTATCGCAGTTGGACAGATTTCTGGTGCGATGGGTAACTTTGCTCACGCTCCCTTAGAACTTGAGGAGTATGCAATGGCTGAACTAGGTTTAAAACCCGAACCATGTTCCAACCAAGTTGTACATCGTGACCGTTACGCAAGACTTGCTACTACTTTAGCACTCTTAGCATCATCAGTTGAAAAATTTGCTGTACAAGTAAGACATCTTCAACGTACAGAAGTTTATGAGGCTGAAGAGTTTTTCGCAAAAGGGCAAAAAGGCTCATCTGCTATGCCGCACAAGCGTAACCCTATACTTACAGAAAACATTACTGGTCTTGCAAGGATGATAAGAGCATACGCAGCACCAGCGATGGAAAATGTAGCGCTATGGCATGAGCGTGACATCTCTCACTCATCAACTGAGCGTTTTTGGTTACCTGATGCTTTCATCACTATGGACTTTATGCTTCACCGCATGAACAATGTCATAGCAAACTTAACAGTATTTCCCCAAAACATGATGAAAAACCTAAACCTTACTGGTGGACTTGTATTTTCTCAGCGTGTACTTTTAGAGTTACCACTTCAAGGTGTAAGTCGTGAAGATGCATACAGAATTGTTCAACGCAATGCTATGAAAGTTTGGGAAGAGATTCAAGCTGGTCGTGCTACTACAAACGAAGATGGAGAGTCACTTTATCTTAACCACTTGTTAGCTGATGATGAGCTAAGAGAATCCTTAAGCGAAGAAGCTATTCGTGAGTGTTTTAACTATGATTACTATACTAAAAATGTTGATGCTGTATTCAAAAGAGTTTTTAAATAAATAGTGATTTTTTTAATTATCTAACAAGAAATAATTTCAACTAAAATTGTTGAAATTATTTCTCTTGCTCCTTTTTTTCACATAGTTAAAAAACTCCAAACTATTTCATATCTTTAACCTAGAAATCAATATTGTTTCGATAAAATCCATTACTATATCAACAAAGTTTTTTGTATAAATATCTTAAAGATAATTATATTAAAAACTTATACATAATCTAGGAACATATATGATAACAGTTATAAAAAGAAACGGCAGAACAGAACCTCTTGACATCACAAAAATTCAAAAATACACATCAGCAGCTGTAAAAGGTTTAGTCAATGTAAGCCAAAGTGAACTTGAGGTTGATGCACAAATTTTATTTCGTGATGGTATTACATCTAAAGAGATTCAACAAACACTCATAAAGACTGCTGTTGATAAGATAGACATAGATGCTCCCAACTGGACATTTGTTGCTTCAAGACTTTTTATGTTTAACCTTTACCACCAAGTTAATGGTTTTTCTGGCTATTGTTCATTAGAAAAATACTTTCTTCGTGGAGAAAAAGAGGGTAGATTACTCTATGGACTCAAAGAGATGTACGACCTTGATGAACTAGAAAAGTATATAGTCCCTGAGCGTGATATGCTTTTTAACTACCTTGGTGTGAAAACTCTTTACGATAGATACCTCATAAAAGACAGAGATTCAAACCCAATAGAACTTCCTCAACATATGTTTATGGCTATAGCAATGTTTTTAGCGCAAAGAGAAGAGAACAAACAAGAATGGGCTATCAAGTTTTACAACATGATATCTCAGTTTGAAGTTATGCTTGCAACACCAACGCTTAGCAATGCTAGAACAACGAGACATCAACTTTCATCTTGCTACATTGGTTCTACTCCAGATAATATCGAAGGTATATTTGATTCTTATCAAGAGATGGCAATGCTTAGTAAATTTGGTGGAGGAATTGGCTGGGATTGGACAGGCATCAGAAGTATGGGTTCATTTATTGATGGGCACAAGAATGCTGCTGGAGGAACTGTTCCATTTTTAAAAATCACAAATGACATTGCTATCGCAGTTGATCAACTTGGAACTCGTAAAGGTGCTATCGCAGTTTATATGGAACCTTGGCACATAGATATCAATGACTTTTTAGACCTGAAGAAAAACTCCGGGGAAGAGCGTCGTCGTGCACATGACCTATTTCCATCTATGTGGCTAAATGATATCTTTATGCAACGTGTTAGCGATAATGCTATTTGGACTCTTTTTGATCCTTATGATGTAAGAGATCTCACTGAACTTCATGGTGCAGAGTTTACTACACGCTATGAAGAGTATGAAAATGATGAAACCATCATAAAAGAGCGCATTAAAGCAAAAGATTTATGGAAAAAGATTCTTACTAGTTACTTTGAAACTGGAAGCCCATTCCTTTGTTTTAAAGACAATGCAAACAAGGCAAATCCAAATGATCACAAAGGGATTATCAGAAGTTCAAACCTATGTACTGAGATATTTCAAAACACTAACCCTAACAAATACAAAATCAAGTTCATCTTTGAAAATGGAGATAGCATCTCTTATGAAGAAGAGGAGATGGTTACAGTTGATAGCGGTTTAGTTAAACCAGCCAAAAAAGTAACTGCGCTTGATTCTCTTGGTGGACTACCAATTTATGTAGTTGAAAAAGAAAAAATCAACGGAGATACTGCTGTTTGTAATCTTGCATCTATAAACCTTTCTCGCATCAATACAAAAGAAGATATCAATCGTATCGTTCCAACTGCTGTAAGATGTTTGGACAATGTAATAGACTTGAATTTTTACCCTATTGAGAAAGTAAAACGAACTAACTTAAAATCTCGTTCCATAGGATTAGGTGTTATGGGTGAGGCACAGATGTTAGCAGAGCAAGCTATAGCATGGGGAAGTCAAGAGCACTTCGACAAAATAGATGAAATTATGGAGTCTGTTTGCTATAACACTATATCTTCATCATCAGATTTAGCACTTGAAAAAGGAACTTATGCGGACTACGAGGGAAGTAAATGGTCTAAAGGTATCATGCCACAAGACCATGCTACTGCTGAAGTTATCAACCTTGTTGATCGTGGTGGTTTGTTCGCTTCAAGCTATGAGTGGGAAGAGCTTCGCTCTAAAGTAAAAAAACAAGGGATGCGTAATGGTTACTTGATGGCTGTTGCTCCTACAAGTTCTATCTCTATTCTTACGGGAACTACTCAAGCGATTGAGCCTGTATTTAAACGTAAGTGGTTTGAGGAAAATCTTTCTGGACTTATACCAGTAGTTGTTCCTAAGCTTTCACCTGAAACTTGGTCTTACTATACGCCAGCATATGACCTAAACCAAACCTTACTCATCAAAGCAGCCGCTATACGCCAAAAGTGGATAGACCAAGGTCAAAGCCTCAATATCTTCATAACGCTCGATAAAGCAAGCGGAAAGTACTTAAACGAGATATATATGCTAGCTTGGAAGCTTGGACTTAAATCTACATACTATCTACGTTCCCAATCACCTGAAGTGGCTAATGATGTTGAAGACAGAAGCATGGAATGTGTAGGTTGTCAATAAGATGAAACCTTTACTAACAAAGGACTTAACGGTATTTTTAAAACGTTTTCATCATTTTAAAAATGGTCACTTCAAGCACTTTGAAGTTTTATCACCAACTCAATTCAAGGTTATACTCACGGGACAAGATGACTCTAGAGCTTTTGACTGGGTAAGCGTAGAGTTTGAACTTACAGGGGCAAGTAGTGCAAATCTACTTGAAAACTCAAAACTATCTCTTATAGATATGGAAGATGGCATCAACATTTCACATAATGGAACTGATTTTGCTTTTGAGCTTTACAATTCAACATTCTTTATAGAATGTAAAACTATCAAGTACCAAGAGGGTGCATTTTAAAGGGATAAAAATGAGTTATGAAGTCAAAAGTCAAATACTAGGTTTTGAAAAAATGATGCAGGTTGAGATTAGCGAAATAGATGAGATGTTTGCAACTATGCACGATATAGATAACAAAGATATATCCTTCACGATGGTTAATCCATATACACTAAGAGAGTACTCCTTTGATGTTCCTACTGATGTACGAATTCTCTTAGAAATTAAAGAAGATTCAAACATAAGTGTTTACAACATCACATTAATTCAAAATCCACTTGAAAACTCTACTATAAACTTCTTAGCACCAATAGTAGTAAATAATGACAACAAAAAAATTGCTCAAGTGGTTCTCAACAAAGAGCGTCATCCAGATTTTGGGATGGCTGAGGCTATCGCTTCTTTTAAATAGCTCTTAGCATCATTAACTATTTGTTAGTCATACATTAATTTTTCATATACCTTTGAGGTATAAACTTCTTAAAACATATATTATGAAAGAGGTTAAATATGAAAAAACTACTAATGATGCTAACAATAATTTTAGCAATTTCTATAAATGCTCAAAGTGTAGAGTTCAAATACTCCAAAGACGATACAAGAAAATTTCCAACAAACCAAGACTACATACTCTCTTACTCAAACATACTTGACAAGGTAAGGACTAGTGTTGTCAATATATCTACTACTAAAAATATTACACATGGTTTCAACAGAGAATTCTTTCTCCAACAAAGAAATATACCACAAGATAGAGTACAGCGTGCACTAGGTAGTGGTGTTATAATCTCTGAAAATGGTTACATTGTAACAAATAACCATGTAGTAGAAAATGCAGACGAAATTGTCGTAAATCTTGTAGGCGACAAAAAAGAGTATAAAGCAAAACTCATAGGTAAAGATAAAAAAAGTGACTTAGCTGTTATTAAGATAGAAAAAGACGGCTTAAATGCAGCTACTTTTTATAATTCTGATAATGTAAGAGTAGGGGATGTAGTATTTGCCCTTGGTAATCCTTTTGGTTTACATGAAACCATTACACAAGGAATAATATCTGCCAAAGGGCGTACAGGTGTTGGCATAGTTGAATATGAAAACTTTATTCAAACAGATGCATCTATAAACCCTGGAAATTCTGGTGGTGCACTCATAAATTCCCGTGGAGATCTCATAGGTATAAACTCTGCTATTCTTTCACAAAGCGGAGGTAATGTTGGTATAGGTTTTTCCATACCTTCAAACATGGTAACAACTATCGCTAAGCAACTTATAGAAAATGGAAAATATACACGAGCTTACTTAGGTGTAGCCATATCAGATGTAAGTGAAAATATGAGTAATTTTTACAACAACAACTATGGCGCACTCATCACTGGAGTTGAAAAAGAAACTCCTGCTAAAAAAGCTGGGCTTAAACGTGGAGACCTCATTGTCGCTGTCAATAACACAGAGATAAAAAGTGCAAGTGAATTAAAAAATAAAATAGGTTCATTTTCTCCAAGTACAAAAGTTACACTCAAGTACTTAAGAGATAAAGAGTTAGAAATAACAACTGTCGTGCTAGGTTCACTTAGTGGTGTTAGCCCAAATGGTACTGTTGAATACTCTGGATTAACAATACAAAATTTAGATGCTGACATAAGAGCTCAACTCAGAATATCTCCTAGTGTGGAGGGTGTCTTAGTAAGCGATGTTGAGCTTAGTTCTAAAGCAGGTAGATTAGGTATACTACAAGGTGATATAATAATCCAAGTAGAAAACATTGAGATTAAAAATCTTAATATGTTTAAAAAAGCTACAAGAACTAAGAGTCACAAACGCATATATATTTACAGACGCGGAGGCGTGTTTGCAGTAGTGCTATAATCAAACAAAAATAATAAAAGGAAAAAATATGAGAGTAATATGTCCACATTGTAAAGAGGTCAATAATGTTCCACAGCGAGATAGCTATAAAAAAGCTAACTGTGGTAAATGTAAAGAATCACTGCTAGACACACAACCAATCGAACTAACTAACGCTAACTTTGATGAAGTTATAGTCAACTCTGATATACCTGTTATAGTTGATTTTTGGGCACCTTGGTGTGGTCCTTGTAAGATGTTTGGTCCAGTTTTTGAGAAAAGTGCGAAAAATTATCCACTCAAAGCATTGTATGTAAAAATAAATACTGAAAATGAGCAAGCTCTTGGAGCTAGATTTGGAATAAGAAGTATTCCAACACTTATGATATTTAAAAATTCAAAAGAGGTTCACCGTATGAGTGGAGCCTTAGATGAAGTGAGTTTAAATAATTTAGTAAATCAATTTATATAAAAACTACCATTATACGATATAATATTTATTAATAATTTAGGGAGATAATATGTCTAAAGATACAATAACAATCACAAACAACCGTAATGGTAAAACTTATGATTTCAATATATTAGATGCGAGTGTAGGTCCATCTGTCGTAGATATATCTACTTTTTACAAAGAAACTGGAATGTTTACTTATGATGAGGGTTATACCTCTACTGCCTCATGTAAATCTGAAATCACCTACATAGATGGTGGGGCTGGTAAACTTATGTATCGTGGTTATGACATAGCCTACATGGCCAAAGAAAAAACTTTTTTAGACACAGCTTACCTTTTAGTCTATGGCGAACTTCCAACAAAAGATGAACTTGATAATTTTGCCCTAGAGATGCAAAAACGCTCTTTTGTACATGAGGGAGTAAAAAAACTCTTTGATGCTTTTCCAGATCGAGCTCACCCTATGGCTATTCTTTCTGCTGGTGTTTCTGCACTCTCTACATTTTACTATAATCACCTAGAGGTCAATACGCCCCAAGAATATAAAGAGATGGCAAATAGAATTATTGCTAAAATTCCAACTTTAGCAGCCTTTTCTTACCGTTATTCAAATGGATTACCTATCATATACCCAGATCTAAACAAGGGCTTTACTGAAAACTTTTTAAATATGCTTAGAGCTTATCCCCATGAGTATGTTGAACTTAAAGATATAGAGATAAAAGCGCTAGACACCATCTTCACACTTCACGCTGATCATGAGCAAAACGCATCTACAACCGCAGTGCGTAACTTAGCATCAACTATGGCGCATCCTTACGCTGCCATAAGTGCAGGAATAGGAGCATTGTGGGGTAGGAGTCATGGCGGAGCAAATGAAAGCGTTATACGTCAACTAGAGATGATAGGGACAGTTGATAGAGTTGATGAATTTATAGCCAAGGCTAAGGATAAAAATGATCCTTTTAGACTTATGGGATTTGGTCACCGTGTATATAAAAACTTTGATCCACGTGCAACTATCTTAAAAGAGATTAGAAATGAACTTATGGGTGAACTCGGTATCAGCAGTGAACTAGTAGAAGTCGCAAATAAGATAGAAAAGATTGCTTTGAGTGATGAGTACTTTGTATCTCGCGGACTTTATCCTAATATTGATTTTTATTCAGGACTGATTTTACAAGCTTTAAAAATTCCAAAAGAGATGTTTGCGGTTATATTTGTTATAGGCCGTACACCAGGATGGATAGCTCAGTGGAGTGAATTACATCAACAAAAAACTATAAAAATAGCTCGTCCAAGACAACTTTATGTTGGTCCAACTGAACGAACTCCTAAGTCATAAAGACTTAAGAAGAAAAACTTAACAAAAAAATATTACTTTATTAAACAGGAGAAAGAAAATGAGATTTTTGTTGCGTTGATGCAAGTCTATCTTATTTTGAATCACATTTAATTGATAAATATCAACTAAAAGATAAATTTAGTCTTATTTTAAGATTATAAGATTAGTTTATGTAAGTGCAACAATAATCGGTAATTGAATTTACCTTAATATCAAAGTAACTGTTTTTAGGAACTTCAAACCTACATGGAGCATGCATAATTGAAAACTCTTCAACTCCTTCAAGTTTAATCTCAATATCTCCACTATAAATTTCCATAATTTCAGCAGCCTCTGTGTTAAACCTATACTCACCCTCCTGCATAATACCTAAAGACTTAAGAACTCCATCATCAAACTCTACACTTCTACTTGTTACCTTACCATCAAAGTAGATATTCGCTTCTTTTTTTACCTTTACACAATTAAAACTTGACATATTGTCTCCCTAATTTTTATAACTATTTTACTTGAATTTATATAAATTAATTCTTTGTTCCTTTGAATTTTACTCTTTGAGAATGTGTGATGGCAACTGCTATAGCATCAGTAATATCTAAAGGTTTTATCTCTTTTTTTATATTTAGTAATCTTTTAACCATAAACGCTACTTGTTCTTTTGACGCTTTTCCATTTCCTGTAAGTGCTTTTTTGACTTGCAGGGCTGTATATTCATTGAACTGACCAAACTGTTGAAGTATAGTTAGCATGATAGCACCACGAAACTGTGCTAGCTTTATAGTTGTTTTTGGATTGTGTGCGTAAAATATATCCTCCATAGCAACTTCATCTATTTGATGATTTTTAAAAATCCCCTCAAAAGCTTCAACCATCTGAGGTATTTGAAACTGAAGTTCATCTGCTTTTATTTTGATAAGACCAGCTTCTACAAGAGAAATCTTACCATTTAACAAAGATATCAAAGCATATCCCATCATTCTTGTTCCGGGATCTATTCCAAGTATTATCATACAATTATTATACACAAATTATATAATAAACACTCTTATTCACATATTCACATTATGTTATTTCACATGTGAATAAACATATATTCTACCTATAATAGCTCTATATTTAATCATACTTTATGTTTCTAAGTGATATTATTCACATTATATATATTTTATAGGACTTAATGTGAATATTGGACAAGAGATTCTTTTACAGCTCAAAGAAGAGATAACTGAAATAGAATATAAACGTTATATAAAGCAACTTATCTATGATGAAAAAAAATCTTCTACTACTACAGCAATTTATTTTGCTCCAAATGCACTTGTAAGTAATTGGATTAAAAATAAATTTTCCGATAAAATTCAACATCTTTTTGAAGTAAAAACATCTACAAAAGTAACTGTTAAAATTGGTCTTAAAGACTCATTTAATAGAAGAAGAAAAAACAAACCAGAGACCCCTAAAGCCATTCAACATTCATTACTTAACCCTTCTCATACCTTTGATAATTTCATGGTGGGTGGATCAAATCAATTTGCGTATGCAGCAGTAAAAAGTGTAAGTGAAAAAGCTGGTAAGACATATAATCCACTTTTTATATATGGTGGTGTTGGTCTTGGAAAAACACATCTCATGCAAGCAGCTGGAAATATACTCCAAAATCAAGGTAAAAATGTAATTTTTACAACAAGTGAACAGTTTTTAAATGATTTTTTACGTCATGTCAGAAATCAAACCATGGATAATTTTAAAGAAAAATATCGAAAATGCGATATATTACTCATAGATGATATACAATTTTTAAGCAATAAAGATACTATTCAAGAAGAGTTTTTTCATACCTTTGAAGCACTCAAAGGTGCTGGTAAACAAATCATTTTAACAGCTGATAAACATCCTAAAAAAATAGCAGGACTTGAAAAAAGACTTCAAAGTAGATTTGAGCATGGCTTAGTGGCAGATATTCAACCACCAGAGTTAGAAACTAAAATAGCTATCATTAAAAACAAATGCGAAATAAATAAAGTAAATTTGACTCCAGATATTATAAATTATATAGCTACAGTTATAGAATCAAATGTACGTGAGATAGAAGGTATTCTTTCAAAGCTTCATGCCTATTCTCAACTCATGCATATAGATATAGACCTAGAATTTACTAAAAATGTTTTAAAAGACCAAATCCAAGAAAATCGTGCAAACCTCACCCTTGATAATATTACTAAATATGTATCTAAAGACTTAAATATAAAACCAAGTGAAATACGTTCTAAGGGTAGAAGTAGAAACCTAGTCTATGCTAGAAGAATATGCATATACCTTTGCCGTGAACTCACTCAAAATACTATGCCTCAACTAGCACTTTACTTTGGTATGAAAGATCATACTGCTATATCTCATACATTAAAGAAGATAAACGAGTTAATGCAAAATGATGAAGACTTCAAAGTTAAGATAGAAGAACTGACTAATAAAATAACTGCATCATCTTAAAATTGTAATAAAAGTAAAAAAAAGATATAATCCTCTATGTGAAGCAATGTGAATTGATTAACTTACATTCATCACATCTGTAAGTATTGAAGTATAGGGATTTGTAAGTGTTTTTCACTTATTCACATACCCCTACTACTACATACTAAAAAATATATAAATATATAGGAAATTATATGCTCATAAATATCTCAAAATCAGTATTAGAAAACATACTAATATCTGCACAACCTTTTTTAGAAAAAAAAGATACAAGTCAAATAACTTCTCATATATTTTTAAATGTACAAAATAATCTTCTTACTTTAAAAGCTACTGATTATGAAATAGGCTTTTTAGTAACTACTGATAATGTTAATATAGAACAAATAGGAAGTGTTACAGCTAATGGTAAAAAATTTCTTGATATTGTTCGTATATTAAAAGATGATAATATTAAACTTGAACTTAAAAACGATACATTATATATTTCCCAATCCCATTCAAAATTTAAACTTCCAGTGTTTTCATACAATGAATTTCCTGAATTTCCATCTTATGAAGGAAAAGCTCGTATATCTATAGAATCCCATTCACTTATAGAATCACTTAAAAAAATAACACCAGCTATTGATAATAATAACCCTAAATTTGAACTCAATGGTGCATTAATAGATATAAAAACAGATAGCATAAATTTTGCTTCAACCGATACAAGAAGACTAGCAGTTGTAAATATACCAAATTCTGGAGCTTCAGAACTTTCTATAATACTTCCTAAAAAAGCAATTATAGAGATTCAAAAACTATTTTTTAATGATATTGAGCTTTATTATGATGAAACAAATTTAATCATACACTCAAATCAATATACATTTTTTACAAAACTTATCAATGGTAAATTTCCTGAGTATTCAAGAATTATCCCTAAAGAAATATCTCATAATTTAGTATTACCAAAAGCAAATATGATAGATGCTATTAAACAAATAACTACTATTTCTACAGATGTTAAAATTACATTTTTAAATGATACTATTACTTTTGAATCATTAAGCGATGATAACATAGAAGCTAAAACAGATATAACTTTTACGACTGGTTTTAGTGAACCTTTTAGTATAGCTATCAACTCAAAATATCTTTTAGACTTTTTAGGAAGCATAAATACTTCAGAATTTAATGTAGGTCTTAATGAAAGTAACTTACCATTTGTTTTAAGTGATGAAAATTTTAAAACAATAGTTATGCCTATAGTTATATAAATCTTATTTTTATATAAATTTAGCTAAAATATCTTCAATTAAGCCAAAAATGGCTATTTGGAGATATGAATGGAAAATTACGGCGCTAGTAATATTAAGGTCCTTAAAGGACTAGAGGCTGTTCGAAAAAGACCTGGTATGTACATTGGAGATACTGGACATCGTGGTCTACATCATTTAGTTTATGAAGTTATAGATAACTCTATAGATGAAGCAATGGCTGGACATTGTGATACTATTAATGTAACTCTTACTAAAGAGGGTACGTGTAAAGTTAGCGATAACGGTCGTGGTATTCCAACAGGAATGCATCCTACTGAAGGTATGAGTGCAGCTACTGTTGTTCTTACTGTTCTTCATGCTGGTGGTAAGTTCGATAAAGATACATATAAAGTATCTGGTGGACTTCATGGTGTTGGTGTATCTGTTGTAAATGCACTTTCATCTGATCTTAAGATGACAATTTACCGTGAAGGTGAGATTCATGAACAAAACTTTAAAGAGGGTATCCCTCAAGAAGCTTTAGCTGTAACTGGTAAAACACGTAAACATGGTACAACTATAGAATTTTCTCCAGACGCTTCAATTTTTACAGAAATTACTATTTTTGAATATGAGTATTTAGCTCGTCGTTTTAAAGAGTTAGCATATTTAAACCCTTTTATTACTATTATATATGAAGATGAAAGAACTGGAACAAAAGAGACTTATCACTTTGAAGGTGGTATAGCTCAGTATGTTACAGATATGAATAAAAAAGAAGAAATTGCTAAAGTTTTTTCTTTTTCTGCACAGATAGAAGATATCGAGTTTGATGTTGCTCTTATGTATAATGATACTTATGAAGAAAAACTTGCATCTTTTGTAAACAACATTCGTACTCCAAACGGTGGTACGCATGAAGCTGGTTTTCGTGCTGGACTTACTCGTGTTATAAGTAATTATAATTCTAAAAATGGAGCCGCAAAAGAAAAAGATGTAAAAATATCTGGTGATGATGTTCGTGAAGGTCTCATCGCCATCGTTTCATGTCGTGTACCTGAACCTCAGTTTGAAGGTCAAACAAAAGGTAAACTTGGAAATACTTATGTGCGTCCACTTGTACAAAAGCAAACTTATGAACTATTAAGTAAATACTTCGAAGAAAACCCAATAGAAGCTAAGGCGGTGGTATCTAAAGCACTAGCTGCAGCACGTGGTCGTGAGGCTGCTAAAAAAGCTCGTGAACTTACTCGTCGTAAAGATGTTATGAGTGTAGGTACACTTCCTGGTAAACTTGCAGATTGTCAAAGTAAAGATGCAAGTATCTCTGAACTTTATCTAGTGGAAGGGGATTCTGCGGGTGGTTCAGCAAAACAAGGTCGCGACAGAGTTTATCAAGCTATTTTACCACTTAAAGGTAAGATTTTAAATGTTGAAAAAGCGCGTTTAGAGAAAATTTTAAAGAGTGATGAGATTACAAACATGATTACAGCTATGGGTTGTGGAATTGGTGAAGAGTACAACGAAGAAAAACTTCGATACCACAAAATCATCATTATGACCGATGCGGATGTTGATGGATCTCACATTCAGACTCTACTTCTTACTTTTTTCTTTAGACATTTTCGAGATGTAGTTGAAAAAGGTTATTTATATCTAGCACAACCACCACTTTATCGTTATAAAAAAGGTAAAAAAGAGATTTACTTTAAAGATGACCGTGATATGAATGATTTTTTAATAGATAATGGAATAGAGTCTTTAGATGTAGATTCTATAGGACATCAAGATTTACTAAGTTATTTTAAAATGGTTGATCATTATAGAGGTTCATTGATTGCTTTAGAGCGTAGATATGCACTTGTTGATTTGATTCGTAACTTTATAGAAAATCCAGATCTCATTGGATTGCCAATAGATAAAATGTTTGTAGAGGTTGAAAAATTCTTAAATGATACAGGAAATAATATCTTAACAAAAACTATAAGTGAAGATAGTATTCACTTATTTGTTCAAACAAAAGATGGCATGGAAGAACTATTTATCAATGATGAACTATTTGCAGCACCGCATTTTAACGAGGCTTCTTTTGTATACAAGAAGATAAAAGAGTGGGATATAAAATTTGATGATGACATCTTAGAGGTACTTCAAAGTGTCATAGACTATGCAAATAAAGGCGCGTATATTCAGCGTTACAAAGGTCTTGGTGAGATGAATCCAGAGCAACTATGGGAGACTACGATGACACCTGAAAATCGTGTACTTCTTCAAGTAACTATAGAGGATGCAGAGGTTGCATCTGATGCATTTACTCTTTTTATGGGTGATGAAGTTGAACCTCGTCGTAACTATATTGAAACACATGCTAAAGATGTTAAACATTTAGATGTTTAAAGCTACGAACTTAACAATATATGTTACTTCCAAAAACAAAAGAGCGAGAATATCGTTTTAAACTAGCACTGAGAATGGGACTACCTATTTTTGGTCTTGTTCTTGCCCTTATTTCTCATACACTTATAAATTCATATGCTACACTTACAGCCTCTTTTTATATAGAATCTATTATAGTTTTAGTTTTTAGTATCTACTTTATCTTTTATCTTATATATAATGGTTTTGATACAAAAATTACAGAGAGTAATACAGGGGCATTTACAAGAGAGTATCTTTATAAATATTTAAAAAAAAGAATAAATTTAAAAAAAGAATATACACTTATACTTATTAGTTGTGACAATATTGTAGATATTAACACTAGATATGGGATAAAAAATGGCGACAAAGTTTTAAAAGAACTGAGCATATGGTTATCAGAGTATTTGGAAAGTAAAAATATTAAATATTATCCTTTTGGGCACATAAAAAGTGGTGACTTTGTAGTCGGTTTGGAGGGCTATAAGGAGCAATACACAACCATTATGGAGCTTATGTGCTTAAAAAGTGATGAGCTTATGGTAGACGATATAGAGGTAAAAATATCTGGCGCTATTAATGATACTACATATACCTATTCACTTGATTATCTTATAGAGAATCTTTTTGAAATACAAGAGCAAAATCGTAACAATAAAATACAATCTTCTAAATATAAAGAGATTAGCCCAAGCGAATTAGAAAAATTTGTCATTCAAGCAGTTTCAAATAAATCTTTTGAAATGAAAAAACAATATATATATGAAAATGACAAAAAAATCATGAAAGAGTGCTTTGTAAAGTTACAAACACCCTGTGGAAAACTACTCCATGCAAAGTCATACATGAAAGTTCTAGATAAACTTAGACTTATGGTTGATTTTGACCTAATGGTTTTAAAAAGTAGTATAAAGGAGTGTAGGAGCGAGGATGAAGAGATCTTTGCTTTAAATATTTCCCCTACCTCGATTAGAAATCATAATTTTTTAAGACAATTAAAAGATTTACTTGCTAAAAATAAATATTTAAAAAACAAAATTATGTTTATACTTAATGAGCGTGAATATTACTCTAGAGTTGATAGATATAAAGAAATATTAGATACATTACGTTTGGAAGGTGTTTTGATAGCTATTGATAAAATAGGTGCGTCACATACTAGTTTCTTATATCTTAGAGAGCTAAATATAGATGCTATACGTTTTGATACGCACTATACAAAAGAGCTAAACAATAGAGATGCTAATATGCTTCAAGGTTTTATAACAATAGCAAAAGGTAGGAACATAAGAACATGGGTAAAAATGATAGAAAGTGCCCAAGTAAAAGAAAAACTAAAAGTTATAGGTATTGAATATATGCAAGGTAAATACCTCGGTAAATTAGAAGAAATACGTAAAGGTTAAAAATGAAATATGGTGAAAAAGAGATAAGAGAGTTTGATGTTGATAAAGATTTAGAAATATGGCCAAATGAAAACGCGAAAGACTATTTGATAAAGGTTACTTTACCAGAGTTTATGGCCTTATGCCCTAGAAGTGGTTACCCTGATTTTGCGACTATATATATAGAGTATACCCCAGACAAGTTTGTGGTTGAGTTAAAGGCTATAAAGCTCTACATAAATTCGTTTATGTTTCGCTACATAAGTCATGAAAATTCTGCAAATGAAATTTATGATGTTATATGGGAAAAGATAAAACCAAAAACACTTAAACTTATTGCTGACTTTAAACCTCGCGGAAATGTTCATACAGTAATAGAGATAGATAGTAAAAATAATTAACTTTTATAATTTATAAGCTGTATTTCATATATAAGCTGTAAAAGATTACCAAGCTGAGTAGATGGTTTAAAGCCAAGATTTAATAAGTCTTTGCCATGAACCTTTGGTTGTATATTAGTTAGATTTTGAACTAAAGATTCGTTTATTTCTATAGTTTGTAAAAAAAGTTTTAAATCTTTTAGATTAAGATTTTTACTTTGTGAATATGAAAGTGTATCTTCTTTATTTTCAAACCAATTAATAATTTTTTTATAAAGTAAAATCTTTTTTATTAACTTTTTATTATTAGTAAGTTTAGTTATAAAGCTTATTATACATTCATCTTTTAATCTATAACATAAAACTACTAACGAAACAAAGATGTTAGTTTTTACTTTGTCAATATCATTTAATGTAGATTGCCAATCAGCATCAGTCATTTTAAGTTCATAAAAAAACTTTATACCACCTATTTTTTTTAAAAAGTCTAAACCCAAGGAGGGCTTGTTTGCTTTTAAAAAAAGCTTTTTAAACTCTTCATAAATTCTTTCATACGAGAGTTCACTAAGCATATTTCTCTCTACCATAGAGCTACAAAGTTTGAGTGTATTCGTTTCTACTTCTAGTTCAAATCTTCCTACCATACTCATAGCGCGAAATACTCTTAATGGGTCTTCAACGAAGCTATTACTATCAACAGCTTTTAATAAGTTGACTTTTAAGTCAACTAAGCCGTTGAATGGGTCAAGTATTTGTTTTGTTTTTGTATTGTAACCTATTGTATTTATAGTAAAATCTCTTCTGGATGCTGCTTTTTGAAAATCAAATTTTTTTAAAAGAGTAATATCAAAGCCTTTATGGCCGGATGAGACTTTATTATCAGTTCTTGGCATACTGAAGTCTAAATCTAAGTTCCCCATGGTAAGTTTACACACACCAAAACTTTTCCCAACCTCATAAATTTTCCCAAATTCTTTTAATAATGGAATTAGTTGTGTAATATTATCTAATCCATAAACTTCTATATCTATATCTTTAGATTTTTTATCTAAAAAAAAATCTCGAATATAGCCCCCTGTAATGATTGTTGTAAAATTTAGTGTATTTAGCTTATCAAATATTTTATTTAATTCGTTTGGATAATCAAATTTTTTAAGAAGCATATTAGAGACCACATTCAATATATATGAGCATATCTTGCTGTAAAGTTTTTATTATTTTTTTATAGCTTTGGTAGAGTGATTTTAGATATGCCTGTAAGCTATTTTTAATCTGTGTTGGTATCTGTTTATATATAGATTTTATTTCAGTTTTATTTTGAGATTTAATTATATATTTTAGAGACTGAGAGTTTATTTCTGCGTGTAGTATTTTGCGTATAATATATTTACAATGAGATTCAAGCAGAATTTTTTTTAAAACATAATAATAAACTAAATATATTAAATTATTTTTTAGCGTATTAATCTTGAATTTATTTGTATTATTTAAGTAAATATTTTGCATAGCATGACCTTTGTATAAATATATTTTTTACATATGAGCTAATAGATATTTCGTTTTATGGCTAACAAAAAAACAAGTTGACTTTTACACTGTTAGTATAAAAATAGTTCATATTTAGACTCATTGTTGTTATACTTAATAATAGTAACACAAGTAATTAAATACTTGCGGTAAGAAGAGTTAGCTCTCTTTCTTAACTCTATTATTATATTTATTTAGGTATAATCGCGAAAATTATTTCCCTAAGGAAACTTTGCATGCAAAAAATAAGAAATATCGCCGTAATCGCACACGTTGACCACGGTAAAACTACACTCGTTGATGGACTACTTGAGCAATCAGGTACATTTGGTGATCATGAACAACATGATGAAAGAGCAATGGACTCAAACGATTTAGAACGTGAACGTGGGATTACAATCCTTTCTAAAAATACTGCTATCCGCTATAAAGACTATAAGATTAACATTATAGATACTCCTGGTCACGCTGACTTCGGTGGAGAAGTTGAACGTGTACTTAAAATGGTTGATGGTGTACTAGTTCTTGTTGATGCTTATGAGGGTGTTATGCCTCAGACTAAGTTTGTTGTTAAAAAGATGCTTGCACTTGGTAAAAAACCAATAGTTGTAATCAATAAAATTGACAAAGACTCTGCTGATCCTGATCGTGTTGTAGATGAGATGTTTGACCTTTTCGCAGATATGGATGCTACAGATGACCAACAAGATTTCCCTATAGTATACGCAGCTGCTCGTAATGGTATAGCAAAGATGGATATGTCTGACCCAGATGGAAATTTTGAGTGTATCTTTGAAGCGATTATAAATGATGTCCCAGAACCAGAAGGTGATGCTGCTAATTCTCTTCAAGCACAAGTATTTACACTTGATTATGATAACTATGTTGGTAAAATCGGTATTAGCCGTATATTTAATGGTACAGTTAACAAAGGTGATAACATCATGCTCGCTAAAGCTGATGGCGAAATGGTGAAAGGTAAGATATCTAAACTTATCGGTTTTCATGGTCTTAACCGTATGGAAATTGATCAAGCAGAAGCTGGCGATATCGTAGCATTTGCTGGTATGGAGACTGTTGATGTTGGTGATACTGTTGCTGATGCACAAAACCCTGTAGCACTGGATCCTATGCACATTGAAGAGCCAACTCTAACAGTTATATTTGCTGTAAATGATTCTCCTCTTGCTGGTCAAGAAGGCAAACATGTAACCTCAAATAAACTTCGTGAGCGTTTAGAGGCTGAAATGGTAACAAATGTTGCTATGAAGTTAGAGACTGTTGGTGAGGGTAAGTTTAAAGTTTCAGGTCGTGGTGAACTTCAGATTACTATTTTAGCTGAAAATATGCGTCGTGAAGATTATGAATTTTCTATCTCTCGTCCAGAAGTTATCGTTAAAGAGATTGAAGGCGTTAAATGTGAGCCATTTGAGCACTTAGTGATAGATGTTCCAGAAGAGCTTTCAGGTACAGTTATAGAGCGTCTTGGTAAAAGAAAAGCAGAAATGAAATCAATGTTACCAATGGGTTCAGGTTTCCAAAGAGTTGAGTTTGAGATTCCTGCTCGTGCACTTATCGGTTTTCGTGGTCAGTTCTTAACAGATACTAAAGGTGAAGGTGTTATGAATCACTCATTTTTAGAATTCCGTCCATTTACAGGAAGCGTTGAGTCAAGAAGTTATGGAGCGCTTGTTTCTATGACTTCAGGTTCTACTCTTGCATTTTCACTTTTTGGTATCCAAGACCGTGGTGTTCTTTTCATCGGTGTTCAAACTGGTGTATACGAAGGTATGATTATCGGTGAACATTCACGTTCAAATGACTTAGTTGTTAATCCTATTAAAGGTAAGGCACAGTCAAATGTTCGTTCATCTGGAGCTGATGAAGCGATTAAGCTTGTTCCGTTTAGAAACATGTCACTAGAGCGTGCACTAGAGTGGATTGAAGATGATGAGTTACTTGAAGTTACTCCAAAATCTATCCGTATCCGTAAAAAATTCTTAACAGAAAACGAAAGAAAAAGAAACTCTAGAAAGTAATCTTTTTATATTCCACAGAGTATCTGTGGAATATCTTCTTCTAAAATAATCCTAAAATCTTTTAGTGTAACCATGACAATAAGGCTTAGAGCCTTTTTTGTTATAGTAGTTTTGGTGTCCCTCATCAGCAGGGTAAAATTCACTAGCATCAAGAACTTGTGTAGCTACATCATAACCGTTTGTGCGAAGTTGTTTTATGAGCTCGTTCGTAGTTTCTCTTTCCTTAGCATCATTTACAAACACAGCCGATAGGTATTGTTTCCCTATATCTGGACCTTGTCCATTTGCTTGAGTTGGGTCATGAATCTCAAAAAATGTCTTAGCTATCTGTTTGTAAGATATTTGTGTATTGTCGTAGATAACTTCAACGGCTTCAAGATGACCTGTGTCAGTTCTCACAACTTCATAATAACTAGGGTTTTTAACATGCCCACCCATAAAACCTGAAGTAACTTCACTTACCCCATCAAGTTTTTCTAAGTAGTATTCTACACCCCAAAAACAACCACCAGCAAAGTATGCTTTTTTAATGTTTGATGCTAAGGTTTTTTCCTCTTTAGGTTTGAGCTCCAATGAGATAGAGTTTACACAGTGTCTTGTATTTTTAGGCGTCATGCCTTCGCCCTCAAAAACATGACCAAGATGTCCACCACAGGTTGCACATACTATCTCAACTCGTCTACCATCTGCATCTGGGACACGCTTAACTGCTCCAGGAATGGTATCATCAAATGATGGCCAACCACAGTGTGAGTCAAACTTATCACTAGAGTTATAAAGAGGTGTGCCACAGATCTTACACACATAAACACCTGGTGTTTTTTCGCTTGTATATTTACCAGTATATGGCGACTCGGTACCTTTGCTAAGAAGTACATACTTCTCATCATCGCTTAGTTGTTCTATCTTGCCTTTGTAAGGTGTTAGGTCAAATGCATTCATAATATTTATAGTTAGTATCATAGTTAGTAAAAACTTCATACTTATTCCTTTGTAATGTAACAGAATTATAGAGTTTTTATTTTACAGAATGAGCGTGTATTTAATGTGTAGTGAAAAACTAATTTTTGTTTAAACATAAAGTTTAAAATACCAAGGAACTCTTTGTTCTAAAAAATACTGAGGCTTAAAGAGACTTCCCTGAACAAAACCAACATGCCCACCATGCTCATACACTTCTAACTCAACACTAGAAGATATCTCATCTTTGCTTGGTAAAATTTCTTTGGGCATAAAGGGGTCATCTTTTGCGTGAATTATCAAAGTTGGAGTTTGGATATTATTTAGATAATGTATAGCACTTGATTTATCATAATAATCTTGTGCAGATTTAAACCCATGAATGGGTGCAGTATATGCCTCGTCAAACTCCCAAAAACTTGAAATTTTTTTGACATCATCTTTTTTTAATCCTATCAATGATTCCATATCGTGAACATCATATTTTTCTTTTAAAAGTTTATTGAGGTTTTTTAGTAAGTATCTTTGATAATATTTTGATAAGCCACTATTTATTGTATCGGAACTAAGGGAAAGTTTCATGGGAGCAGATATGGATACACTAGCACTAAAAGGTGACTTGTTACCTAACTCGCCTAGAAGCTTTAGCATCATGTTTGCACCAAGTGAAAAGCCCACGCTAAAGAGTTTAGCTTTTGGAAATCTTTGTGTGATGCTAAGGACAAATTCCTTAGCATCATCAGTCTTTCCACTATGATATGAGATAGGTTTGAGGTTCATAACACCAGAACAAGAGCGAAAGTGCATTAAAACAGAGTTATAGCCCTGTGAGTCTAACTTCCTCATCATACCAAGTATATAGGGGGACTTGTAGGAACCAGCGAGCCCATGAAAGAGTATAACTAAGGGCTTGTTAGTTAGTTCTGGTTTGCTGTACCAATAGGCCTCTAAAAAATCCCCATCACTTAAGATGAATTTTTCTATCTCGTAGTTATGTGTTTGAACTTTTCTACCCCAAGGGCACCTAGTAAAGAGTGATGCATAAGTAGTTTGTATGTGTTTGTTTTTAAGTAAAAAACTTGATTTAAATGACTTGTTCATAAGAAGTATTATATATGATAAACGATATACTTTTCAAAAATAAAGGCTTATAAAATGATAAAAATATTTCTTTCATTAATGCTAGCATCATCAATGATGCTAAGTACTACTCTGGCAAAACCAACTGGCTGTGACCTTTCTCAGGATGGGGATGTATCTCTTAGCATCATAGGTTATGCAAGCTCAAAACAAGTGGAGTACAAGCCAGCGCATAAAGTTGGAAAAAACTTTAAAGAGCTTTTCGTTGGAGCAACTATGCGTTTGAAAGATGCCCTTGTTACTATAAAGTCGATTACCTCTAACAAAAGAGCTAAAGGAAAAGCAAGAACAGGGATAGTTACAGTAAATCTACAAAAAGGTAGTGATGAGGAAAGCATAGAGATGCCGTATCATTATCTCAATGGATACTTTGAGGCAAGAGGGAAGCAGAAAAACTCTAAGGATATTAGTTTTTCTTTAAACATTAAAGCGCTTCTTTGTTACTCTAAGTAGTTACTCTTTTTCGTGTAGGATTTGATCGAGTATTTTAAACACATCATCACTTCCACTTTCCATCTCATCAAAGGCATCTGTTAGGGCATCTGTGTCTACATTTTCTTGTACTATGAGGTCAAAAACTTTATGTGTACCATTGTGAACTGTTGCGTGTGGAATTTCTAGCGAAGCATAAGATGATGTTTGAGAAAAATTTTCTACTCCATCTCCCTCATAGTACCATTTACCCAAACGACAGGTATGATGGTCAACAAACTTAAACTGCTCCTCTTGAGTGGTGGCTGAATAGTAAGTATTTACTTTCCAAAGAACATGATCAAGTTTAGCAAGAGACATAAATACTCTATCTGTTGTAAAGTTAATGTTGCTAAAGGCTTCTTGCATCTCATTTGCATTATAGTCTATGGATGCATTGAGTTCACTTATGAGAGTATTGGAGTCGCTTACCCCTACTTGAACCTCTTTAAACTGTTCGCTCATGCTATCTACATCTTGTTTCATTGATTGCAAGGAGATGTTTATCTCGCTTACTGCTTTATCAGTTCTGTCTGCAAGTTTACGAACTTCATCAGCTACAACGGCAAAACCACGTCCATGCTCACCAGCACGAGCAGCTTCTATGGCAGCATTCAGTGCAAGTAGGTTTGTTTGATCTGAGATATCTTTGATGAGGGAGAGAATACTCGCTATATCATCTGTTCTTGCAGATAATCCATCGACTGTATCTACAGAAGTATCAGACAATTCATTGAGTCGATTGAGCGTTTGCACAATTTCATTGGTTTTATTTGTGATATCAGAGATGCCCTCAGCGAGTTCGTCAGATTTTTTTAAACTTTCCTTAGAAGAGTTTACAGACTCAGCGAGATTAGCTTGAATATCGACAATATTTCCACGTAGATGGGTGTTTTGTGATGCCATTAAAGTGTCTGATACACTTTGATTAGGGCCTGCGTTTAAAGTATCTATCTTTGATTGTAGTTCTATTATCTCTTGATGGAGCTCTTTATTTTCACTCTCAAGAGTTTGACAATGTGTATGTAAGGTGTCATACTCATCCTTTGACACACTATTTCCATTAAATAATAACATAAATCCCCTTTTTAAATATAAAGTGTATATAACATTTTATAATTAATAATTGCATGATAGTTTAACTAAATAATGGCAACAAAGGAAAATAAAACATTTGCCTGCTATAATAATAAACTTTTAAATTTGGGATAAATGATGAACAGAAAAAAGATATATAATCCAGACTCAACAGAAAATGTAAATGATAGAAAAGTATTTGGCGGAAATCCAACAGGAATATTTGAATTAAATAATATTAAATATCAGTGGGCATACAACCTTTGGGAAGTGATGCTAAACAACACTTGGTTTCCAAAAGAAGTAGATATGACTAGGGATGTGAATGATTATAAAAATCTTACGCCAAGTGAAAAAGATGCATACGATAAAGCACTTTCTCAACTTATATTCATGGATTCACTCCAAACAAACAATCTTATAGATAATGTTAATCCTTATGTAACCTCTCCAGAGATTAACTTAATCTTAGTGCGTCAGTCATTTGAAGAAGCACTTCACTCACAGTCCTATGCAGTAATGGTAGATAGTATCTCAACAAATTCTGAAGAGATCTATGACCTATGGCGCAGAGATATGATGCTCAAGCAAAAAAATGATGCAATCTTTCGTACCTATGATGAGCTTGCAACAAATCCAACGGAGCATAACTTTGTAAAAGCTTGTTTTGCAAATCAGATTTTAGAGGGGATCTATTTTTATAGTGGTTTTGCTTACATATATACCCTCGCTCGTTCAGGTAAGATGTTAGGTTCTGCTCAAATGATACGATTTATTCAGCGTGATGAAGTAACACATTTGGTTCTTTTTCAAAATCTTATCAATACGCTTAGAAAAGAGAGACCAGATCTTTTTACAGATAAGCTAAAAGAGGAAGTTATCGCGATGTTTAAAGAAGCAGTACACCTAGAGATAGAGTGGGGTCAATATATCACTCAGGGTCAGATTCTTGGACTTACAAATGAGATAGTTGAGCAGTATATTAAATTTTTAGCTGATGATAGACTTACATCTGTTGGTTTTGATGCGATGTATAATGTTGACAATCCTATAAAATGGGTAGATGACTTTGCAAAATTCAATGACCAGAAAACCAACTTCTTTGAAGGGACAGTAGCAAATTACTCAAAAGGTTCTTTATCTTTTGATGATGACTTCTAACAATGTCAATAGTTAAAAAGAGGGCACTATGCTCTCTTCTTTTTGAGACAAAACCCTCTTACGAAGAAAACTTACAAACGATACTAACACTTATAAAACAAACGGATGACAACTCCTTTATTGTTGCGCCAGAAGTATGCCTAACTGGATACGATTATGATAACTTCGAGAAGATGTTAGATTTTAGTTCCTACGCAATAAACGAAATTAAAAAAGTATCTGAAAATAAAATCATAATTCTTACAATGCTAGAAAGGCGTGATGATGGAGTCTTTAACTTTGCTAAGATATTTCATAATGGTGAAGTTGTATATGAACAAGCTAAAGCAAAACTTTTCAAATTTGGTGATGAGCATAAGTATATGAGTGCAGGAAGAGAAGAAGATATAAACATAGTAACTGTAGATGGTCTCAAAATCGGCATATTGATATGTTTTGAGATGCGTTTTAAATCTCTTTGGCAAAGATTAGAGGGTGCAGATATCATCGCAACTCCATCTTGGTGGGGAACTTTGCGAAAGGAAAACTTTAAAACTATAACACAGGCACTTGCTGTTATGAACCAGTGTTATGTCGTAGCAAGTGATTCACAAAACGAAGAGTGCACAGGACAAAGTGGTATTGTTAATCCTTTTGGAATAGTGCAAAGAAACGGGAATGTACCTTGCTTAGAGCTCCCATATGATGCTAAAGAGATTAAAAAAATGAGAAAATATATGGATGTTGGAATCAATACTAATTAAGTTAAATATTATTACTAAAGTGATACCATTGTTATATAAATCTATTTAATATAGGGAGATGGTACAATGAAAAAGTTATTAGTATTTTTAGTAATGTTGCTTGTGAGTAGTGTCGTAGAAGCTGGTTATGAGCTAGAGTATGATGTGGATGGGGATTCACAGATATACAGATATATGGATTCAAAACATTCTAAGATAATTATGCAAGATGATGATGCTAAGTCACATATCATCAAAAATACAAAAAGCATCTATATAGTCACATACAAAAATAATGGTGCTATAGATACCTTAGATATGAAGGCTATGAAAAGACAAGCTTCGCAGTTTGGATTTGATACTTCACAATATACACAAAAGCCACAAAAACCAAATTTTAAAATCACAAAAACATCAAAACGAAAAAAAATAGCTGGGGTAAATGGAGAGATTTGGATACTTCATGATGCAGACCACTCTTCGCAAAAAGGTGAAAAAGTAGTTGTTACAAACGATAAAGATGTTGTAAAAGCTGTGCACTCTATGTTTGGACTACTTGGAGATGTTAGTGGAGGTGAAGCTGATAATGCTTTTATAGAACTACAAAAAGGGTATGTCACAATACAAGCTCCAGGTATGATGCTAAAGCATTTTAAAAAGACGAGTGTATCAGCAGATGAGTTTAAGATACCTCATGGAAAACTTAGCGACTCTAAAGGTAGTGGATTAACAAACTCAAAAATGACAAGCAATAAATCCTCACTAAAGCCCGATTGTTATGATAGTGTATGTTGTTTGAAGAAAGTTGGTGCCTCTGTAGTTTTGATAAACTCTTTACCTAAGAAGATGAATGTCCCAGGGGATTTTACACTTACCCAAAGCGCAACGTGTAAAAAAAGTAAAAATAGCGTAACAGAAGCTGCTATATATACCTCGCCAAGTGAAGGCTCTAGAATATACGTTACCTTAAAAATCAACACAAAAGATAAGCCAGTTGTAGAGAAAAGTGAGACACAAAGGAAAAGTGCTGCATACACAATTCATTCAGCTACTTTTGAGGAGATTGGGGAAGAGATTTCTGAGGTTACTTTTGAGCATAACTCTTTATTGACATTTAGTAGACTTAAAAAAGAAAATAAACCATACTATAAGTGGATAGATACCTATGTTGTTTGGAGTGGGGTAACCGATGCAAACTCAAAGTTAGCTAAAAATATACAAAAGTATGATTTTAACAAAGTACTTGCTGGTGAAAAAACGTATCCTAAAAATTATAAAAACATTGTATGCAAAGGGAAAAGTTTATCAAAATCAAAAATATTAGTAAAATATATAAATGCAAATCCAGAGTCTAATTTTCTTGACTTTAGCCTCTATGAAGTAGCAAAGTGTAACAAAACAAACACAGAAGAAGCTATTTTTATCCGTAGAGGTGGATATGAAACTTATAAAGTTATTATCAATTTTCATGATAAAAAAGATGGTGTGATAAAAAACAAACCAAGATCGAAAGTGAAGTACTACACTGAAGGATCACATTATGGAGATACTTATTCTGGTGCATATAAAGGAAGATACTATAGTGACTACATCTTAGGTAATGGAGTGAGTGTTAGTTTTAGTAAAAATATAGTAAATGACCCTTTAATAGGTGGTTGGAATGATTTAACAGGTATTAGTATGAGTAGTAATATAGACTTTGATAAGTTGATACCTGCTTTAAACCCAGAATTTGCAACTAAAGTGACAGCAAAAAAGGCTAAGAAAAAGAGCGTTCATAAGCCTAGTACAAAGAGTAATTCACATTCTATAGATGATGCTGTTACAAAAGAAGCGACGAAGTTGTTTAAAAGTTTTTGGTAGGGAATGTATATTGCTAAGTATTTAGCAAATATATAAAATGGATACAAGTGGATAGAATAACAGCTACTAAAGCTAAAAAATTATCAGAAGAGTGTCATAGGGTTTTTACCTTAAGTGATGAGGTGCGATATGCTATAGCTAACACTAACAGAGAGATGTTTGTACCCAATGGTTTTAAGCATAATGCTTATAAGCTAGATGCCCTACCTCTCGGGTCGGCTCAATATATAAGCTCACCGCTAACAGTAGCTAAGATGAGTGAGTATTTAAAACCTCAAGGGGCAGACAGGGTATTAGAAATTGGATGTGGAAGTGGGTATCAGGCAGCGGTTTTATCACATCTTTTTCGTGGAGTCTTTAGCATCGAACGGATAGAACCCCTCATCCTTGATGCTAAGAAGCGTTTTCGTGACTTGGGTATCAGTAACGTGCACACAAGGCATGATGATGGTCAAAATGGTTGGATTCAGTTCGCACCCTATGATAGAATCCTTTTTTCAGCTACAGCTAAAGAGATACCTACTAAAATACTAGAACAATTAAGTGATGGTGGAATTTTACTAGCTCCTCTTCAAGTAGGCAATAAACAAGTAATAACTCGTTTTAGAAAAATTGGAAATAATCTTCATAAAGAGGAGCTAGAGGAGTGTTCCTTTGTCCCTGTTTTAGATGGTGTACAAAAATAAAGGTCTTGATATGAAAAAGATAGTTTTTTTATTGTTTCTCATGTTTGTAGGTTTATCTGCACAAGAAAGTAGAGAAGATTTATATGCAAACATATCCTTAGATGATGAACATAACATCACAAAAGCAACGATTAAACAGTATGTAACCTCCTCGTTTAATGTAAGTGCGCATCAAGCTAACTACTTTTTACCAGTAAGTTATAGGTTTAAAGATGATTATTATGATGTAGTAAACCATAATTATAATGACCCTCCTCAACAACTCGAAACTGAATTTCAAGTGAGTATAAAATTTGATGTTGCTTCAAATATATTTGGCTTAGATGAGATATATACAGTTGCCTATACACAAAAATCATTTTGGCAACTCTATACAGCAAGTTCAGCCTACTTTAGAGAGTCAAATTATAATCCTGAGTTTTTTATAACCTTCCCCCTTCGTGTATCTCAAGATACCTCGGGACTTCGAGGGATGAGGATAGGTGCTGCACATCAGTCAAATGGACAGGGTGGAATCTATGAGCGTTCATGGAACTATTTTTATAGTGACTTTTATGCACAATTAGGCTTTATATTTGTTGATTTGAAATTATGGTATTCACCTTATGGGTCTCGTGAAAAATACAACCCTGATTTGTTAGACTACTTAGGAAATGGACATTTACGATTTGTTATACCTTACAAGAAGAACATCTTAGAAACAACTTTTATGTCTGCATTTAATGGACATAGTAGTGCAGAAGTACACTATACCCATCCAGTATATGGACGGGATGATTTGTTTGTTTATGTAAAAGGGTTTATGGGGTATGGCGAGAGTTTGATTGATTATCAAACAAATGTATCTAAGCTTGGTATTGGATTTTCTATCTCAAGATAAATCCTCAAAGGAATTGATAATGTCAAGTTTGATATCCTTATAATAGCATATATTTTTTTGTTTATAAAAGTTCTAACTGAGATTTAATCTTATAGCTGAGAGGTTTAAGACTTTGAATCTTTGCATAACTAGCATGGGCATAAGAACTTTGTACTTCATGAAAGTTAGATTTATATTTTTTCATATAAGCAAGAAGAGGTTCTTCCATATCATCATCTAAGTAAAGTTCCGTGATAAGTATCATAACAGAGGTCCACTCTTGGTTAAATCTTCTCTCTAAAGATTTACTTGGCTTTTTGATAAAACGACGTTTAATTTGGGTGAGTTTATGCCAGTTGTCAAGGAGTGGAGAGTAGCCTATACTTATGAGACCTTTGTTAAACTTAGAAACTTCAGACATAGAATTTTTATAGTGTTGATTAAAGTGAGGTGCACCATATTGTAAGTTTTTGTAGAGAGTTTGTACTATGTTTACATAGTTATTTAGGTCTTGTTTCAAAACTTTCTTTTCCTCTTTTGAGATGTTGAGCGTATCTATACGGGATATAATAGATGCGATACCATCTTGGTACTCTATAAGACGATTGTAGTCACCCCTTTTTATGATAGCATTCGCGTGTCTTACATTTTGGCGAAAATCTTTTTGAATGTTTTTAGTAGTTTTTTGAGTTTGAAAGTTTCTTTCATGTTCGTAAAAGCTAAACATACCTGCTTTTAAACTGAGCGTTATTAAAACAAAAGTGAGTAAATATCTCATTTGTAATCCTTTATAGTTTTTCGAATTATAAGAATGCGATGTATCCCACTTGTCTCAGGTTTATTACAAGATGATTATACTCCCTTAGCTTTTTTAACTCACATCAAGAATATTTAGCTAAAATAGTGTAAATAAATTGAGGGCAGAAAATGGAAAATATGTACGGGATTGAATACACAAAGCCACAAGTAATCCTCGTTCAAGACACAGGTATAGGTGTAGCAGAATCAGCAGCAAGAACATGTTATGATAGTTTTTCTGCTAGTGAAAATGATGTTATAAAATCTATAGAAACAACTATGCCAAACGCTCAGATGTGTGATGAGATAAACGAGATAGAAGAGTCTGAACTTTTAGATAACCTTGCTTGGACATATTTTCACCACTCTATTTTAGAACACGCTAACCTCTCTTTTCTTATCCGTGGGACATCCCGTGGCGTACTTCAAGAGCATGCCCGTCACCGTATCCAAGCGATAAGTGTTAGAAGTACCCGTTATACTATGAGCGGTGTTATTAACGCCTATGTTGCTGCACAAGGGGATAAAGAGTTCTTTATAACAAAAGTGTTAGCTTTTGATATGTTTGTTACCGCAAACGAAGAGTATAACCGTATAGAGATAGGGGCTATGTTTGATAAGTTAGCATACCAAGAAAATACACAGGATGATTTTTACTCTATAAGTGTTGCAAAGAGTTCTTTAGCTCTTGTCGATGCCTTAAAAGAGAGTCCTCAAAAGCTATTTGATGCCTTGCAAGAGGGAAAGAAAAAACGTAATGTTGGTGATGCCTTTAAACACATCATCAGTGATAATGTAAAAGTAGATATGGTAGTTACTTTTAATCTGAGAAGCTTAAAAAACTACTTCACTCTTCGTGATAGTGGCGCTGCATTTTTTCAGATACGCTGGTTAGCGCAAGAGATGATGAAAGTTACTCCTAAAAAATATCTCGATCTAATAATCAAACAAAAGTAGGTCCAATGTATAAACTAATATTTATTGTCACTCTCAGCTTGACTGGGAGTCTATTTGTAGCCTGTTCACATTTTACTTTTAATGCAACTATGTGTGAACAGATTGCATCTGACCCACAAGCCATCATGCCTGAGGAGTGTAGAATATACAACGAAGAGGAAGCAGATAAGTCTTTTCACAATCTTCATAACAAACGTATGGAATCAAACGAAACCATCGAATTCACAAATGAGTAAGCTGTGAATTCAGCAAAACTAATAGCTTTTAATTTTATTATCCCAGTTGCGATAGCTCTGTTTTTTGTAATATTTAATATCAATCAAGAAAGCTTACCTAAGTATCTTCTTTCTCTTTCTCCTTATGTTTTTTATCTTCTTAGCATCATAGTGATTGCAATATCATGGCACTTTAACAGGATAAAGTTTATTTTTGCCTTGCTCCCTCTGCTTATGCTCTATGTGAGTTTTATGTTTCTTGCTAAAGAAGATGCTACAAGCTTATTTAAGCTCTTTAGCATCGTATATCCCATACACCTTATAGTGTTTTTACTTTTTAAAGAGCGTGGGTTCTTTACTCTTTGGGGCTACCTTAAAATTTTGCTATTTGTATTTGAACTAGGGCTTGTTGTTTGGTTTATTGCATTTCCTAATGAGAGCTTAATAAATATATTTCAAATAAAAATATTTGCATTTAACGTTTTTCCTCTTTCAGATATATCAGTAGTTCTAGGAATATTTATACTTTTTATCATGCTCTCTATTACATTGTTTGGACACTTGCTTATTTACAATACCTCTTTTGTTGTGATGCTAGTGAGTTTTTATGTAGGCTTTTACTTTGTTAAAATTCCTCATGCCTTAGAGCATAGCTTTATAGTTATAAGTCTCATCATTTTGGTACTATTGATTAGAGAGGCGTATAGGTTGGCTTTTTATGATGAGTTGACATCGCTTCCAGGAAGACGCGCACTCATAGAAGATATGGCAAAATTAGGTCGCAAATACTCACTTGCAATGGTAGATATAGATTTTTTTAAAAAATTTAACGATACCTATGGCCACGATACTGGTGATGAGGTTTTACAAATGGTAGCTTCAAAACTTGCAGAAGTTGGTGGCGGTAAGTCGTATAGATATGGAGGGGAAGAGTTCGTCATACTCTTTCCTTCACGTGAAAGAGATGAGGCTTTCATCCATACTGACATCTTGCGAGAGGTTATCGCTACGACACCTTTTATGGTGAGAGGTAAAAACAAAAACAAAAAAATCTTTGTCAACATAAGTGCAGGGATAGTACAAAATTTGTCAAGTGACAATGACCCTTTTGAGACGATGAAAAGAGCAGATAAAGCCTTGTATAAGGCTAAAGAAGCTGGACGAAACAAAGTAATCAAAGCTTAAAATTTTAATTTAAAACAAGGAAAGAAAAATATGTGTGAATTATGCGGATCAACAGAAGAGTTGAGTGAATTTGAAGTAAGTGGTAGGGATGATGCTAAGGTGACATTATGTGGTGTTTGTAAATCTCAGATTGAGAGTGGTGAGTTAGATGAGACACACTTTAACTGCTTAAATGATGCTATGTGGAGCGAAAGTTCAGCAGTTAAAGTACTCACATTTAGACTGTTAAATAAACTCGGTCGTCAAGATTTAGTAGATATGATGTATCTTGAAGAAGATGAGCGCTCGTGGGCTGAAGCTGGAGTAGAGAGTGATGAAGATGATGGACTTGTCTATAAAGATGCTAATGGTGTTGTTTTAGCTCAAGGTGATACAGTAGTGATAACAAAAGACTTAGATGTAAAAGGGACGACCTTTACGGCTAAGCGTGGAACAGCCGTTCGTAATATAGCTCTTGTTCGTGGTA
The DNA here is from genome assembly GCA_026988245.1 of Sulfurimonas sp. GTDB lineage: Bacteria > Campylobacterota > Campylobacteria > Campylobacterales > Sulfurimonadaceae > Sulfurimonas. The sequence continues at coordinate 57,811 of JALSLR010000008.1, forward strand.
ATGCTGAACTTATAGAGGGTCGTGTAAATGGCGTTAAAATTCAAATATTAACTAAATTTTTGAAAAAATCTTAAGGTCCACTATGAAACCCAATGAGCGTTTTCATGAGATAGATAAAGATTTTCGTAACCCTTATGCTCGTGATAGAGATCGAGTGATTCACTCTGGTAGTTTTAGAAAACTTGAGTATAAGACACAGGTTTTTTTAAACCATGAGGGTGATTTTTTTCGTACACGCTTAACGCACTCTATAGAAGTGTCTCAGATTGCCCGTTCCATTACTGCACACTTTGGGCTTAATGAATCTTTAGCAGAAGCTATAGCACTTTCGCATGACTTGGGGCATACTCCTTTTGGGCATGTAGGTGGAGATACCTTAGATATTTGTCTGAAAAATGATGGTTTTAAAAATGGTTTTGAGCATAACTTTCAGTCGTTTCGTGTTGTTTCCTCTTTGGAGAAAAGGTACAATGGTTTTGATGGACTTAACTTAACATTTGCTACTTTAGAGGGGATACTCAAGCATTCTTATCCGTATAAAAAAAGCTTCTTACCAAGTAAAATTGATGAACAATTTAACCTAGATACGCATCCATCTATAGAAGCGATGATAGTTGACCGTGCAGATGAGATAGCCTATATGTCACATGATATAGATGATGGCATCAATTCAGGTTTTATCACGTTTGATGATCTTAAGTCGAGTGAATTAGCATATGAGATTTTAGACAAGGTAAAAGCTGAAAATGTAAGCCAAGAGAACTCAGAGATGTTTCGTTACCGTTTCTCTTCACACCTCATAAATCATCTTGTATATTCATTACTAGAGTATTCAAAAGATAAGTTTGATAACTTAGAGATTTACTCTTCTACCTATGATGCTAAGACGAGTTTACCTATAGGTTTTGCCCCAGCATTAGAAACGAAAATAAAAAAACTTAAAAAATTACTTTTTAGTAAACTCTATCAACATAAAAACATAGTGCGAAGAATGTACGCTGGAAGACAGGCTGTTGAAGGTATATATAAAGGCGTGATGGAGGAAGATAAAATGCTTCCAAAGTTTTACTATGAACAGTTAGGTAAACGAGAAAAACATAGAGTAGTAGCTGACTATATAGCAAGTATGAGTGACAGATATGCACTTAGTTTTTATAATGAGATGTACGGAAAGCTTTAGATGAAAGTACTTTTTCTTTTGTGTTTATTTTATCTTTTTTTGGGCGCAAATGATTCTGCTGGTATGAAGGATTCAGCATTAGCATCACCCGCACCCATAGTTGTAGAAGATACCTCAGGGATGAGTAAGGAGGCGGTTCGCGAAGAAGCAAAAAAGAATGATGCTAAGGTAAAAAAGAAAGAGGAACTCAACACTGCCATAGATGCTATGCTTGATGGTAGCTTTGATGAACTTGATAAAAAAGAAAAAACATGGGAAGAATTATCTCCAACACCAAAGAACTATGACTGGATTCAAACTAAATCGGGAGAATGGTTTAAGGGTTACATAAAAGCTATGTTTGATAAAAAGTTAGAATTTGATAGTGACGAAATAAATATGCATAGTTTTAAATTCAAAAATATTAAACAAATTAAGTCTTATCAAATAATAGGTGTCAATATAGATAAGGTCGCAATATTTGAAGGGATAGTGCGGATGAAAGATGATAAGATTACTATCATTCAAGGAAATAATAAGTTTGAATTTCCAAAAGCTGACGTTGTATCATTTGCTCATTCTGGCAACAGTGAAAAAGATTTTTGGTATGCAAAAGTATCTATTAGTTTTGATTGGCGAAAAGGAAATAGCAACCAAGCGGATTACTCAGCCCAAGGAAAGTTTAAACGTAGAACGGCTAAAACAAGCTTAGTTTTAGACTATATAGGACGCTATACCTCAGTATCTGACATAGATACAGTGAGTAATCATCGATTTAATGAAAAATTTGATATTTATTTAGATAAAGATTTTTATTGGACACCTATTTTTGGTGAATTGTATAAAGATAAATTTAAAAACATTAATTTTCAGCTTACTGGGGGGATGGGTATTGGTTATATGTTGATCAATACAGATGCAAGAGAGTGGGATATTACAGTTGGTCCTGCGATAATATTTACAGACTATCTGAGTGTTGGGGAAAATGAAAAAAGCAAAATTTCATCTTTCTCAGCAGAATTAAGTACGCAGTATAAGGATGAGGTTACTAAGAATATTGATTTTACGTATACATATAGGTTTACGTTTTCTGATCATATTTCTGGGCTCTATAAACACCATATGTTGGTGAAGCTAGAAAATGAATTAACTTCTTGGTTAGATTTGGATATAACTTCAGTTTGGGATTATGTATATAATCCTAGGGTCGATGCAAACGGAAATATTCCACTTCAAGATGATTTTCAAATACTCATAGGTTTAGGTATAGAGTACTAAAGAATTAGTTTAGTTTTATATTGATATACTCCATTATGTAAAATAAAGGAATTGAGATGCAAAAACTATATAAAATTATGCTAAGTGTGTTGCTCATAGGTGTATTTAGTGCATCTTTAGATGCTCAAGCGTTAAGCAAAGAAAGAATCAATAAAGTACTCAAAGAAGCTTATGATAAATACAAGGGTGATATGGGTGGTGCAAATGCAGACTATATAAAAGCTCTTGCTATTGTTAATCCAAATATATTTGGCATCACTCTTGTAGATACTAAGGGTAATATTTATGAATATGGCGATACTAAAGAACAAGTATCTATTCAAAGTATCTCAAAAGTTTTTACAGCAGCTTTAGTTATGAGTGAGAGAGGGGTTAAGTTTGTTCAAAAAAGAATAGGTGTCAATGCAACAGGTGCTGCTTTTAATTCTATCATCGCAATAGAACAGCATGGTGGAAGTGCTCTCAATCCCTTTGTAAATGCTGGAGCTATACAGTCAACTTCATGGGTAAAAGCACAAAATTCTGATGCGAGATGGGCAAAGATAAAGGCAAACATGTCTGCATATGCTGGAAGTAAACTACAATTAAATGAAGATGTCTACATCTCTGAAGTAAATGATAACAAACGTAATCAAGCGATTAGTAAACTCCTTGATGCCTATGGACGTATGGGGAGTGACCCACTTGAAGCTACTACAGTGTATACAAAACAATGTTCACTCAATGTAAGTGCACATGACTTAGCTGTCATGGCCTCAACTTTGGCAAACCATGGTCAAAATCCAGTAACAAAAGAACATATCATAAGCTATAAATATACTCCAAAAATCATGGCTATCATGGCTACAGCAGGTCTTTATGATAACGCAGGAGATTGGCTATACGACACAGGTGCACCAGCAAAATCTGGAGTTGGTGGTGGTATCCTCGCTGTTATTCCTGGTAAATTCGGTATAGGTATAGTATCTCCACCATTGGACAAGTATGGTAACTCAGTTCGCGCGCAACTCGCTGCTAAGTACATCATAAAAAATTTACATTTAAATCCCTTAGCACAATAAGGATTGTGGTATGAAAATCATACATTATTCACTCCTTGCATCTTGTATCTTATCATCAACGCTTTTTGCATCAATAGATGCAGATAGCTCTTTATCGCAAGATCATACTTATGAAAATAAAATTGAGAAAAAACCTGATATACAGATAGTAGATGGCTGGGAGTTTTCAGGTGATATACGTACAGGTTGGGTTCAATACGAGTATCAAAATGCACCAACAGGTATAGATTTAGGTGGAAATATTATCCCAACAAATCCAAATACAAACAAAGGGCATATAGATTCAAAAGGCTTATATGTGATGCCTAAAATCTCAATAACGAGCCCAAAAAATTCTAGAATTGGTGCGAAAGTTACATTAGGTGGTGCTACTGACTTTGGGTTAAATGATGAAAAATATGGAACTAGAACTTTTGTTTTTGACCCAGCTAAAAGAAAATCTTACATCATTCTCCAAGAGGTTTATCTGAAGTATGAAGATAAAAATCATAAACTTTTAGCTGGTCGTGAAGAGCTAAGCACCCCAATGATAGATGCCGATGACTGGTATATGTTTTCAAATTCCTTTGAGTTAGCTTACTATGCTTACAAAGCACTAGAAGATATTACCATTGCGGGAGGTTATTTCTCTCAAATGGCCGGTGTATGGGATAGTGGGGCTGATAATAGTAGAGGCTTTGATAAAACACAGTTCAACTCCATGAGTGAAGTGTCGTATATAGATAGTGCAGATAAGATAGCTATAGGTGATAAAGGTATTTATACAGTCACTTTTATGTACAACGATGATAGAAACCATAATGTACAAGTTTGGGATTATTATGCTGAAGATATGTATAACACCCTATTTATACAATACGACTATACAAATAAAATTGCTGGATTCAGCTATGATGCAGGACTACAATTTATCAACTTTAAAGAGGTCGGTTACCTTTCAACAGCTGCTGCCAAAACTGAGGAGATTGATTATTCTATTTATAGTGCTAGGTTTGATGGAAACTTTGACTTTGGTTTTAATTTTGCAACTGGCGTCGCAAAATTTACTGATGGATCTGGTCAAGGGACTACCCTTGGTGCTTTTGGTGGTTACCCTTACTTTGCAAATGGTATGATATTTCACTTTTTTGAAGCAGGAAGTTTGCAAAATGCTGCATCTTATAAGGCTCAAATTGGTTATGATATCTTAGATAATTTGTGGTTAGGATATAGATATACGTATTTTGACTTAGACCCAAATTTTTCTAAAAATGCAAATGGACAAGCTCAAGATGCTATGAAACTAAATGGCATAAGATTAAGTTACGGTGGAGATAAAGGTACTTATTTTACAGGAACTTATGAAGATGTAAACTTAGATAACGAACCAAATACTTACTCGTTAAGACTTATAGGTGGTTATAAATTTTAGGGGATTGGAGTGTCATTCCAAACTAGATTTGGAATCTCTTTGAAGAAGATATAGCCCAAAAAGGGCTAATTCTTATAGGCGTGATTCGTAACGTCTCATCATATAAAGACGTTTAAGCATTTTCTTACGAGAAGCTATTTTGAATTTCTTACGCTTTTCAGTTTCCGTTTCATGGAAACGGCGAGCACGAGCTTCGGTAACGATTAAGTTACGGTCAGTCTGCTTCTTGAAACGGCGGTAAGATGCATCAAAATTATCATCTGAACGAAGTACTATTCCTGGCATATCACATCACCCACTTTCTTTTAAAATTTTAATACCCGTAAAGGTATTTGGAGTGGAAGTATAGCCAAATAAGTCTACTTTGTCCATTGTCCTGAGTAGTTCGCCCCTTTTATCTCTCCATAGGGGTCGATAAAGATATGTAATGTTTGTTTTTTAACTTTTTTAATATGTGTATTTTTAAATATCGCAACCCAGTTATTTGAGTTTGTATGGTGATTTTTTTCTATCTTTGTAGGGCTTACTGATTTCCAGCTTTTTGGAATCTTTCTTTCTAAAACAAGTTTTCTTATCTCTTGTTTTGCGATTTCTAAGATGGCTCTTTTGTTAAGCTTTGAGTCGATATCTCCATAATGATAATAGTTTTGACCATGAGATGCATTGAGTGCACTAAAAGTTAAAACAAGAAAAATGATGATTGTTTTCATGATGTTTAGGTGAAAAATTCTTCTAGGCGTTCTTTGTCTATTCTCTTAGTTTTTACATCGATGATATCATGGTCTTTGAAAAATTTTAAAATTCGAGAAAGAGTTTCAGGTGAGACGCCTAGCATCTCAGCAATGATGATATTTTTAGTTTCAAAAAAATCGTCTGCATGTGAATACAAGTATTTTGCAACTCTTTCTTTAGAGTCTAAAACTAAATTAGTTGAGATGATATTTTCTAAGTTCTTGATTTTTTTTATGAGTGAAGTTTGGATTTGAAAAAGTAAAGCGGGATTTTGTAATACGACATCCTTAAACTTTGCAAAGTCTATTTTTAAGTACTCAACATCTGAGTGCGCCTTCGCAGTAGCTGGATATGGAATGTTTTCAAAGTTCGCTACTTCACCTATGAGTTCATGCCCTTGAAAATACTTAAGCACTATCTCTTTATGGTTTGAAGCTGTCTTAAAAAGCTTGATAATACCTTTTGTAAGGAGATATAGGTAATCAGAGTCATCACCTTCATAAAAAATTAAGCCATTTTTAGCGATTTTATGTTCAGTGGTAAAGCCCTCTATTTGAGAGATTGTTTTATCGTCCAAATCGCTAAATAATAGTATGTTTTCTAGCTGTGTTCTCATGGAAATCCTTAGTGAAAGAATTATACGACATTAATATTAATATTGATATAAATCAAAAAATTAATCACAACTATACCTTGAAGTTATACAAAGTATATTATATATTGATATATATCAACAGGTATTTTCTGAAAAATAGGGTATAATCGTTTGAATTATAAATATACGTTTTAAGGACACTATATGCACCCAAGTCTAAAAAAAGCAAAAATTTTTGCTACCCTCGCACTACTTATCTTAACTTTTGCCTTTACCCTCCCAATGATAGCCTTTAATGGAGCCTTAACACAGATAGATGAAGGAAAGAGTGAAGAGATATCGCCAATAACAGCATCAGTATGGAATCTTTACAACCAAGGTAGGTACAAGAGTGTATCTACTCCAAAAGAGGCACACAATAATTTAGAAAAGATGATAGAGAGTGCTGCTGAGATTGGTGTAGCATCTATGCCTATTTGGGCTGTATCATTAGAAGCTCCAAACTATCCTAAAGTCGCTTTTCCTGAAGGTATCCCTGTCTTTTTTCATTTTGATGGATTTAGTGGAGAGGTTCATGAGATGAACACTATTAATCACTATGTAGGTATGGACCCTATGTGGGTAGGTGGAACTTTTGAGCGAAATATTGGTATATACGCGCTCTTACTTTTATCTTTGATTATGGTTTATTTTATAGCATACAATAAAAAAATTCTTAACTACTTTATGCTTATTCCTGCTTCATTACCTTTATTATTTATCGCTGATTACTCTTATTGGCTCTATTGGTTTGGGCATAATCTTCATGACTGGGGTGCATTTAAGATAAAACCTTTTATGCCTACAGTTTTTGGTGATGGCAAGATTGCTCAGTTTATAACGCATTCGTATCCAACGATTGGATTTTACCTGTTGGTAGTTATTGCATTGTTATCTCTTTTAGCCTTTTTTGCAAAGCAAAAGGCGATGAAAGAGTTAAGTGAGTAGGTATACATGAAAATATTCTCATTAATCTTTTGCCTATCTTTCCTTAGTATCTTGAATGCGAACGTACTTCAAGATGCGATAGATAAGGCTCCTGCTGGTTCAATATTGAGGTTACCAGCTGGGGTCTATGAGGGAAAGATAACGATAGATAAACCCCTTAGCATCATCGGACGTGAAAAGGGTGTTATTATCGATGGGTTGAATGAGGGGACTGTAATCACAACTAAAGGTTCATTTATAACACTCAAAAATCTTACTATCATTAATAGTGGAGATAGAAATGATAAGGTAGATGCTGCTATAAAGATGACAGAAGGTAAACAGTGTGAGATAAGCAATTGTGTTATAAAGGATTGTTTATTTGGGATTGATTTTCAAATGGTGAGCAACTCTATAGTTTCTAACAACTCTATAACATCAAAAGATTTACCCTTAGGTCTGCGTGGGGATGGTTTGCGTATCTGGTACTCAAACGATAATATTATACGTAAAAATTCGCTTATAAAATCTCGTGATATGGTAGTGTGGTACTCAAATGGAAATCTTATAGAAGATAACTTCGGCGAACATAACCGTTACTCCCTTCACTTTATGCATGCAGGTAAAAATATAGTAAAAAATAATCATTATGCATACAACAGTGTAGGGATATTTTTTATGTACTCAAAAGACACAATAGCTACTGGAAATATCATAAAAAGTTCTCTTGGGGCTACTGGTATGGGGATTGGTTTGAAAGATGTTTCAAACTTTACGCTTAAAGACAACACCATCATATACTGTGCTCAAGGAATCTATATAGATAGAAGCCCTTTTGAACCAGATACACACAACTGGATGATTAACAATAAAATTCTTTATAACTCAGAAGCACTACATTTTCACTCTGTGAGTGAAAATAATGTTTTAAAAAGTAATGTTATTCAGGGTAATATTGAAGATATTGTTAACGATTCTCGTGGAAGTAAGACGAATGATAATGAGATAGTAGGTAACTACTGGGATAACTATAGTGGTTTTGATAGGGATGGCGATAATGTAGGGGATACTCCTCATCGTGTGTATCAGTATGCTGACCAACTTTGGGTCTATAACCCTGATGTAAAGTTTTTTTATGGTAGTCCTGTGATATCTCTTTTAAATTTTTTAGCAAAATTAGCACCATTTACAAAACCCTTGTTTTTGCTAGAAGATGCAAAACCAATAGTTAGATTTGAAGGATAATGATGGCAAAGGTTCAAACAGATAGAAGAAAGTTTATGAAGTACTCATCTTTAGGTATTCTTGGTTTAGTTCTTGGTGGGGGTATTGTATTTTCTCCTTATCCTTTAAGCGCTGAAACTCGTTTGCGACCTCCGGGTGCAGTCACTGAGGAAGATTTTTTAGCACTTTGTATCAAGTGTGGACAATGCCTTCAAGTATGTCCATACCATGCGATAGAATTATCAGACATAGTAAAGGGTCATGGTGTTGGTACTCCGTATATCGATGCAACACAACGAGGTTGTTATGCTTGTTCGGCAGTTCCCTGCGTACTTGCTTGTCCAAGTGGAGCCCTAGAGCATACATGTGAAAAGCCTGAAGATATCCACATGGGAATAGCAGTTTTAGAGTTCCCAGATACTTGCCTTGCAATGAGCAATACGCCAGTTCCACAAGGCTTCAATATAAAAATGCATAGTTTTACAGAGAATGTAACAAATGTGACACAGTTAGAACTAGACTTATTAGAAAAATTAGATAGTTTTGAAGGCAAGCAATGTACACTTTGTGCAGATATGTGTCCGATTCCAGAGCCACTCAGTGCTATAGCGATGATTTATGATAGTGCAGGTGGAAATAAACCAGAGATATATGATGGCTGTATAGGCTGTGGAGTTTGTCAAGAGGTATGTCCAACACAAACCCCATCGATAGTAATAAAACCAAGGGAGAGTTATGAGTCAGTTTATCAAAGTTAGTAGTATAGTATTTTTCATGGTGACATCTATCATATTTGCTGGATGTTCCTCTGATAAAGCTGAAGAAAAAGCAGATACAAAAGTGAATGTTGCGACAAGTTCTTCAGGTATAGAAATAGTTGCAAATGATGATGCTAAGGCTATAAAAGTAGCTGAGAAAGATTCTGGTACTAGAGATACATCTTATTATCTTGATTACGGTGCTAAGGATACAAAAAAACAAAGAACAGCGATAGATGCTAACTTGCATATAAGAAGTCCCTATGAAAAAGTTCAGGTAAGCATGATGATAAATAAACTTAGTAAAAAGTTTATAGTGAAGTGTTCAGCGTGTCATAGTGATTATGCGAATGGAATTATTGGCCCCTCACTTCTTGGAAAGGATGCGGATTTTATATTTAACAAAATTATGAAGTTTAAAAAAGACAAAACTTTAAATGTTTTGATGAGTGGACTTGTTGAAAATATGGATGCTAAAGAGATGAGAGAAATGGCGGAAGAAATTTATAGATTTAATAAAGAACTTAAAAAAATGAGGAATCAAAAATGAAAAATATAATTGTAGGTAGTTTAACCGCATTAATAATAGGGCTTATGATATTTACGGCCATGGATGATGCTGTGTACCAAGGTGGTGAGCATGCTAAGGTTATAAAAAACTTTGGAGATAGAGAGATGAATGTAGCTTCATCTTCAACTATAGAAGAAAAAACTGATAGTCAAAAAGATAATGAAGAATTACAAATGCTTCGAGAAAAAGCTGGAAGTATGAAAAAGTTTAATACATCTCTAGAGTATAAACAAAAATGCTCATCGTGTCATGGTGTAAATGGAACTGGCTATCAAAGTGGTAGAAAAATGATGGGTCCTCCAGTATTTGGGCAAAGTGAAGCAATGCTTTATAAAAAACTACAAGATTTTAAATCTGGTCGTACAGAAAACCTTGTTATGAAGGGTCTTCTTATTAAGAATAGTGATGAAGACTTAAGAAGATTAGCAAAAGAGATAAGTGAATTTAAAGCAAGAGCAGATGGACAAATTTAACTCAAGAGAGACCATAGCAAATACAAGCTTTTGGTCTACATTTTTTGATAGAACTAAAGAGGGTAAAAAATTTTTTAGTTATAGAATGAAAAGATGGATTCTTGTGATTAGTATACATCTTTTGTTTTTCTTATCTTTTTTTATAGACTTGCAAGTTCTAGAAGGTACGCTCAGTGGTTCACGCTTTTTAGGTTTTCATATGATAGATATATTTACAAATATGCAAGTAGTCTTAGCTACGCATCATTTACCTGTAAATATGATTATTGGTACGGTAACAATTATTTTAGTGTATTTGCTTGTTGGCGGTAGAAGCTACTGTGCATGGGTTTGTCCATACGGAATTATTAGTGAAATCAGTGAGAAGTTAAACAATACCCTTGTTAAAAAGAAAATTATAAAAAAAAGAGACTTTGATCATCGAGTTAGATATATCTTTTGGGTAACATTTTTGATAATGTCTGCTACAAGCGGGTATTTAGTTTTTGAAACATTTAATGTAGTTGGAATTCTCTCTCGTATGATAGTGTATGGTTGGTCACTGGCTTTTCTTTGGGTAGTAGCAATATTTTTGATAGAAACTTTTTACTCACGTCGTGCTTGGTGTACCTATGTCTGCCCTATAGGAACTACATATGGAATGATAGGTAAAGTAGCAGCACTCAGAATAGAATGGAATGATAACTGCGACCACTGTATGGTTTGTCATGATGTGTGTTTTGAAAATCAAGTCTTAGAGATAACCAAGGCAAAATACGATAAACAAAGAGAAGAAAAAAACATCACAAGAGAGTATATAACTGGTGCAGACTGTACACTTTGTGGTCGATGTATAGATGTTTGTCATGCAGATGCATTAAACTTCGACTTCAGACTTAAAAGTTTAGTATAAATAGGTATAATAATATATGATAAAAATAGAAAACTTAACTAAAAAATTCGCTCAAAACATCTCACTCGATAGCGTCAGTTGTGAGTTCAAAAAAAATGACTATATAGCACTTATGGGTGCAAATGGAGCTGGTAAAACAACTTTGATTCGCTCGATACTTGGATATTATCATCCAGATGAAGGGCAAGTCCTCATAGATGGACGTGACCCTATAAAAGAGCGTATTGAAGTTCTTAAAAATATTAGTTTTGTGCCACAGTTGCCACCCCCTATTAAGCTTAGCATAGGGGAGTTAATGGACTATGTTGTGACAAGTAGTGGAGTAGATAAAGAACTTATTAAGCACTATTCAAATGAGATGAAGTTAGATATCAATGCAAATATGAATAAGTCATTTTTTAAGTTAAGTGGAGGCATGAAGCAAAAACTTCTTATATCTATAAGTCTTGCTAAAAAGAGTGGGATTATTATTTATGATGAACCAACTGCCAATCTTGACCCTAAGGCTAGGGATGATTTTTATAGACTCCTTAAGCAAAATGAAGAAGATAAGGTACTTCTTTTTGTCACACATAGACTAGAAGAGGTTGAAGAGTTAGTCAACAGACAAATTTATATGGACTTAGGTAAAGTGGTATCGGATGAGAGGGTTTAGTCTTTTAGTTTTTTTTATCCTGGCACTCTTTTTTGTGGGGTGCGGTGATGCTAAGAGCGAAGCATCGCAACACAACTCAACGAAATGTCCACAGTGTCATATGGAAGTAGATAAGACAAATAGATATAGTGCTAAGGTTGAGACCAAAGATGAAGATTATGTTTTTGATGATATCGGTTGTATGATTTTATATGCACAAAAATATGAGATAGATTTTTCAGTGGATATTTCCAAGGTTTTCACAAAAGATACGCAAAGGTTTGTGCCTATTTATAAGGCGAGATATAAAATGCATGAAAGAACACCTATGAAATATGGTTTTGTAGCTTATGAAAGTAGAAATGAAATGATGATAGAATTTGATGAAGTTAGATTAAAAATGTTAAGGGGTGAGCATATGGCAAATCCAAAAATTAGAAAAAAAGTGTTGGGGGTTTAATGAAAAATCTGTATTTAATTGCGTACTTAGATTTAAAAGAATCTATGCGAGCGAAATGGTTTTTAGTGTATTCACTTGTTTTTGGTGGACTTATCGCTTTGTTCTTTATCGCTGGTGTTACTGAGAGCCAAGTGATGGGCTTTAGTGGACTGAGTCGTTTGTTACTTATGTATATACAAATTACTATAGTGATTTTGCCTATATTTATCCTTATTACTACTGTTCGTTCGATAAGTGGAGATAGAGATAACCATATTTTAGAGTATATGCTTTCTTTTCCTATCTCTCTCAAGCAGTACTATTGGGGCAAAATAATAGGGCGTTTTGTAACTGTATATATGCCCGTATTTTTTGCTATGGTGATTGCTATCGTATATGGTGCATCTATTGGTGCATCCATCCCTTGGGGGATTTTCTTTTTATATACTGGTTTGCTATTTTCACTATCATCTGCATTTTTAGGGATAGCTTTTTTTATATCGAGTTTTGTAAAGTCTAGTGAAGTAGCCCTTGGTGTAGCATTTTTTGTATGGATATTTTTACTTGCTTTTATCGATATAGCGCTTATATCTCTAATGATGCAACAACGATTTAACGAAGAGCTTATCATTATGATAGCTCTTGCAAATCCGATGGAGATTTTTCGTGTAGCAGCTATCTCTTTGTTTGACCCTGAGCTTACTGTTATGGGTCCTGTGGCTTTTTACATTTTAGACAGCATGAGCCAAATGACTTTTGTTATGCTCTCTATTGGTTACCCTTTGGCATTAGGTTTAGTATTTGCCTATGGTGGGTTTAGTATATTTAAGAAAAAAGATTTGGTTTAGGGGTAGTGATGAAAAATATTTTACTAATACTTGTGATGCTAAGTAGTTTAGTGTTCGCATATGAGATAGATATTACGAAAAATACTGAGTGCGAAGTGAGACATTTGAAGCTCATAAAAGATATGAAGTGGGCTTCAAAAATCGAGCTTCAAAATGGTAAAAAAGTATATTTTTCTTCGCCTAAGTCTATGTTTGAGTTTTACTTTAGACCAGCAAATTGGGCGTATATAGGGGTTAAAAGCGAAGAAGATTTTAAAGATATATTAGTGACTGATTATTCAAATGGCAAAATTATAGAAGCACGTGGTGCATTTTTTGTTTATGGTTCCCGCGCGATTAGCCCTGCTGGAGATGATTTAGTGCCATTTGATTCCTATAAAGAAGCAAAAGAATTTGCTAAAAAATACAATGGCAAAAGAGTTTTTGGATTTAAAGAGGTAAGCATGGCTCTAATAAATCTTATCAACGGAAGGATATAATGATGGATAAGCCAATACCTAAAGACGAAGAGATAGTACTTGATCCAAAACGTTATATAGTAAGTGAAACAGATGAAAAAGGAAAAATTACCTTTTGTAATGATTACTTTATGGAGGTATCTGGATACAGTGAAGAGGAACTTATAGGAAAACCTCATAGTATAGTCCGTCACCCTGATATGCCTAAGGTTGTTTTTAAGCTTCTTTGGGAGACTATAGGTGCGGGAAAAAACATCAATGCAGTGGTAAAAAACCTTGCTAAAGATGGTAGGTACTATTGGATATTTACAGAGTTTGAAATAAGAAAAGATACAGATAGTGGTAAAATTATAGGCTATCATGCTTCACGTAAAAGTATATCGCCACATGTCATAGAGATTATAGCGAATCTCTACGCAGAACTATTGAAAATCGAAAAAAGTGATGGCGTAGAAGCTTCTCAAATATATCTTATAAACTTTTTAAAATCAAAAGGTGATGACATAGAATTTGCAAATATTATGGAAGAAATTCATAAGTTCTATTAACAACAGATGAAACTACTTTTCATAGCTATATTTTTAGTAAGTAGCATCTTTGCATCACCACTTCAAGATGCCATAAATCGAGCTACTCCCTACGCAACTATTAAGCTTAAAAACGCTACTTATCTTGGTTCTATCGTCATTAACAAACCGCTTAGCATCATAGGTGTTGGAGAGAGTGTTATCATTGATGGTGATGCTAAGGGTAACGTCATAACTATTAATGCTTCAAATGTAACACTCAAAAATCTTACCATAACAAATAGTGGTGATCGGATGGAAAATATTAACGCGGGAGTTACTCTCAACAAGGTAAAAAACATCACTATTGATAATTGTTCCATACTTGATAGTCTCTATGGTATAGATATGAACATAGTAACAAACTCTCATATAACTAACAACTATATAACATCTAAAGATATTGAGATAAGTCTTAAAGGAAACGCTCTTAAGCTCTACTATGCATCTCATAACATTATAACTAACAACGTTATAGACTACTCAAGGGATGTTACTCTTAACTATTCTAACGATAACAACTTTACGCACAACACTTTTATGCACAATAGGTTTGCAACGCATTTAAGTATGAGCCATAGAAATATCTATGATGCTAACACATATAAGTATAACTCTGTTTCTATGATGTTTATGGGAGCTCAAGATACTCTTGTTATAAACAACTCTATAAACTCTTCTGATGGTGCAGCTGGGATAGGGGTAGTTATAGGTCATGTAGCAAATT
>JALSLR010000009.1 GCA_026988245.1 Sulfurimonas sp.
CCAAAACTCCAGCGCTACATGTAGAGTTGGAGTCATTTATATCAAAAGAGAAACTAATACCATTTGTTTCATTGTAATCTTGTGAATTTCCACCTAAATAATCAGTAGCATTTATATCCATATGAAATGGCACTCCAGCATAATATGTTGTAGTATTTGTATCCATATTAAACTCTTTTGGGCGAATTGCGAAGTTATCTGTAGAGTCTGTGGAGTTATCTTCATTAGATAGTGGGCAATTTTCATCTACATCTCTCTTCCAACTTAAGTGAACTCTTATATCTTTTATAGCTCTTTTCACTATAAAAGTTGCATTTGATTCATTCTGGTCTCTAAAATCAAGCTTAGATATATTGTCATCGATTTTAGCACAAACTGTTCCATTAAACTCTTTGTAATTTGTTCCATTTTCGTCAAGAGAGGCTATAGTTAAGTTAAAATCTTGATTTACAATTTTTGTAGAGATATTTTTGTCATCTATAACACCATTATTATCTGCATCACCCCTAAAAGTATCCCAACAATCAAAAGTTCCGCTAATACAACTACACTCCCTCACACTCCCGTCATAATTCTTTTTATCTTTTTCATTATTATATATGTTGTTTACAGTTGAAACATCTAAAGCTTTGTCATAAAACTCTACTTCATCTATATCGCCACCAAAGAAGTTATGAGGGTTTGTATCTCCTCTTGCTCCGATGAGTAGTTTGTTGTTATTTGTTCCTATGTCTCCTGTTTGGTTTCTGCTATAAACCATTGTTCCATTTTTATATACTTTTTGTTTGTTATGATCATAAGTTACTACAAAGTGAGTCCATTCGTTTTGTGCTATTGGTATGCTTGTTCCTCCATCCCAATTCCAATGAGGTTGCCAAGCATATTGGAAATAACCATTTTGGATTTTGGCTTCATAGAGATTTTCTTTATTGTAGATTATTCTCTCTCCACTGCTTCCATCCCATTTTACCCATACGCTTACACTCCAGTTGCTACTGTTTGGATTTAAGACATTGCCTGCATCTATATAGCCATTGCTTCCATCAAATTTACCGACATGACATATTCCTCCACCTGCAGAGGTGTTTGTTTCTGTGTTGGCTCCGTTCATAGCTGTTGCATTGTTTGAGCCTATGCTGTCTTTTACTTCACCACTTGCTCCGCTCCAGCTACACTCGTCTAGGCGGTAGTCGGTTATGGGGATAGAGGGAGAAACAATACCTCCACAACTATTTTGGCAGCTCATAGTTGGAGTGTTATCAACAATATTTGTACTTATTTTTATGGTGTCAACATGGCTTATTTTTCCATCACCGTTTGTATCAGTTACATTGTTCCAATAATTCCTATCCCAGTCATGTGTAGCTGAATCTCCTGCATAGTTTCCACCATTTGGCGCATAAAGACAGTTATTATTTATATTTATGTCATTTTGCCAATTATTTAAATATATTGCATAGCTGTTACCACCACTTGACTCGTTATAAAAGCAAGAGCTTTTTAAGTTCATTTTTATTACATTGGTATTTATCTCTATAGCATGGTTTCCTCTTGTGGTTAATTTGGAACTATCCACTGTTAAGTCTGTACTTCCTGCGATTTTTAATCCATTTCCTGTCGCATTGATATCACAATTTGTAAAATTCATAGCACTAAAGTTACCATTATCAAACTTTACTCCATCATCGTTAGAGCTTGCACTATCACTCTGAACTTTCACACTATCAAAAGTAACTTGATTCCCTTTTTTGATGTCAATACCACCTGCATGTGCACTGAGATTTATATTTTGAAAATCGTAGTCTCCTACAACTCCCCAGTCTAAAAATATTCCCCACCCATTTCCATCACTGCCACTTAAGTCAGCGCCATTTATAGTTACATTCTTACCACTTTTTATCAAAAGAGCATAATTTCCAGAAGTAGAAAAATTTATATCTGTAAATATTAAGTTATCAGTTACACTACTATCTACAAAAAAAGCATACCCAGTAGTGCCGGAAATATTTATATCTTGGGTTGTAATGTTTTTTCCTTTTTTAATAGAAATACCCGTTCCAGCATTTAAAGATATACTTACATCTTTAAACGACAAATCTTTTGTATCAGTACCCCAACCTAAGTCTATAGCATTTGTATTGATGCTATAATCATCGGCAAAAATTTTTATATTGTCAAATGCCATCTTGCCACCACTACTAAGCAAAAGTGCTGGTTGTGTGTGCAAAGAGAATTGAAGATTTTTAAAGATATGATTTTTATCTGCTACACTATCTCCAAGATACAGCCCTTTATCATTCGCATTATTTCCTGTGAGAGTTATATTTATATCTTCAAAATCTTGCTTATCTCCTTTGTTTATGTAGATGCCACTTGCACTACTATTGATAATAAGATTTTTAAATACCCCTTTAAGATTATTATCAACCCCATATTCTCCGTGGATACCAGTTGCACCATTTGGAGTGTTTATAATAAGATTTTGAAGCGTGATTTTATTTTTTGCACTGTTTATATGGATACCTCTATAATTTGAACTATTTGCTGTTGATTTTATAGAAATATTTTCTACTGTTAGTTTTTTTGTATTACCATCTATGGTTAGAGTATCGCCGCTACTATACCAATTGACATCAGAAAGAGAAGTTGCATCAGCTCCGTTTGTTATGGTCAGATTATCTACGCCATCTATGGCTACTTGTTCATTATAATCACCATTACAGATTTTAATAATGTCATTATTGTTTGCATTATTGACTGCGGATTGAATAGTTGAATAAGTTGAGCCAAAACTAAAACCTTCACAATTAAACATTCCGAATAATACTGTATTATCAACAATAAGGGTAGAGCAAAATGCCACTGACACATTAAAAATCAATCCTAAAATTATCTTTTTCATCTCAACTTATCTCTTTTCCTTATTCCTAAACTAGAACTTGGATAAAAGAAGGACAGGCTATTTATATACATCGCCTCTACTTCCTACTTTTATAGCTTCTATCATTAACAGATTTTCTTTAACTGCAAATAGAACTCTAAACTTCCCTCGTTCCCACGCTCCGAGACTGTGAAAAAACTCATAGCCTCTCCCGCTTGGGAATGAGAAAAAATTTTACCTGCTACTCTTACGCTGCTCTTAAACTTGGTGCATAAGTCTCTATCATATCACCTTTTCTTTGAAGCACAAAGTAACCCTTCTCTTTTGCATACTCTTTTGCATCATAGTAAACTTTAAACCCCGCAATACCAACATAAAGATTCAAATGTGAGTATTCAGGAAATAGCTCTTTAAATGTTTCTATCTTCTTATCTAATTTTTTTACATCATTTTCATGAACTTTATATTTTACTTCTATGATAGCTATATTTTCACCATTTACCAAAACTATGTCGTACTCATCTTCTATATTGTTTTTTCTTCTATGTAAATTTGCAGATAATGTATCAAAATGCACACCAAGGAGTTCCATATTATCTTCAAGTGAGTTTATAAAGTACTCTTCAGCCACATCACCTTGATTGTTAGCTATATTTCCAACGAGTTTGGCTACTTTGTTGAGTTTTCTATCTGTCTCTTTCATTTGCTCGCTTGTCTCTTTTATCTGCTCATCAGTTTTCTCTTGAGACTCTCTCAGCTTTTCAATCCTCTTGTCTAGCTCAAAAGCAAACTCTTTTAACTCTTCATCTGTCATAAATAGTTCCTCTATTGTTTTTTATAATTATAGCATAATGAGCAAAACAATAAGGGTATCGGAAATAAACCTTTTTTCCTCGTTTATGGCTAGGCACTTATTTTCTTACAACTCAAAACTTCTGATTCTTTTTTGCATGGTATCACTTAGTTTGACATCTGTCACTAAAAAATCATAAAGTTTTAGATAGAGTTTTTCTTTTACTATATGGATTAGAATTTCCTCATTAAAATCCATATAGTCGTGTATCATAGCATTTCTAAAACCTATCATCTTTAGAAACTCTCCATACTCTTCTTCATCAAACACTCCTACTTCATAAAGAAAAAAAAGTGCATCAGATGATCTTTTGGGGACAATGGGGCAGTCATGGTATTTCAATATTCTTTTGCATTTTCCTATAAAATTTTCTATAAGCACTTGCAGAGAACTTTTAGCTGCTCTTATTTCAATGTCATCAAATTTTTTAAGGGAATTAAGAACATTTATCTCTTTTATTGCTATATTTTTACTCTTTTGCAAATAATCTTGAAACTTCATCTTGGCTTCCTTTAAGTATGATATATTTTTCTTGGATAGAGTCTTTCAAGACAGAATCAACTCTTTTTAAATCAACCACATCTATATCATCCATATCAATATCTAGTTTTCGTGTCAAATCTGCCCAAACTTCAGCTTGAATGCCATAAGCGAACTCTTGTTCTCCAAATATAGCAAAATCATAATCGCTTTTTGGTGTATGATTGTTAGTAGCACGAGAACCAAAAAGAAGTGCTATCTGAATATACTCCATCTTAGCAAAAGTGTCTTTCAAGACATATTCACTTATCTCTTTAAGTCAAAGGGGTCAGGGTTTGAATTTTGACTTTTTTCATAATTTTTACTTTAAAAAACATTATCAAAATCTATATATAAACTACATTTATCTAGTTCAAATTCATATTTATCA
>JALSLR010000010.1 GCA_026988245.1 Sulfurimonas sp.
TTAGTTGCATAGGAGTTTTCCTTGATAGATATTTATCGCTCTTGATATATCTATTTTAGCTAAATTTCGGTTTTAGGTGGGTTAGTGGAGGTTAATCAGAGGGTTCAATACCTCGAAGAGAACCAAACTAAGTATGTCGTGGATGTTATCTTTTGTGATTATCAGCTAGAGCATGGTATCACGGCGATAGATATACTGGATATAGCTAAAGAGATTCCTTCTCTACCTCCTATCGTAGTCATGACTGCAAATACAGCTCAGATACATACAGAAGCTAGACAGGCTATAGACCACGGTGCCAGAGGGTATATTATCAAAAGTAAAGAGGAGCTAGCCATCGATGAACAAAGGTCATCTTTTGTTCGAGATATATTTACCTCAACTCATCGTGTATATGAAGAGCATCAACAACGTGTCGCATACAATATAGCCAGTAGTATTCAAATAGATATATCTACAGATATTTCAGAAAGAATTAAAGTTCTTGCACAAAAATTCTGTGCCACTATTCTCAAATATTATCCCTACTATACCATTATCATCAGAACATATACGCAAGGCAGCCTCAACCTACTAGATAGTAATATAGATACAAAATCTCTATCAAAATCCATAGATCAGCTCTCCATCAGTGAGAACCCAATACTCAATGACCTCATCAATGGAAAAGAGACTATAAAGACTAATGTTGATATGCAAGATGCATTTAAGAACAAAAAGATAAATTTAAATGCTCAAGGGGCTGTCGAGCTGCTACAATTACATAAAGGTATCATAGCGAAAGTGCAAGACAATGGACTTCCACTGGGTACTGTTTCTATCTATTGCTCTCAAAAAGATAGAGAGTTTGACACTATGAGTATCTCATACTTTGAGCATGTCATCAATGCGTTTTCTATGCAGTGGAAACAAATTCATCAAAATATAAGAAGCCATGAGGTATTGTCATTTATTAACAACATATTGCATATAGATAACGAGCAAGAAGTATGGGATCGTCTTTTAACGCTCATACACAAACATTACAATAGCGACTCTCAAAAAACCAAAAGTACCATAAAGATACACAATCTAAAAGCAAATACATTAGAGCGGATATCCTGCGATGGAGAAGAATGTGACGAGAAAATCAAAACGATTAACATATATGACCCCAATATCTCAGCATGGGTTTTTAGAAATAAGCAATTTTGTGTATTGGGTGCAAAGGCATTTGTAAGTATAGATGTCAATTCCAAGGAAAAAGAACTCAATCAAGCGTTTATTAATAAACTCACTAAAGAAAGAGCAGATAAAAATATAAAATATGTTGAAAGTAATCCTGATATACTTAGTGAACTATGTATCCCCATTCTTTTAGATAAGCAACCAATAGGTATTTTAAATTTAGAATCCACTCACACTGATGCATATCAACTAAATGACAAAACACGACGTAAATCAATAGAAAAGTTGTTAGATGTTGCAGCTAGACGAATAGACAATATAAGGCATAATAACTTCAGTCAAGAAATGATTGAAACGATTGCTATTAACGATTATAGAGAACGATTTGAAAAATCTCAGAGACTATTAGAAAAATTTATTGGGTACAACCATTTTAGTGTTATAAAACGAAATAAAGATGGTAAACTAGCAATGGAGTATGTGTATCCAGAGCATACCGACAAAACAATATATAATGAGGATTTAAACAAACAGAGTGCAGTTAAAAACTTTCTTGAAGAAAACAAAGAGGGGGATTATACAATTACTTCTTACAAAAACGATTCTTTTAAACCAATACAAGATAGCACAGGTGTGTCATCACAATCACAATGTATTTTCAAAATGAAATCAAATCATCAAGTCATCGGTGCAGTAAACTTTGAATTTATT
Organism: Sulfurimonas sp.; assembly: GCA_026988245.1. Taxonomy (GTDB): domain Bacteria; phylum Campylobacterota; class Campylobacteria; order Campylobacterales; family Sulfurimonadaceae; genus Sulfurimonas. The sequence continues at coordinate 1,879 of JALSLR010000010.1, forward strand.
AGAAAAAACCCCTTAACTGCCCCAAAAATAAATTCTATCAAGGGATTTATAAATTGGCTAGCAAAAGACATAATGGATAATGAAGCCTACATGAATGTGGCACAAGAACTCAAAAAACTCAATCACAATCTCATGGATATCAGCCACACCTATAAAGACTACATAGAGATAGAAAATAAAATTGATACCCTTCAAAAAGAATCTATTCCTGACAAAGAGATACTTACATATGTTAAGCATTTTACCACAGGACTTACCTATATTTTCAAAATTGGATCTCTTGCAACTCCCGAAAGAGAAGCACAGCAAGATAAATTTGAGATTAACACTTTAATAGATGTAAATAGTAATTACATAAAAAAACTCAAAAAATTTTTAGATGTAGTACCACGTTTATTAAAGAATGCAGATGATACAAATTTTAATCTAGTTATAAAAAAAAGTAATTCTACTTTAAAAATCTCAAGAGGTCGATACATAGATATAGAAGCTATCTTCTTTGAATACATTTTTAACGCTGTAAAACAAAACAAAAGTTATGGTGCAAATAAAAACAATTCCAAAAAACAAATTACAATCACTTTTTTCTTAACAGATGATGCCATCTATATCGGGAATGACGGCTATGCTATTCCTAAGAATAAAAGAGATAAAGTTTTTGTAAAAAATAAATCATGGATGGCAAATGATCCTGACAATAAAAGAAAAAAAGCAGGTCTAGGCATAGGACTTTCTAAGTGTAAAGTATATTTAAATGCTATTGGTTGGGACACAAAGCTCATAGAAACGCCTAATGATATAGAAGCACTACGTGAATGCACAGTAGTATTCAAATTCAACTCAAAGGATTCACATGATTAACACACATATACCTAATCTATCTAACATCAAAATACTTATCATCGAAGATGAAAATGAAGTTATAAAAGCAATAACACAAGCTTTATGTAAATTAGAAAATAATATAGGAGGTCGTTTTACTGAATCAAATATACATACTCAACAGATTGACGGCATTGAGCTTAGAAGCCCGCAAGATATATACAATACAGTCAGTTCTACTATTGAAAAGGAAAATATTGATGTACTGTTTATAGACTTAAATTTTGGAGAAACCACAAAAGAAGGCTTAAACTTTATACGACTTCTCCTCAATCATCCTATCTTTGCATCTATACCCAAATATATCATTACGGGAGAAGATAGATTTTTGGAAGAGAAAGATGAGGATGGCAACTTTATCAACACTGACATAGAGCATTTCTGCACAATCTACCATAAGCCATCTGGACAATATAAGCCTGATGAGTATCAAGAGTTGTTTAACAGAAAACAACTTGTCTCCTCTTTACCAATACTTGTAAGTCTCTATAGACGAGAGATAAACAATCTTAATTTTGGACAATTCCTTACAAAGATAGAACACTTTTCTGCTAAAAATGAAATCGCAGTAGAAGAGATAACATCATACATTCTTTCACAAATAGAACTTGTCAAAAATATAGATAAAAAAGCCAATTCTATATTAGATAAAGTCACACAAATAGATATAGTCACAAAAGCCATTGCACAATCCCTTCCTAAAATAGCTAGTAAAAAACAAGCTAAAGAGATTGTACAGTTATGGGAAAAAAATACAGATTTTCAAAAAATCATGGGCGATCAATTTCCAAAACTTCCAAAGGGTCTTTTTAATGCTATGAAAGATATGGTCGAACAGATGGGAGACAATATAACAGAAGATATATCTAAACATATTTATGAAGCAGGTAAAAAATATGTTATTGACTATCTTGACGATCAAGCAAGGGTCCAAGAACATGATGATACCTTAACCATTACATTAAAGTATTCAGCATTTTTTGTTGAGTCTGTCTCAAATTTTTTACTTAAAAAGTGATAAGTAAAATGGCTAATATAAAAATCACAAAAAGGGCGTTGAAAACAGTCCCAAAGTATAAGTCGGAGTAAACTCTCCACTTCCTAAGTGCCCATACGTTAACCTCTACCCTCTCCTATCAAAATGCCTCAAAGCATCCTCCATCAAAGAGATATGATAATTCTCTTGATGGTTGATAAAGTCGAAAAACTTTGCTAGCTCTACACTGTCTTTGCCTACGGCGTCTGAGAGTTTTTTACACTCTTCTTTGGCTGCAAGTTCTTCGTTGATGCCATCTTTTAAAAATGCTACAACATCATCTATCTGATAGAGCTCTTTCATGATGACTCTGGGTACACCAAGTATGCCCATCTTTGCTCCCATATCACCAAAACGTTTCAAATGAAAAAAGCTTTCATCTATTAATACCTGAAAGATTCTATTCATATAGGCATCATCGCTGTGTGCTTTGAGGTAGTTGTAAATCATAATCAGCTCGTACTCTTTATAGGTCTCTTCAAACAAAAAGAGTGTCAAGGCATCGGTAGCTTCTTGGGTAAGTGCGATATTTGGAAATTTGCGTTCCATGCTAAAGGCAGTGACGACTTCATCGTTCATGTGATGTAAGACATCTCTCATATAGTGTATATCACTGGCGATACGAGCATCCAGTTCTTTATCGGGTGAACTTAGGAGTTGTAAATCGAGTACGTCTAATTTTTTAATAATATCTTTCAAAATATCATCTAATCTGTCCACTTTTATAGCTATGGCATCTCTGTCATAACTGTAAGACTCTCCAAGTTCAATGACCTCATGTTCAAGCCACGTAAAATGTCTAAACAAAATATCTGAAAAATCAAAAAGCACTTGTTTATTTTCT
>JALSLR010000011.1 GCA_026988245.1 Sulfurimonas sp.
GACGATTATCGTGTTAATATTGTCTCCTGTAAGTATCACTATTGACCAGTACTTCTAAATATATTTTGAACAAAACAAAAAAAAGAATAGGGAGTGTAAAATACTTTGTATTTTTTACCTGACCCCATTTGCCTAAAAGATGGTAGTTCTCTCCCCTTTAATCTCCTAAAAACACATTCCGTAAACGATTATAATTTGTTTTAATATAGGCTGGATGGAAACGGCTATTGTTTAAATAATACTTCTCTAATGTAAAGCTGTTCTCTACCTCTTTCAGGTGGTGTGGTTGAGCATAACTTGGTTCACCTTTGGAGACAATGGTTTTTCGTCTGTTATAGGTTAAATAGTCACCTTGAATATCTAAATATTTGGTTTTAACTTTTTTACTGCTTCCAAAAGGTATGGAGAGCGTTAATCTTCCTACTGTATGGTCACCCTTAATTTCATGTTCTGTTTGAGAGATATCAAATCTTACAGCTGTATCAGAGAAGTAACGCTCTAGGCTAAACATTGCTCCTTCATCACCATACAGGAACTCACCTGCTGTTAGTTTTACATTGGCATTAAGTGGTTCAATATAGTATTGGTAAGAGAGTAATCTCTCCTCTCTGTACTCATCGGCACCATATCTGTCTAAATTTAGGTACATATCATCTTTAAGTTGTGTAGCTTTTGCTGTTAGAGTATGTTTCCCATTTAAGCTACTTACACTACTTTCAAAAGAGCCTCCAGTTAACTTTCTATCAAACTGACCTACTTGAACCAAACTAATCCAACGATAAGGCAAATCTATTTGAAAATATTGAGAGAGGAGTACTTGGTCTATCTCTGCAGTTGTTTTATTTCTATTTCTATAATCAAATACCCTTCCATCTTCAAAGTTATCTGAGACAGTAAGAGGAATATTGTATCTGGTACTAAGAATGGTACCTTTTGCTAAACGCATAGAGAGTTCTGCTTGCATTGCTAGGGTATAATCAAAACTTGCATACTCTGAACCATCTACAAGTACAAAAGCAGGCTTGAGTGTCAATGTTGGCTTAAATCTATCAGAATATGTAGACTCGTTTTTATTCAGTATGGATTGAGCAGTAAATTGAAGTAGATTTTCTTGATATTTACCCGTGCTCAAAAACTCTTTATACTCTTTTGTATTGACCTTCGTAGTAAGTTGCTCAATATTACTTTTTTTTGTAGTAACGACAATAGTTGACGCTTTATCACTCATGACTAAACTGCCCAATACCATACCCAATGCATCGATATCACTATAGGTATAGAGTGTGTTCTCATACTCAAAGTATAAGGTGTCGTCTTTAAGACTATAAGATATATTAGAAAAGCCATAGTTTTTCAATTCAGCTATAGAAGAGGGGATACTTTTTGTATCTATTTTTAAATGTTGAGCTTTATCATTAAATGGAAAATTAGCATAAAGACCAAAATAGAGATCGTTGTAATCAAGTGAACTTTTTGCCATAAGACCTAAGTTTATCTTCTGTTTTCCAATATGGGCTAAATAGGCTGTTTTAACAGCAGCACTCCAATCATGACTGTCATACTCTCCTGCAAGATTGAGCCAAGGAAAAGCTTGATACTCAATACTTCCAAATGTACCATTGAGTGAATCTTTATTGTCTCCTTGGGCATAACCTACACTTGTACGAATAGAGTTAAAATCTTTGGAGAGAACGCCATAGGTGCTATTTATATGGGATGCTCCTCCACCAACATCTTGCATCCCTAAAGCTATCTGAAACAGATCTTTTGGAATAAAAGGGAGCTGATATTTAAAACTAAGAACTCTATCTTCTAAAAAGTCTTTATTGGTTAGTTTATCATTTCCATTGGCGTACCTAAAACTCAGATCGAGGTTAGGAAGCATTCCCATATTGATGAAGTAGTTATTTTGGTTGGTATGCTCTCTAAAGTCAATGGAGTTGCTTGACGACAAATTGTCTATTTGATTGGAGTATAGAAACTCAAATTCTCCCTCTTTGTAGACAGTAGCGTTGGGTGTATTAACAGCACCTTTAAAACCTTGAAATGATGGCAAAACATCTATTTGCTGAGCAAATAGAGTTGTAGTAACACCACATAAATATAAATATCTTTTCATAAAATAATTCCCTTTTCTTTTAAAGATTATATCATGCAAGTTTTGAAAAGCAATAACTTTTCCTTAAAAAAAATTATTGATTTAATTGGTGGTTGAATTCAGGAACAATATTTTTTAATATTTGAATTTTATCTTCAGATTCTATTAAGTTTTTAATGTCTCTATTGAGTTTTTCTATATCATAATTTGTAGGTTTGGCAACAGTAATAGATTCATAGTTTGTTGTTGCATCACTGTCATTAATAAGCAACTCTTCATAAAGCTTTTCACCCGGTCGAAGTCCACAAAATACAATTTTAATATCATTGTTCCCACTCAAATCTATCATTTTCTGAGCCAAGTCGACTATCTTAATAGGTTCTCCCATATCAAGGATAAATATCTCTCCACCTCTAGCAATGGCACCTGCTTGTAGTACCAGTTCACATGCTTCATGAATAAGCATAAAGTATCGTGTAATCTCAGGATGAGTGACTGTTATATTTTCACCTTTTTCAATTTGACTTTTAAATTTAGGGATAACACTTCCACTGCTCCCTAAAACATTACCAAACCTTACAGCGACAATATCGGTAGTGTGAGCTTTTACATTTTGTGCATAGAGTTCACAAATACGTTTGGTGGTTCCCATTACATTGGTAGGGCGTACAGCTTTATCTGTTGAGATTAACACAACTTTTTCAACTTTATATTTAATCGCCATATCAATAATATTTTTAGTCCCCATAATGTTGTTATTTATCGCTTCACTTATGTTGGCTTCTACCAGAGGTACATGTTTGTAGGCTGCTGCATGTATCACTATATCTGGACAATACTGCTTAAATGTTCTCTCTATATCATCTCTATTAACCACGGACTGCATCACAGGAATAATATTGACCCCACCAACTTCTTGCTCTATTTGATAAAGGTTAAATTCACTATGGTCGAGTAAAATCAGTTTTGAAGCTTTAAATTTAATGCATTGCCGTACTATTTCACTTCCTATACTTCCACCAGCACCGGTTACTAAAACAACTTTATCATTTATGAACTTAGAAATCTTATTTTTATCCAAGTCTTTAGGATACCTTGCCAATAAATCTTCTACAGAGATATTTTTGAGTTGAGGCGTAAACTCTTTATCTCTTAAAATTTCATTCAACGAGGGCAAAATTTGTATTTTGTTAAAATAGCCATGTAACTCTTCATAAATTTGATGAATTCGTTTTTGGTCAGCACTTGGCATGGCAATAACCAGCAGGTCATAGTGGTTATTGAGTAGTTTCTCTTTTATCTTATTGTGAGATACAATGAGAATGTTATCGATACTTCTTTTGTCTAAACGTGGGTCATCATCTATAAAGTACTTAACACTGTAGGTACTGTTTTTAAACTCTTCATTGACTTGTATACCTGCTTTTCCTGCTCCATAAATAATAACACTTTGACTCTTTTTGATTTGACTTCGATTGACAATAAAAAAATAGGTATACATAGAAAAATTGATTAAAAAGAGATATAAAAAAAGTTCAGAAATCAATACTGAGACGGGTACTTTTCCATATAAAAAGAGTAGTGAAACCCAAAAAGAGCTTATATAAACCACACTTTTAATGAGAAAAGTTTTGGTAGAAACTTTAGACCATGATATGGAGTAGTCTTTAAAAAGTAATCTCGAAGCAAATAAACGAATGGCTAAAACTACTAAAATAATAGTGAAATCAAATGGAATATGAAATAGATAAAAACTCCAGCTAAAAGTAGTAAAGGTTAAAAAGATAATAATTAAAATATTATACATCATATAGACTTACTCTAAAGATTCTTTGATGACGCTACAAATATACGCTACATCATCTTTGGTCATAATGGTACTACTTGCTACACATAAACCTTTATTAAAAAGTTCTTCACTTGTTCCATCAAGATATGTTTTAGACTCTTTAAAAAGAGGTTGTAGGTGCATAGGTTTCCATAGAGGTCGTGACTCTACATTTATCTCATTTAAAGCTTGCATAACAACGTTATAATCAGTATGTTCAAAAGTAAGTGCTGTTAGCCACCTGTTTCCACGACTGCCTTCAAGTTCTGGCATAAAGCTTATCTCTTCTACATCCTCTAAAAACTCTTTGTACCAGTTAAATATTTCTCGTTTTTTTAATACTCTATCTTCTATCACTTCCATTTGAGCCACACCAATAGCAGCCAATACATTAGACATACGGTAGTTATACCCATACTCTACATGTTCATAAAATATCTCTTCTTCACGTGCTTGTGTACTGTAAAACATCGCTTTTTTTATATAGGCTTCATTGTCCGAAACCAACATACCCCCACCACTGGTAGTAAGTATTTTATTACCATTAAAAGAGTAAACCCCAAAGTCCCCAAAGGTTCCTGTATGTTTGCCGTTAAAAGTAGCTCCTAGTGACTCAGCAGCATCCTCTATAAGGTAAATGTCATGACGTT
>JALSLR010000012.1 GCA_026988245.1 Sulfurimonas sp.
GAACCAGTATAAGAAATTGGCATGAAATTTATCCCCAACTTTGTATATTTTTCAGCGAAATTATGTCAAAATATACGAAGTGATTTAGGAATAAGAGGTGGGTTTACACAGTTAGGTTTACACTCTCGTTTTATAACTCTATTCGCATTCCATCCTCTGCAAACATAACCTCACCTTTAAATTTTTTCTTTATAATCTTCAAGCTTTCATCTTCACTTTTTAATGTTCTTTTCATTCTATGCGTTAATATAATCTTTTTTACCTTAGCATCATGAGCAATTTGAGCTATATTAGATGGTTTCATATGTAAGCTTGTTGCATAACCCTCAGCCCACTCAGCTATAGCATGATGTGCTATAAAAAGGTCTGCATCTTTTGCTATGTCTTGTAAGCTTTTGTTTTCATTATTTGTATCCCCGCTTATGAGAATGCTTTTGTTCCCAATATCTATGCGAAGGGCAAGGGCAGGGACGATACCATGATGCACACGAATGAGTTTTAAGGTAAATTTTGGATATTGAATCATTGTTATTCTATCTTTATAAATATTTGTAGCTATAAGCTCAAAGGAGTCAGTATTCTTAGAGAGTATATCGTTCATATATCTATACGCACCATTTTTACCAAAAAGACTTTCTAGATATTCTTCTGCGGAAGGGAAATGCTCATTACCGTTAGGAGCTATGATGCTAAGAGGTTGAGTGCGTGGTGTAAAATAGCCCGCCTTTACATAGGAGGGTAGGTCTACGGCGTGATCGATATGTAAGTGTGTTAAAACAACTGCATCTACATCGTCAAGTTTTGCACCACTTTTTTCAAAGCTGAGCATAGAACCACTCCCCATATCAATGATAAGTTTTGCTTTATTATCTATAAAAAGTAAGTAGGAGGTACTTGCGCGTCCATCAAATTCAGGCCCACCAGAACCGAGGACTACTAACTCTACTTTTGCTGAAAAAGCTAAAGTACAAAGTACTAAAAGTGTAACTATAGTTCTCATATTAGTGTTGTAGGTTTGTTATTAAGCTTTGTGCTAGATCTATATTTTTTTGTGAACCATCTATGGCATCTTTAGTATCATCAACAAGTGTACACATATCATCTTTTATGAGTTGTGAATCTTGTAGTTGTGTGTCAATGATTTCTAGTGTTGAGTTAATCTCTTGCATATTATGCGTAGCATGCTCCCCTAGTTCTGTCAGTATATTGACTGCATCACTTGCAATGTTTACACTCTCCTCTATCCCTTGAAGCATCCCTGTTTGACGCTCAGTTACATCGCTAGAGATTCCGCGTATCATACTCATCTCCATTTGAACTTGATCCGCTGCCTTATTTGTAGAGTCTGCGAGTTTACGCACTTCATCAGCAACTACGGCAAAACCACGACCATGTTCCCCTGCACGAGCTGCTTCTATGGCAGCGTTGAGTGCGAGTAAATTTGTTTGGTCTGCAATATCTTTTATAGAATTTACGAGTGCATTGATATCATTTATCTTAGCATATAAGTCAGAGAGTTGGTCTTGAAACTCATTGGTTAATTCATGATTTTTTTCTAGTGTTAAGGAGAGATTGTTAATGTGTTGTGTGCTGAGATTTGTAGAACAAAGAGTTTTATCGGCAGTTTCGCGTGAACGCTCAGTTGTAGTTTTTACATCAATCGATTTAGAGATAAAGCCTTCTATCACATCTTGCGTTTTTTCTATAGATTGAAGCCTATTCTTAGATGCCAAGTTTACATTGTGCGCATTAGTACTTATGATATTTGCAGTATTAAGTGATGTGCTTGTGTCTACTTTTTGTGCTTCGTTTGCTTTGTCTTGTAGTTCTTGAAGAAGTTCTTTCGTGATTATTGTTTCATTAGGTTTTAGTTTTATCATTCCAAACATTGTTAATATTCCTTAATTAAGTTTTATTTATCTAGTTTCCAACGTGTTTTTACGCCACATTTTGGACATTCTGGTATGAGCTCGTCTTTATGTATATGTATTTTAGCACCACAACCACGACATTTTAAGTCAGCCTCTACACTTGATTTGGAGCCGATGATAAACTCTAGTTTTAAAGATACAGCAGTGTAGGTTGTAACGGAGTAGGGGACTACATAAGTTAAGAGAAACTTCACTAAGTTTAGATGTGCCAAATCAAGAGATAGGAGAGTCTCCCCTTGGTTGATGAGGTTTAATAGACTCCCCACTATAAAAGAGACTTTAAGAGCTCGCATAACGACACTCCTTGAGATCATTATCTCGCAAAATATTTTTATAAAACTCATTATCTCACATCCTTAAATCTATCGCGAATAACTAGAAAATCATCTAAATTATCTAAAAAAAGTTCTATTAAGTGTGGATCAAAGTGTTTTGAGCTTTGTTCACGAAATAGTTCTAAAATCTTTTCAAGTTCCCAGGCTTTTTTATAAACCCTATGTGAACCTAAGGCATCAAATACATCTGCAACAGCAGTAATGCGACCATAGATGTGAATATCTTCACCGCTAAGACCATTTGGATAGCCTGTCCCATTATATTTTTCATGATGTTGGTTTGCTACGATGGCTGCAGCTTGTAGGATAGGTTTATTTGAGCTTTTAAGCATATCATAGCCTAGTGAAGCATGTGTCTTCATAATCTCAAATTCATCTGCAGTAAGTTTACGTGGTGCATTTAAAATTGCGTCAGCGATACCAACTTTTCCTATGTCATGCATAGGTGAGGCCATCTTTAAGAGATCAGATTCCTCTTGAGTTAAACCGTAAAGTTTTGCTAAAAGTTCTGAGTAAAAGGCTACGCGTTTGACATGGTTCCCTGTTTCTTTTGAGCGAGTCTCACCTATCTCACCCATAGCGTAGATAACTTCACGTTGTGTATCCTCTATGGCATCGTTGAGTTCAAATATTTCTGTTACGTCACGAAAATATGCTAAGAGAATTTTTTCTTTATCTACACCAACTAATTCTATTTGATAACTTCTTTTATTGTGTTCATGTATTATGGTAGAGGTTAGATTATTTTTTACCATCTCAAGGCAATTGTTTATTTTCAAGTCTTGCGCAGATTTAATAAATGTAAACTCTTTATCTGCAACCTTATTTTCAAAAACAATATTGCCTGTATCTGAAAAGATAAAAACAGCCGAAGGATTGTGTTTTGGTAAAAAAGTTAGATAGTAGTTTTTAACACTAAAGCGTTCATTGATTTTAAATAAGTAGTATACGAAACAAAAACGTCTGTACGCTGTATAAGAGATGATAGCACTAAGAATAAAGAAAAGATAGCAATTATAATAGATAGCTAATAGTGTAATAAGGGAGGCGAGTATAAACGGACTATAAAATCTGTGTGTTACAACTATGTTTCTTAAACATTATGGAAACTCCCTTTAGCTATACGAGAGTATATCATATAGATGCTACACAGTGACTACGCATTATTGACTTATTTTTTTGGCAAATTGTAGATACTTGGGTCCAAATTAACTTCAACAAATGATTCTAATTGCATACTGTCTGTTTTAATAAGCATGTAGCCAGGTTCTATCTCAAAAATATTTTGTAAATCTAAAATTTCCCCATCCATTTTTGAATAAGCTATGAACATATTTCTCATAACCTTGACGACATTTTGGTCATTTGTCACGACGACATACTGTGAATATACTTGACCCCCATCTTGTCCAAAAACCATCCATACTTCACCATTAATACCAGCGATATTTTCATGTTTCTTAGTTTTTCGTATTTTATAGTTTGGTTTCGTTTTTTTTGCAATATAGGCGGTTGTATCATAGATTCTTTTTTTTACTTTTAGGTTATTTGCATTTATAATTTTTAATCCAGAGGGTGTGTATCTTACAAGATAAACATTATCATCTAAAACGTAGACACTTTTTATACCATCTTCAGAGTTGTTTACCATTTTTGAGGTAGATATATTTTTATAAATATATTTTATATGGTCTGTTTCCATATTGTAAACTAAAACAAAATCACCATAAACTAAAGGGGATAAGAATAGTAAAGTAAATAAAATATATTTGCCCATTTGGTAGTACTCTCTTAATTATTTCTTAAGGGCACCTCTAAAAACCCTTATACCCTCAGAGCCAAAAAGAGAGGTAAGATTGTGCAAAACTTTTTTTGAACCATAGCCATAGCTACGGTGATGAAAAATTTTGACGCAAGATTGCCTCTCTTTTTGGCTCCCTATGGGCATTATAGCAGATACACTACTACTGCGTTAAAAACTCTTGAAGCTACTAGTAGCTCCTGCGAGTTTTCGCCTTGTATTAGCATATCTGCTATAATGCTGAGGATACAAGGGTTTTTAGAGGTGCCCTTAAAGTATAGCTAACACTTTATAATAGTTTACTTAGTAAATAGTTGTAATTTGTTGATTTACACATTCACTACACACGCAAAGAGTATAATTTTTCCTAATAAAACTAAGAGGAGTATTATTATGCAGTGCAAAGTTTATTATGAGAAGTTTACACAACTGACAACAAATGTGAAATCGCTTTCTCTTTTAATAGCGCGACTTATCATCGCTTATGGTTTTTATGAACCAGCAATGAACAAGTGGTCGGATATAGCTGCTGTAGCTGATTGGTTTGATTCTATGGGGCTGGTAAATTTTCACTCGATAGAATAATCTTTGGTGAGAAAAATTAGCTATAATTCTTTATGATAAAAAGACGAAATTTTTTAAAGGCTGGGCTTCTTAGCTCGGTTATCTTCTTAGCATCACAAGAGAAAATTTTTGCTGCTACAACAACACTGCATACCCTTGAATGTATGCAACGTGACTTACTCTATGATGCTAAGGTAATGCCGACATATGAGCAAATAAATCCAAATAAATATATTCTTATTATCTTTAATCATTCACGCATAAGTGATGAGGAAAAAGAGTACCTTAAAAATGGTGCAACTTGGCTTAATGAAGAGGCTATGGAGATGTATAAAACATCATATGTGTCACTCGATTCAGAGAAACGCCAAAGAGTTTTAATCTCCTTTTCTTCTCATAATTGGGGGTCTGATTATATCTACAAGATACTCTCTTATATGATGGAGTCGATGCTTGGGGATCCCATCTATGGGGGCAATAAAAATGGTTCCGGTTGGGACTTCGTAGGTCATATAGGTGGTCAACCTAGCCCAAAAGAGGCATATTTATAATGTATGATATTTGTATAGTTGGGAGTGGAGCAGGGGGCAGTCCTATAGCATATGAACTTGCAAATGCTGGCTATAGAGTAGTTGTTCTTGAAAAGGGTAAGTATTACCATGAAGAAGATATTGACAAAGATGAGATAGCTGTAAGCAGACGAGATAAGTTCACGCCAACTTTAAAAGATGAGTTTCATATAGTCAATGGTGAGAGAGGTTGGAACTTTTGGAATGGTTCCTTAGTTGGCGGCTCGTCAAATTTGATGAGTGGATATTTTCATCGCATGAAACCAAATGACTTTAAACTTCTTTCAACATATGGAAAAATAGATGGTGCTAACATAGTTGACTGGGCTATATCTTATGATGAACTAGAGCCATACTATGATAAGGTTGAAAAAGTTATAGGTGTGAGTGGAGAGGTGAAGCAACATAAGTTTTTAGAACCTAGAAGTTCAAAAAAATTCCCATATCCCAAACTAGCCGAAACTAAAGTTACCACTTGGTTTGACAAGGCTTGCAAAAACTTAAACATAGAGTTCTTTCCAACTCCTAGAGCAATCCTCTCAACTCCAGCATTAGATAGAAATACTTGTGCTTATTCCAACTTTTGTGGCTCATATGCTTGTGCAACAGGGGCTAAAAGTAGCGCAAGAGCTGCCTTACTTCAAAAGTGTGATGCTAAGGTTATCCCAGAAGCTTTTGTGTATAAAATGGATAGTGATGCTAAGAGAGTAACTGCTGTGCATTACTATGATGCTAAGAAAAATTCATATACCATAAAAGCTAAAATCTTTGTGCTTAGCGCACAGGCGATAGAATCTTCAAGACTATTACTAAACTCGAAAAACAAATATTTTAAAAATGGACTTGCAAACAACAGCGGTCAAGTTGGAAAGAACTTAATTTTTTCAGCTGGTGGAGTAGGTGAGGGAAGATTTGATGTGAAAGATTTAACTCCAGGCTTGTTTTTTAACCGAAGCATACAAGAGTACGAGTACGAAAAAGATGGAAAAAAATACAAGGGCGGTACTACTGACTTTTTATATGAACATGCAAACATCATAAGCCGTGCTATAAAAGAGTTTTATGATGCTAAGGGAAATATCCTTTGGGGTAAAGAGTTACAAGATAAGATGAAAAAATCCCTCACAAGTACAAAAGTTTTAACCTTTGAAGTGTTTAATGACTGGCTACCAACTGATAAATGTAATGTTGAAGCTGATGCTAAACTAAAAGATAAGTACGGTGTAAACGTAGCTTCAATAAACCTATACTCCCATCCACATGACATAAAAGTTGGAGAGCATTTAGCAAAACAAGGTGAAAAGGTTTTACGAGAGATGGGGGCTAGAGATATAAGTGTAAATATCTCAAGTTCTCCACCACCAAATCTTGTTGCTGGTGGATGCAGGTTTGGTGACGATGCTACGAGTTCTGTGCTAGATAAAAACTGTAAAGCTCATGAGTTAGACAATCTCTATGTAACTGATGCATCGTTTATGCCAACAGGCGGAAGCGTACCATATACATGGACTATATATGCCAACTCATTTAGGGTTGCAGATGTAATTTTGAAGGAACTTTCCTAAATAAGAAAATTTTACCAGCGATGGTCAATATATTTGTAAAAATGATGCTGTATAGTCAGTGTTTTTCGCTTATATTCTCGTTTACTAATGGTTTCATCTTTAAAATATACAAAGTGTCTACATTCATCTTGGACTGATTCTTCAAAAATAGGTTTTGTGAGTTTCATGAATTTTTTCAGTGACATAGTCTTTCCTACTAATTTGTCCATATTTGGAAGACCCTTTGCTAACTCTGGTACAGATTCATGTTCACCTAGTTCGATGTGAATATTATTATCTCTTAAAGCTAGTATAAATAAGAATATTGAAGAGCCTTCATCATCAATAAAACAAGGCAAGTGTGAGACCCCATTTCTTTCTATCTTTTTTTGTAAATATTTGATTTGATTTTTAAGAGTTTCTATCTCGTTTTGAGAGTATTTATTTTTACCATTTTTACCATTTTTACCATTTTCATTAGATCCAGGAAAGTTATTTGTTGTATTGGTGGTTTTTTCTAAAAAGTTATTAATATATTCTACTCTATTGTTTAAGTCTTTTTGATTATTTAATCTTTTAATGACAAAATTAAGTTCAGAAACATTCGTATTATTTGATGGCGTTGAATATAGGTTTAGATACAGATTACTGAGTTGTTTATTGGTAGGTTTAGCATTTTTGATGTTAAATCTATCAAGAGTAGCTTGAACACCCTTAGTGGGTTTTAAACTGGGCTGATGTGCTTTATCTTCAAGGTACTGTATTGCATCATTTATATTTTTATTTAATATAGGTTTGGTATTTATTTTATTGCTAAGTTTATTTTTTATTTTTTGTATCTCTTTAATACTTTGTAAGGCTTTTTTTAAGTTGTCTTTATAGATTTTATCAGTTTGCGTATGAGTGTTTTTAGTATTATTTAAATTGTTTAAATCATTCAATGCTTGTTCAATACTTTTTATATTTATATTTTTGTCTTTTACTACTAAGTTTTTATTAATTTGTTTTTCTAGTTTTTTAATTTGTTTTTTTAATTTATTCTCTTGCTCTGGCTTGCTTTTCAAGTGCTTAGTATTTTGTTTTTGTAATTTATTATCATTTGCTAGTTTATTTTTTATATCACTAATTTGTTCCAGTAAAGGCTTATCATCAATGCCAAAGTTTTTTAGGAGTGCTTTAGTATTTGGATCATAAGAATTAGTAGCATTGTTCTTCATCTTTTGTAAATCATCTAATGCTTTTTTTAAGTTAGCTCTCTGTACATTATCATTACCTATGTGTAGGTTCTTTGCTAGTTGTTGTGTTAATTGTTTGTCCAAATCTAGCTTATTTTTCAAGCTATTGATTTGTTCATTTAAAGGTTTATTATTCATAGCAAGTTTTTCTAGTATATTTTTACTATTTGAGTTATAGGGTGTAGCAGGATTATTTTTGATATTTTCTAAGTTATTTAATGCTTTTTTCATATTCGTTATATTTAAATTTTCATTGCCTGTTTTTAAATTATTTGCTAGTTGTTTCTTTAAGTTGTCTATTTCAAGTAATAAATTTTTATTTAATAAGGTTTCTTGTAATGCCTCTATTTGTTGTTGCAGAGGTTTGTTGTTTTGTTTTAGATTGTCTAATACGTATGTTGTATTAGTGTTGTAGTTTTTTCCTAATGTATTTGTGTTTAATTGGTTTAACTCTTTACCTATTGCAGTTATTTGTTCATGAATTGGAGCTTCATTTTTATCTAGTTTATTTAATATATATTTTACTTTTTGATTCGTTTTTAATTCATGTATTTTATTTATTAAAATCATTCTGTTCTTATAGTTATCTTTCATTTTTTGTTCTAAATTAATTATTTGTTGATGAAGTGGTTTGTTTTGTTGATGCAACTCTTTTAATACATTTATCGTAAGCGTATTGCCTTTTAAATTTTTAATCTGTGCATCTAATTTAATTTTTTCATTTTTAAGGTCATCATATTTTTTTGCGTACTTTCGTGCGTCAGCATTTTTAATATCTTGAGACATTTTATTTGTTAGGTAGTTTAAGCCAGTATCTTTATTTTTTAAAATAATATTTAATTTTTTACATTTTTCAAGATTAACAAGGTCATCGATTTTATTTTCTAATATAGGATAATTTTTTTTTACAATCTCTTGGAGAAGTTCGCGCTCTGATTCAACTATTTCGTTGAGTTCAGATATTTGATTATTTTTATAGGTAAGTTGATATATAGATAGTGAAATAAACATAAAAAACAGTATTAGCATAATCTCTACTATGCTAATATTGAAAAGTGATTTATTATTCATATCGTTTGTTTAGCTACTTGGCTTTTTTCTTAATTTGAGTACCAAGTTCAGTGAGTGCTTTTTTCTGTTCATCTACTACTTTACTGTACTCTTCGCTTTTTCTCTTTATTTTATCATATTCAGCAGATAATATTTTTGCTTGCTTTTTATTTGTTATTTCCATGTTAGATGTTATGTTTTGTATAGAGTTAGTAAAAGTTTGTACACTAGACTTAAAATCTCCATCAAGTAATTTTTTAAAGCCTTCCAACGCTTCTTCTGTTGTTTCAACCATAATTGTCATTCTTACATCAATCATTTGTGAAAATACTTTATTTTTCTGCATATTATCTAGGAGTAATTCATTCATCTTACGCATCTTATCAGAGATAGATTTTTCAATTTTTTCTTTATTTGATTCACTTGTTGCTATAAAATTAGATAAATAAATTCTAGCGAGAATGCCAAGAAGTGTAGTTATTAAAGATATACCGAAGTTATTCATAATATTGTCTAAATCATATGAATTTGATGCAGTACCAATGAAAGAAACGAGGATAGACATTAAGGTAAACATAAAACCTAAATAATAATTGCTATCAGCTAATTGTTCGATAGAAATTTGTCTATCTTGGTTATTGAGGAAAAGCGTTATAAAAAAATACATTAGCATGATAAAGATAGAAATAATAACTGTAAATAAATATAAACCACTATAGTTCCCATATATAATTAGGGAACCACCTAGAACAAAGGCTATTATGAATATATTTTTTATTTCAGAAAACATACTTTATTATTAGCCTTCTATTCTCTTGATAGTGACATTTTTACTTCCTGATTCGATAAAGAATTTTTTCCAAAAGTCTAAATATTTAGGAGCTAAATATTCTTCACGTCCATTTCTTCGAATAAATAATAAATCAACATCTACATTGTCAAATTTTGTATATATTTTTTGACGATAATTTGACTTCCAAAAGTTTTCTATCTTATTGCGAAAAAACGAATAATCATCAGAGTGTTGTATAAAGTCAGACATGATAGTAAATCTAGTCTTTGTACCCTTTTTAGCATTTTTAATTGATAAGTTATTTATCATTTGAATCGTTTCAAATATTGGGGATTTAGATGCAACAGTTGGATTTGCATCAAAATCTGTTAAGATTTTATTTAATGGTTTGTAAAGCTTGTCTTCCCATTTTTTCTTCACTAGTTTTTTATTTCCTGTGAAGCTATCAACATTTTCACCTTGACCAGGGTTACAAACTTCCATTAAAGGTTTGACTCCAGCTACAACACTGTCAGTGATAAAGTAAAGTTGAAGTTGCTCATCAATCGCTAAGCCATCAACCTCTTTTTCTATAGCTTGTCTTATGGTTTTATGCTGAATAAGGCTGTATCTACCAGTGACATCTAGTACTATAATATGCTTATCAAAATTTCCATCAACTCTACATAGGGTCTCTTTGTTACGCTCTATTTGTTCAGATGAAACAGAGATAAATGTGTATACGATTGCTATAAAAAGGGCTGCGATTACAGAGATTATTAAAATTCCTGCTAAGTTACCACTGTTTTTTTTCCCTCTTTTAGTTTCACTTTTTTTTCTATTGTCGGTTATTCTAGACATTTATACATTCTCACTTTCATGCTTCACTTTCAACTCTTCAATGATTTCGCGAATCTTTGTTTTGGCTTGAAGTTCTAACTCAGGTAATTTTTGAATTGCAGATTCTAACAATACAGTTTTTTCTTTATCATCAATATAGTTAAACTCTATTGTAGTAGGATTAAACTCAATCTCTTGATCAAAGTATGCAGGTTTAGGAGTAGTTCTCATGTCAGTATTCATAGACCTGTAACTTTTAATAGCAGTTATAGCTAGATTTTTTACAGAACTGATATGCTCATGATATTTATTTTCTAGTTTTTGTTTTGCTATATGAATCCCTTGTATCTCATCATATATCGCATTGGCTTCTGTTTTGACAAGTTCTATTCTGTTGCTTATCTCTTTAGTCATATCACTTTCATCATCAAGTAGCATAAAGTTGAGTGCATCATATTCTTCTTTAATCTTGTTAAACTTTTGAGTTATTTCACCATAGCCCGGGTAGGGGTCTTTTAGCTTATATAAATCAATGATCAATAAAATAAAAAATAAAAATCCCATAAATACTAATATATATGATTCAAAATCCATCAAAACAAAAGGATTAGCTTTAAAGTTTATTACAGAATAATGGTAAGCAGTTTCAACATTTATACCTAGGGCATCTCTATAGTGACCTACAAGGAAGTGAAAACTTACCGTAGCTGCTAAGAGTACACCAGTCAAGGTTGTGTAGCCTAGTCTTTCTATACCACTTATGGTTACAAGATTTCTTCTTCTAATGAGTAGTACAACTAAGTTTGCTACCAATACATTAATCATAACAATGACAAAAGCTTGTATAATTCCACCTAGTAAACCTAAATCACTCCCCTTAGCAAAAAAACTAGAGTTAAGCATAGACTCTGCAAACACAATTACAAGTACAATAGCCCAGTTAAGTAATGGCTTTGCAGATGATTGCTCTTGTCTTATAAGCTTGTGTTCATCTTTAAAGCTATATAAATCTTTCTTAGCTAAATTATATTCTTCTTGTATTATGTCAGCTTCACCTGAATTTTTACGGATGTTGTATTGGTACTCGCTTCTAAAAGTTTCATGAATCATTCTTAAACTTTCAATGTCAGCAATCGCCTTAGTCACTTTTGACATTAACTGCTTAAATACAGAAAATTTGTCATATATAACGTCATTAGCCTTTTGTACCTCTCTCTCACAATAAGAGATGATGCTTCGCTCTGTATCATCCAAGTTCATTGAGTTAGTATCTGGTTCCTCTGCCATTGCTGCTTGTTTTGCAGCAGAAGATATACGCAGTATTTGATCCACTTCATTATTGGTCATGAGTTTGAAGTCTGCCATTAAATTACTGTCCATTTGTGCCCCTATGTTGTATTTTAGTGATTATTATATCACTTTATGTTTCAATTAAGATGAAAGATAGTTATATTTTTCTTTTTTTTACAATTTTCAATATAATAATTTATTATTTATTTTAATGAAGCATTTTTATATCCACTAAATTTCATTATAATACGTTAAATTTATAAGCCAAGGAAATACGAGATGCGAAAATTATTACTCCCGATACTGCTCATTACAAACATCTATGCTTACATATTTGGAAACCATTCCTGCGAAGGTGTCGGAACAATAAAATATAAAAACGCTCTTTACACGGGGGAGTGTAAAAAAAATAAAAAAGAGGGTCGTGGGCGTATCATATACAACAATGGAAATAAGTACGAAGGATCTTTTAAAAATGATAAAAGAGATGGGCATGGGACATACCACTACTCAAATGGGATGCTATACAATGGTGAGTGGAAAGACAATAAATACGATGGTTACGGCTCATTAAAATATAACGCTAAAGAGAGCTATGAGGGTGAGTGGAGTGCGGGAAAAAAAGATGGAAAGGGTATATATAGATATAAAGATGGCTCAGTATATGATGGTGCATGGAAAAATAATACTAAAGATGGATATGGAGTCTTTAAATACGCAAATGGTGTAGTCTATAAGGGTGATTTTGTAAATAATATAAAAGAGGGCAAAGGGCGTATTCGCTACAAGTCAGGCGATACCTATGAAGGTGGATTTAAAAAAGGAAAGTTTGATGGTTATGGTGTTTTTCATTTAGCTAAAGGCGGTGTTTATAAAGGAGAGTGGCTTGCTGGAAAACGATATGGCAAGGGAAAATTTACCTACGCTTCAGGGGCAACCTATGATGGAGAATGGGTCAATGATAATAAAGAGGGCAATGGTACCTATCTATCTGCTCATGGAGATATTTACAAAGGCTCATGGAAAAATAATAAAAAAAATGGATATGGTGTACTGAGGTATAAGTCAGGTGACCGATATGAAGGTAATTGGCAAAATGATAAAAAAGAGGGTAAAGGTCTCCTTGGATATGCAAGTGGTAAAGTGTATGATGGTGAGTGGCATGATGATAAAAAAGAGGGTAAAGGTTTAGAGCGTACCCAGTATGGAACTTGTAGTGGGACATGGAAAAATGGTAAACTAATTAGTAGTATAGAGAGATATTCTCAAGGTGAGGCTTATAAACATTTTAATGAGATTCGAGTGCGTGCAGGAATGAGTGAACTAAAATATAACAAGATACTGCAAGAATCAGCACAAAATCATTCTCATTATATTGATTTGCATCATGAGAGCATGAAAGGGCTTAGCTATCACTATGAAAAAGAGGGGAGGGAAGGATTTACTGGAAGAAAAGCTAAAGATAGAGCTGTTAAAGCAGGATATTTTTCAACAAATATAGGGGAGGGAATCTCGAACTATTGTAGTGCAGAGCAGTCTATCAACTCTTTAATGACAGCAATCTACCATCGTTTCGAAATTTTACATTTCTCTAGAGATGAAGTGGGCATAGGTTTTACAAAAACTTCTCAAAATTTAAAACATAACTTCGTGCACAATATGGGAAATTCGCATCTCAATACCTTGTGCCAACATGATGATAGATGGATAGGTAATTATTTTGAAAAAGTATGTGCAGATGAGACACTGAAGATAAAAGAGGATCCCTACAATGAAGCAAAAGATACGATAAGAAAGAAAAACCCTAAGTATGTTATCTGGCCAGCTGATGGTTCAGTTGATAATTTATACTATTACGCAGATGAAGTGCCAAATCCTATGCCAGACTTTATAAAAACAGGAAATCCTATATCGATACAATTTAACCCATACTATTTTCCAAAAAACATAGTAGTGTATTCATTTAAATTCTATGATGCTGAGGGTGAGGTAACAGATACAAGGCTTTTAACAAAACAAACGGACCCAAACAAAAAATTTACACAGTATCAATACGCACTGTTTGCACTCAAGCCATTACAAAGAGATACTGAGTATAAAGTAGTGATAAAGTATAAATATGAGGGAAGCTCAAAGCAACTACGCACTTCATTTAGAACAATGAAGTAAATTCACTAAAAGATATAAAATGAATCTAATAGATATAAAAAATATTGATGATGCACAGCTGCAAATTTACCATAATATGCGAGATAATGCTTTTAATAGTTCGAACTCGTTTGTAGCGGATTCACCAAAAGTAGTCAATACTCTTTTAGAAACAGACTTACAAATCAAATCATTACTCGCTACAAAAGAGTATTATGATGAGTTTGCTAGCATCATAAAAACTAAAAAAATTAACTACTTGTATCTAGCAAGTAAAGAGCAAATGCAAAGCATAGTTGGACATAAAATCCATCATAACTGCATGATGCATGGCATACGCCCTCAAGAGTTTTCTCTTGAGGGCTTAGATGATAATATCTTGATGCTTGACGCAATAACTTCAAGTGAAAACATAGGCTCGTGTGCGAGAAGTGCAGCCGCTCTTGGGGTAAACTCCTACCTTTTGCCATCTAATGCACCACACCCCTACGGTAGACGAGCTCTGAGAGTCTCTATGGGTCATGTTAGCAAGTTGAAAATTAGCATTTATGATGATATTAAAAAAACTATACAAGATTTAAAAGAGAGAGGCTATAGAGTTTACGCTGCTGAAGTGACTCCAAATGCTACGCAACTCTCAGACTTAAAACCAAGTGCAAAATGGGTTTTGCTTATGGGTCACGAGGGTCTAGGTTTGTCTGAGGATATACTAGATTTATGTGATGAGGTAGTTAGCATTGAGATGGCAGATGGAGTTCGCAGTCTTAATGTAGCGGTCGCATCATCTCTTTTAATGTATAAATTTAAACTATCTTAGCTATAATCATAGGATAAAGGAAAATAATGTTTTCAAAGATATTAGGTTCATTAAAAGGTTCCCAAGCATCACAAGATACAAAACTAGATGAGAAGATATCGAGAATGGATATGCACGAGATGCGTGTCTATGTAAATGGTGGACTCGATGACTTCCCTGTAGATGAATATGGTTTACATGAGATAGTTAAAAAGTTAATGACAAAACTTGAGACAAGTGAAAAGTACTACATAGATATAGAAGATATGGACTCAAAAAAGAAACGAGCATTTGACCTCATAACGCTTATTTTAGAACATAAAAAAGTGAGTATTGCTGTGATAGAAAGTATACAAGAATTTTTAAATCTATATGAGGCTTTAATAATAAAGTATGATACTGATAACAAACAAATATATGAAAGTAGAATTAAAAAAATGATAAGTCAAGCCATAGAAAAAATAAGTATGAAAGCACGCATAATCAATGTTATGGAGTTAGGTACATGAGTTTTTCCTCGTTAGATCTTTCAAAAGAGATGCTTGAAAATTTAGACTTCATCGGTTATGAAAGTATGACCCCTATCCAAGCTGAGGCTTTACCTCTTATACTTCAAAACAAAGACCTTATTGCTCAGGCAAAAACTGGCTCAGGAAAAACGGCAGCTTTTGGCATAGGACTTTTGAGTAAGCTTGATGTTAAAAAGTTTCGTGTGCAGTCGCTTGTACTTTGTCCCACTCGTGAGTTAGCTGACCAAGTTGCAAAAGAGTTAAGAACCATAGCTAAGTTTGCCCACAACATAAAAGTACTTACCCTTACTGGTGGTGTAGCTTTTGGTCCACAGTTAGGCTCACTTAAACATGGTGCACACATCATAGTTGGAACTCCTGGACGTGTACTCAAACATCTCAAAAAAGATATACTCAATCTTGAAAATTTAGAAACTTTAGTACTTGATGAAGCAGATAGAATGTTAGATATGGGCTTTATAGAAGAGATACAAGAGGTACTTTCTTTTGCCCCTACAAAAAGACAAACTTTACTTTTTTCAGCAACTTATCCAGATGAAATCATGAAGTTAAGCAAGTCAATTCAGCAAGATGCTGTGAGTGTAAAAACAAAAGATATAGAAGTGCTTAATAAAATTACAGAACGTTTTTATGAGGTTGAAGATGCTACAAAAGTTCAAGCACTCATAAATGTGCTGAGTAACTTTGAACCTACAAATGTCATAGTTTTTTGTAACACAAAGCTAGAGTGTGATGAGTTAAGTAAAAAACTTCAAGACAAAAAGATAGATGCACTTGCTCTTCATGGAGATATGGAACAATATGATAGAAATGATGTGCTTGTTCAGTTTTCTAACAACTCTGCTTCAGTCCTCGTAGCAACAGATGTGGCTGCTCGTGGACTTGACATTAAAGAGTTGAGTATGGTTATAAACTACGATTTACCACACTCTACTGAGACTTACACACATCGTATAGGTCGTACTGGTAGAGCAGGGGCTGAGGGTTTAGCCTTTACCTTTTACAACGAAAGAAATTATGAATATGCAAAAGAGTATGAAAATGATACAAGAATTTTTGAAGATATCTCAAAACTCAAAACGATAGAGGGCTACAAGATGATTCCTGAGTTTGTAACTCTTGTCATAGAGGGCGGTAAAAAAGACAAGCTTCGTGCTGGAGATATTTTGGGCGCATTAACTGGAGAAGCTGGGCTTAAAGGAACAGCTATTGGTAAGATAGACATCTATGACAAACAAGCTTATGTAGCGATACAAAATGCCGAAATAGACAAAGCAGAAACTAGACTTAAAAAGGGTAAGATTAAAAACAAAAAGTTTAGTGTGTGGGTACTTTAGCTATAATTATTTAAAGGTTTTTGTGATGAAAAATGTACATTTAGCAAGACAACCTATACTTGATGATGAATCTACTTTGTTTGCATATGAAATTTTATACCGAGATAGATTTTCTAAAAGCAATAAAGGGGATGATAGGTTTGCCTCCTCTGTAGTTATAAATAATATTTTAAGTAAATTTGGAACGAGGACTCTTCTTGGAAATCGTAAGGCTTTTATAAAAATAGATAAGAAGTTTTTATTGAGCGACATAATATTTACTATACCAAAAGAATTTTTCATATTTAGCATTTTTCAAAGTACTGAATTTGATGCAAGGGTAGTTGAAAGAGTCCAACAGCTTTCTTCAGAGGGTTATGAAATAGCTATAAATGATGTCATATTAACAGATGAAAAACTTATTAAGTACACAGCTATTCTAAATGAACTCACATACATTAAAATAAATTTTTTAAAGGATGTTGCTGAAGATTTTTATGACTTGGTGCGTCATATTAAAAATCACAATATAAAAATAATAGCTACACACATAGAAACAAATGAGCAGTACAAAGAAGCTAAGAAATATAACTGTGATTATTTTCAAGGCTATTTTTTTGCTAAGCCAATCATACTAGAAGAGACAAAAGATGAGCCTCGTCATTTAGAGATATTTAAACTCTACAATTTACTGATAGAAGATACAAACATAGATGAAATAACAGCCGAGTTTGAGAAAAATCCTGAAATTACTCTTCAGCTTTTACAGTTTATTAACTCAGGTTCATTTCACTTTCGTAAAAAAATATCATCTATACATCACATCTTAACCTTAGTTGGTAGAATTCCCTTGTCTCAGTGGTTAATGCTTATGATTTATTCTAAATCAGTTTCACGTAACTCTCCACATTCCCTTTTGATGTTGATGGTGAGAAATAGAACAAACCTTATGCAAAATATATTAAAAGATGTACAAAAAGATGTGCAGAGCAATATGTTGGGTGAGGCTTATTTTGTAGGTTTGCTTTCTCTCGTAGATGTAGTCCTAAAAACAAATCTAAAAACTATACTAGAACAGATAAACATCTCAAGAGAAGTCAAAGACGCACTTTTGAGAAAAAAAGGAATACTAGGAGAGATATTTATTCTAGTGAAAGCTATAGAAGAGTTTGATACTAAGTATATAGAACTATTTGAAGAAAAATATCATTTAGATAGTAATGTCTTAAAACAAATAACTTTAGATAGCATAGAAGATGTAGAAGAGTTTGAAAACCCTAAAGTTAATGAACTAAACTAGGATTATTCCCAGTCTAGTAACCGTTGTTGCCCCTCAAGTGAGCGTATGTGAGTTACATCTTGACTCACTTCTATGACACCCTTGTAAGTACCCTCATCATCACGAATAGCAAAGTAACGGATATGAATGAACTTACCCTTAAAGCTTATCCAAAACTCTGCCTCATCACGACGTCCCGCTTTAAACTCTTTGAGTATCAAAAGCACTTGGTCTACTGATTTTGGAGGGTGGCAAAACTTAACTTCCCTGCCGATAATTCCTGCACTTCTTGGAAATACTCTATCATCCCCACGGTTATAAAATATAACGATATCATTTTCATCAACATAAGTGATGTCAACAGGCATAAACTTTAAAAGCCAGTTAATCTGTTCTGGCAACATATGTCCTACATCTAAATCTATTCTATTTTCAAGTGAAAATGGCAGTTTTCTTTTTTTAGTATCTTGCGATGGATGAATGTATTCGTCCTCAGTATGTGCAGGCCAAGCTGCTGGAGGATTCTCAAACATCCAACCTATCTCTTCATCACCATCACGCATCTCCATCCAGTCAGACTCTTGAAGCATCTCTAAGGCACGAGGAAGTAAACGACCCTCTTCAACTTGTATGATGTGTTCAAGGTTTCTAAAAAGGTTTTGAAGCGATATACTTAATGATGCTAACTCTTTAGTTTGTATAAGTTGGCGATTCATCTTAAAAATAGCACGAATATCATCATGAAATGCCCACATATTTTGGCTTGGAGATGTCCAGCCGTATTGCTCTAAGTAGGGAAAAAGTTGGTTCTCTTTTCTAGCAAAGTGTTTTTCAGTTAAAGAAAGCTTATTAAAAAGTTCTTCAAATGCTTCAAACTCAGCACCTATGTCTAAATCATTAATTTGTGTAATGAGTGAACGAATAAGTTCATTTTCTTCTAAATAAACACGAGCGGGATGACCCTCTGGCAAGTTGGAATATTGGTTCATATGTAAATCCTATTGAAATAATTTTGGATTATACACTTATATAAAGATTTAACTTTTGATATAGGATAACTTTAGGTACAATTTAGCTATGTTTAAAATCTTATTTTTAGTCTTTTTTTTCACTTTATGGAGTCTTGATGCTAAAGAACCCAAAATAGAACTTGGAATGGGTGCCTTTGTTCTCTCATATCCTAGTTATATAGGTTCAAAAACTACGCATACTCTTTTAGGACCATACCCTCATATTCGGTATCATGGTGATATCCTTGTAGCGGATAGGGATGGTCTTAATGGTAAGTTTTTAAGTCTAGATCGCTTGAAACTAGATTTTAGTTTTGGAGGAAGTCTTCCATCAACCAGTGAAGGGAGTACTACGAGAGATGGTATGCCTGACTTAGAACTAAGTGGTGAAGCTGGACTGAAGTTAGTATATGAGGTTTATACAATACAAAACCATAAGATTGAAGTAGATTTTCATACAAGAGCTGTGATATCCACAGACTTGTCCTCTGTTAGTTACAGGGGTTTAGTTGCAAACACTAGTTTAAAGTATACCTATAACTATGAAAAGTTTGAGCTTATTCTTCGTACGGGATTAATGTCCGCAGATAAAATATACAACAACTACTTTTATGGTGTTAAACAGGAGTATGTTACTGCAAGTAGAAATTATTATGAGGCAAGTAGTGGTTATAACGGTGTAAGAAATTCTATAGGACTAAGTTATCAAAAAAATGCTTGGTGGTTTGGAGCTTACATCTCTCATTTTAATATAGAGGGAGCAGTGTTTGTTGAGTCACCTTTAGTAGAGACTCATGATGCTGTATATATGGGCACCTCTTTTGCCTACATTTTTTATACACAGAACTAATCCTTAACGATTACTTTATGTTGAAACTCTATAATATAGAGATAAACATTCCTTTGAGTGCTCCTTTGATTTGATGAACATCACGAATCATGAAAATGTTTTAGGCTATACTTACGATGACAATTACAATCAAACAGGAGTAGTAGCAGACTTGCCACTACTACCTTGGTTTGATGTAACATATAGGTTTTAATGGGAATGGATGAGTAAGGTTTATCTTCGTTTTAGTATATACTTAGCTTTAGTAGTGGGGATAGTTATCGTACCATTTCGATTAGAGACAAAAGAGATAAAGCCTCTATATCATCAAAAACAAGTTATTAGCGTGAGTTTAGTACAAGCTCCAAAAAAGAAAAAAAGAAAAAAAATAGTGAAGAAAACTCCTAAAAAGGTGAAGAAAAAACACAAACCAAAGCCTATTGAGAAGCCAAAACCAGTAGTAAAAAAGATTATAAAACCAGAGCCAATAGTAGAACCTATTAAAAAAGCAGAACCCGTTATTGTAAAACAAGAGATAGAAGAACCTAAAAAAGAAGTTATTGCAAAGGAAGATACGGCACAAAAAGAAGAGTTAGCACGGGCTATTCAAGCACAAAAAACCTATTATGACACTATTTACGACTCGATAGCTGAGCATAAACGCTACCCTAAAAAGGCAAGACGCTACAAGCAAGAAGGAAGCATCAAGGTGAGTTTTAAAGTTCTTAGTGATGGTACAATTATTGACTTGAAACTTTTGCTACTCTCAAAATATAAAAGTCTGAATAGGGCTGTAGAGAAACTGTTTAAACATTTAGAAAAGTTCCCGAGGCCACCGAGTAACTTAAGCTTTCCATTAGAGCTTAGCATCACAATAAACTATAAACTAAAGAGGTAAAAATGAGTATATTGGAATTATGGATAGAAAATGACTGGGTAATCAAGACCTTAATTATTGCAATTTTTGTTGTGTTTGTTATCTCACTAGAGAAAATTTATCAGTTTGTGAAAACATCAAGAGCTTTACAAGAACTTCATGCCATAACAAGTATAGGGCAACATGAAAGTCTTAGTCAAAATTATATAAGTGAAACTCTCCAGGATATAGATAGTTTTAAAAATTCAGATGTTGCTTTGTATAATGCAAATGTTGGCATAAAGTTAGATATGTTTGAGAGTTATCAGATGAAGTATATAAGTGTTATCTCTACTATAGCGGTTTTAGCTCCAATGCTTGGTCTCATCGGTACATTCATTGGTGTTTGGCATGTTTTCGAAGGTGTGGGAAGCGTAGGGCTTAATGACCCAGCTATCATAGCCAGAGGGATAAAAGAGGTGCTTATAGATACTATGGCTGGACTTATAGTTGCAGTTGTAGCGATGGTGTTTTTTAAAATATTTGAACATTTAGGTCAGAAAAATATTTTAAACTTTGAAGATAAACTTTATAAGTTACTAAAGAAGTAAGATGCGACGTAAAAGAAGAAAACACTCACTGCATCTTGATATAGCCCCTATAAACCTTATAGATTTGCTTTTGGTTTTGTTAGTCTTTTTTGTAACGACTACCTCGTTTTTACAACTAAAAGTGATGGATATCTCACTTCCAAAAGCGAGTAGTCAAAAGACAGCTTATAAGAAAAGCCATACCTATGTTGTCAACATTGATAAAGAGGGTAAAATATTTTTTAATAAAGATTTAGTTAATCAAAAAGAGTTGAAAATGAGATTTATAGAGCTTTTAGAAGATAAAAAGTACTTGTTACAAATAGGGGCAGATAAAGATTCAAAACATAGTAGTTTCATAGACGTTCTTGATGTGGCAAAAGATGTTGGTGTAGAAAATATTGGCATTTTAACAAAGCTTAAAAAATAAAATCTACTTACAATCTGGGCATAATCCTGAAACTATAACGGATGTTTTAGCGACTTCATAGGTGCTTTCATCTACGAGGTTTTTACAAAGATTTGACATATCAAATTCTACATCCTTATGTTCACCACAAGAGGTGCAAACAAAATGTGCATGAGGGGTCTTTGTAATCTCATAGTGTGTTTTATAGTTTGGAGCTTTTACTTCCGTTATGAGTGAAGAGTCTAGCATGGAATTAATATTTTTATATAAAGTAGCAAGAGATATAGAGCTAAATTGTTTTTTTATCTCTTCAAATAAATTTTCAATAGTGATGTGACCAGCAGAATGCATCATATTTAATATGCCTATTCTTTGTGGAGTTATTTTTAGTTGATGTTGTTTTAAAAGTGTTTCATAATTCATAATGCAATTATACTAAATTTGATAATGAAAGTCAAATAAGAATAATTATCTTTTAAGAATATTATACTACAATACGATATTCATATGAAAAAGGAAAAAAAATGAAACACATCGTACTTGCAACATTAACAACTGCTTCACTAATGGCTTCATCATTAGTAGACACTGCCACAAACGCTGGGCTTATGCCTATACCAGAATCTAAAACAGAGCTATTAAAGCTTATAGATAACCCTAAGAATCCTATTACAGAGGAAAAAGTAGAACTTGGTAAGAAGCTTTTCTTTGATCCAAGACTTTCTAAAAGTGGATTTATCTCTTGTAACTCATGTCATAACCTTTCTGAGGGTGGTGATGATGGTATAAGTGCTGCTGTTGGTCATAAATGGACTACAAACCCACATAACCTAAACTCTCCAACTGTATATAATGCAGTTTTTGCATCAAGCCAATTTTGGGATGGTCGTGACCCAGACTTAGAAAAACAAGCACAAGGTCCTATCCAAGCAGCACCAGAGATGGCAGCTACTAAAGAACATGTTGTAAAAACTGTAAACTCAATGCCAGAGTATGTAAGAGCATTTAAAAAAGCATATGGTAAAAATGTAAAAGTTGACTTTGAGAAGATTACAGATACGATAGCTAGTTTTGAGCGTACACTTGTAACACCTTCAAGATTTGATGACTTTATGAACGGTTGCCCAAGTGCAATGAGCAAGGCTGAGAAAAAAGGGATGCAAACTTTCATAGACAAAGGTTGCGCAACATGTCACAATGGCGTAGCTCTTGGTGGATCTATGCAAATGTTTGAACTAACTGGAAAATACAAATATGCAAAAGGTGACTTCAAAGGTGATGCTAACGGACTTGTAAAAGTGCCAACATTAAGAAACTTATCTAGCACAGCACCTTATTTTCATAATGGTGGTACTTACTCACTTAAAGAGGCTATCATAGAGATGGGACGTATCCAACTTGGTGTAAAAATCACTAAGAGTGAAGCGGCATCTATAGAGACTTTCTTAAAAACATTAGATGGTAGAAAGCCTCATATGTTAGTCCCTATGCTTCCAGCATCAACAAGCACTACTCCAAAACCAAATCTAAACTAAACTTTAGTCCATCCAGCGAGTGGGGTCATACCCATCGCTTGGTCTCACTATCTCTTTTTTCTCTAAGACCCTTAGCATCATACCCTTAGCATCATCATAGACAAAGTCAAATTTTTCATAAAATCTTTTCGCATCATCATTGTAGGCATATACTTCTATCTCTTCATACACTACAGCCGCTTCAAGCAAGAATTGAGTCATCATTTGAGAACCTATACCAAGATAACGAAACTTTTCAACTACCGCAACACTTAGAGTAGCTTTCCCCTCTATCTCTCTACTCCAAATCGCCCCAGCTATTTCACCAAGATACAGGGCATAAAGACCTAAGTCCGTAGATTTGAGTCCATAAAACTCCGTAAAGAGTTTTTTGTTCGCATCATTATCATCATGAGCCAAAGGAACCATATCGGCAACAATCTTAGCTTCAGAGGAACGCAGGAAGTAGAGTTCAGTTTTCAAGTCTCATCCTTATCTAACATTTGAATCAATATATCAAAATCACTCTTATATGATTTATCTTGAATCACTTTGTATTTTTCAAACTCGCTTAAGGCAAACTCTTTTGCAATTATGGCTGTAACCTTTCCAGCATTTTGTAAAATATCTCTTTCGTTAAATTGTAAAAAAGCATTTAATTTAGAACTCCAATCTTTCATAGTCATTGGAATATTTCGCTCCGCTTGGTCTTCTGCATAATCAAGATACATTGATACAATTCTATTGAGTGATTTTATCTCGTCTTGTGAGAGATAATTTTTAGCAACTGTGACATCAGATTTTAATATTTTTCCATTGGGTGCTTTTTTCCAGTTTGTTAATCCCATAAACTCTTTTTTATGCTCAGCTCTTTCAACTAGTAGTTCCGATGCAGTATGACCATGAATTGCCCAGTGAAGTTTATTTTGTACAGTGGCAAAAAACTCTTGTGTAGTTGGAGCTTTAAAATCATAATCAAGAGCAGTTGCATAAATGTCTGTTATTTGTTGATAAAAATTTCTTTCACTTTCTCTAATATCTCTTATTTCTAATATTAAGTCTTTATAATATTGAGGATTTAAATAACTTCCATTTTTTAATCTTTCATTATCAAGTACATATCCACGAGTAGTAAAAGTTTTTAGAACTTGTGTTGCCCATCTTCTAAACTCTGTACCCTTTTTTGAATTAATTCTATATCCTAATGAAATAATTACTTCTAAATTATAGTGTTTGGTATTGTAGTTTTTTCCGTCACTTGCAGTTATTCGGAATTTCCTAATAACTGAATCTTCTTCTAATTCATCTGTTTTAAATATATTTTTTAGATGTTCATTTATAGTGGCTACTGATACATCAAAAAGTTTAGCTATGAGTTTTTGAGTTAGCCATACTGTTTCATCTTCTACTTTTACTTCTATGGTGTCATGGGTTTTAGCAGTTGTAAAGATTAAAAATTCTGCTGTTGAATTTCTGATTGTTAGGTTTTTAGCTTTCATTATTGTCTTCTATTATCTTTATCTCATCACTACTCAAGTCATAAAGATCATAAACCAAACTATCAATCTCATCAACACTTTTCTTTACTAAACTTTCTAACTTTTCAATCTCTTCTTGTATCTCTATTCTTTGAACAGCATTTAAACTATCAAAGTGTTTGTTGTATTTTGCTATTTTTTCTTTTGAGTCTATAATAATATTTACTAAATTTATAAATGGTTCTTGTTCTTCTT
>JALSLR010000013.1 GCA_026988245.1 Sulfurimonas sp.
ATAGATTCTTCATTGAGCTCAGGCATAAACTCTCTGCCTTGAAGAGTGAGTATGTAAGCTAGGGCTATAAAGATGATGCTAACTGCTACTAATATAGTTTTAGCATGATGGAGTGCCATATCAAGAAATGGTGTGTAGGCTTTTTTGATAGAGCGCATAATAGCATTTTCACTAGAATTTGAAGGCTTAAGAAGTAAAAATGAAAGCACAGGAACAAGTACGAGAGCTACAGCGAGTGAGCCAAGCATAACAAAAACTATGTTAAGTGCCATAGGAGTATAAAGCTTCCCAGCAAGACCGTCGAGTGAAAGCAATGGTATGAAAACTGCCGCAATGATAAGCACTGCAAAGGTTACCGGAGTGGCAACTTCTTTTGCAGAAGAAGCGACTATCTCTAGCTTGTCAGCATCTGGTTCTTCGTGGAGTCGTCTAAAAGTATTTTCAACTATAACTATAGTCCCATCAACTATCATACCAACGGCGATAGCTAAACCTGAGAGACTCATCAGGTTGGCACTTACACCATAGTAGTCCATAAGTAAAAAAGCGATAAGAAGTGAAAGAGGAAGTGAAACGATAACGATGAACGCACTACGAAGTTCAAATAAAAACAAAAACAGTACTATAGCTACGAGTACTACCCCTGATGCTAAGGCTGAAGTCATAGTGTTTACAGCCTTATGGGTTATTTCTGTTCTATCATAGATCGTTTTTATCACGACACCCTTAGGGAGTGCAGCATTTACAGTAGGGAGTTTTTCCTCTAAGCGTTCGACTACTTTAGCTGCATTAGTTGCAGTTCTTTGAAGAACCATCCCCATTACCGCTTCGCTACCATCTATGCTTACCGCCCCAAATCTAGGTGCTGAACCAGCTTCAACAATAGCAACATCACGGATAGTAACGGACTGACCTTTACTGGATTTTACTACTGTATTGCGTATATCTTCAAGCGACTTGTAAAGACCTGCTCCACGAATAAGATATTGTTCACGGTTGAACTCGAGATATTGTCCCCCTGCAGCTTGGTTGCTTTTTTGCAGAGCATCTACAATATCACCATAGGTCACGCCGATATTTTGAAGTTTTTTCGTGTCTATTAAAACATTATATTGTTTCTCATCACCACCCCAGCCAATAACATCTTCAACTCCAGAGACACTTTTAAAAAGTGGTGTAACGATGTACTCCTGCATCTCGCGTATCTCGCGTAGGGAGTATTTACCTGTAGTATCATGGAGCTCATACCAAAAAACCTGACCTAGACCGGTAGTATTTGGCCCAAGCACAGGTTTCCCCCATCCTTGAGGGATATCCACCGAGCTTAATCGCTCAGATACTAATTGACGTAAAAAGTAAATATCTAAGTTGTCTTCAAAAAAGACAGATACATAAGATAAACCAAAGATAGAGTTAGACATAAGAAGTTTAACCCCATTCATCCCGGAGAGTGCTGACTCTATTGGATAGGTGATAAGTTTTTCAATATCTTCTGCTGAATTTCCTGGTGATTCTGTATAGATAACAACTTGCTTGGGTGTGATGTCCGGAAAGGCATCTACTGGAATTTCCGTGTAAGCCTTATAACCAAAGGCACTGATGGCTAAAAAAAGTGTAATCACTAAAAGTTTATACTTAAGTGATATATCTATGAGGTAATGTAACATACTATACTCCTAATGACCGTGTTCGCCAAGAGAAGACTTAAGCATCATAGATTTTACATAGTATGATTTGTCGCTTACATATTCTTCCCCAGTTTCTAGCCCTAAAATACCAATAAAATTTTCATCAGAGGCTACAATTTTAACAACACGTATTTCGTAAGGAACTTCATGTCCTTCATGCTCATGCTCTTCATCTTCATGCTCTTCATCTTCGTGTTTTTCATCATGCTTCTCATGGTGCTCCTCCTCTTTAGGAATAAAAACTACCCACTCATTATTGAAAAAAGATAAGGCTGATTTAGGAACTCCTACTAAAGATTTAGAGTTACTAAAATAAAGTGTCGCAGGTATATAAGAGTTTATAAAAAGATTTTGGGCTGACTCTTCGATGGAAGATAGTAAAACGATTCTTTGAGTGTCTTCATCAACCTTTGGCAATATTTGCGTGATATGGGAGATGATAAGTTTGCCATTGGGGTTTATAACTATTTTTTGACCTATTTTGACTTGAGATGCATACTCTAAAGGCACAAAAGATTTAAGATAATAGGCTTTCTCTTTTACAAGCGAGATTATTTGCGAGTTTTGTGAGATACTTGAATGTTGTGGTTGGAGTATGCGAGATACTATCCCATCACTGTGAGCATAGAGTATAAAGTCTGCTGAAGCTTTTTTCAATCTCATGGTGTTAATACCTAGTGTCTTAAGCTGTGACTTGAGTGCATTGAGTTTAGCCAAGAGTTCATCTTTTTTGATACTTTGTTGATTGAGTTCTTGAAGTGAAGTCATCCCTTTTTTGTATAAACTGAGTGTAGCTTTATAGTTTTTTTCTTGTGCTTGGAGTTGCTTTTTTTGTGACACAAACTCCGCAGTCATTTTAGAGATCAGTATAGACTCTATGAGGACAATTTTCTGCCCTTTTTTTACCCTTTGTCCCTCTTTGACAAAGTACTGTTCTATGTGACCACTCACTTGTGACATGATAGATTGTTTTGCATTTGGAAGTTGAATTATCTTGGCATTAAGTTCTATGTTTTTATGAAAGGGATGAATCTTTGCCTTCATGGTTGGAATCTCTACGCCACTTAGGCTTAGAAAAAAGAGTGTTATTAGTAAAAGTATTTTAGTCATTATATGCTCCTGCTATATAGTTTGTATTGATTGCATTTTGGTCTAATGCAGTTTTTAATTTAATGATATTTTCTTTAGTCTCTATCACATTATTCTTGATGTTTTGAAGTTGAAGTAGATTTACACTCGCTATTTTATACCCATCTTCAAACATTTTAAGTAGATTTGTTTGAGTTTCCAAAGTTTGCTCATTTTGAACTTTGAGCTTTAAAAGTAGGTTTCTTTGTTTAGTTAGTCGTAAGACTTCGATGCTAAGTTTAGCACTTTCATTGATAGAAGTGAGCTTAGATTTATCTGCTTCTAGTTGTGAGATTCTCACCTCTTGAGATTTGGTATTAAAAAAAGCAAGGGGTATATTTGTTCCAAATCTCATGATATTTTGATTTGGTTCAGCCTCATATTCGGCAAATAGTGATACCCATTCTATAGCATTTGAATTGACTTGCGCCTCTGCTAAAAATTTTGTTTGCTTTGATTTTATAAAAGAAAGGTCTGGGTTATTTTTAGATTCAAAAGATTTAATTAAAGAAAATGTATGAGTAAAATCGATGCTGATTTCTTGTGAAATTCCAGCACTTTTTAAAAGTGCATAGTAGGAGTTCATAAGAGTAAGTTTTAAGGTTTGAACTCTTACTTTCACCATCTCATAATCAACCTTAGCTTGAAGTTTTAAACCTTGTGAAATTGTACCTGCTTCATGTCTTTGTTTTGAGATGTTGTAGATACCCCTAGCGATGTTCAGTTCTTCATTTCCTAGGGATAGAAGTTTTTCATTGTTCGCATAACTTGTATATAAAAGTGAAACAGTTTTTATAAAATTTGATTTATTGAGTTGATAGAGTGAAGATGCTTTTTTATGTAGAGCAAGAGAGAGAACATCCTTATCATTGCCCACACCCCAAAGTCTCACTGGTTGTGAATATGTAGTCCTATATCCAAGTGCAGTGTCTCCAACATCTGGGGTAAAGTTTGAAAGTTCAAGTTCAAGTGTTGGATTTGCATATCTTGTTAGTGCATCTCCGCTTTCTTTTGCTTGACTTATACCTAAGTTTGATGCCTTTAAATAAGGCGATTTTTTTATTGCATTGTCTAAAAACTGCTCAAAATTTTGTCCAAATAGTGTCGCAGTAAGTAGGACAAGCATTGATAAATTTTTTATCATGGTTGTATCCTAAATTATATTGTATTTTGTAAAGAAGTTATTTGAATTTAGGTTATATGATAGGGGGTTTAAAAAGTTCTTGAGGATTATTAAAGTAGTAGGATTCATCTATGGAAACGAGTTCAGTATACTCAAGTTCTATTTTTGGAAGTATTATCTCTTTGGTTGGCAAAAAGATAGCTTGATGAAATTTATAGTGGACATCACAAATATCATGGTGTGAACTTGGCTTTTCTAATTCACTGACATACTCTGTCGTTGTGCAGTGATTTTCATCAAAAAGTGCAAAGGCAAAATCATGCATAACATTAAAGCTTAATGCAAAAAACAATGAAAAAGTGATGAGTTTTTTTAGCTTCATAGGTTGATTATACCATAAAAAGTATATACAAGTTAATCTGATGTACAACCCCAAATCATTCCATAACATTTAACACACCTCCAAATTCATAAAAATCTCATTTTTTTTTGAATCCAGAAGCACCTAAAAAGGCTAAAAAATTAGAGTTTACATATTTTTGGCTCCAGAT
>JALSLR010000014.1 GCA_026988245.1 Sulfurimonas sp.
CTATCTGAAAAGTAGTGTGCATATTTAAGATCATAGCTGAGTATATCAGTATTTACAAGATCAGGGTTACCTACTATAGTTGCAACCTCATACGGGTGAAAGTATTCACCATTAGTAAACTCTCGAAAGTCAGGGACTATATATGTTTGAGAAAATGCAAAATCTATGATATTGTTTTTATCTAGCTTGAGTTTTAGTCCACCACTTGGGTACACTTTATCAATGCTTAGGCTTTCTATGCTACTAGCGACATTATTATCATTATCTAAGTAAAACTGCTCTACATCTTGCTTGTATTGGACATATCTTGCACCCACAAGAATTTCAAAATTTTCAAATGGTTTTAAAAATGAATTAAGATAGATGTTTGATTCATCTGCTTTGGCATTGTAGCTATCAGCTGGTTTAAAGAGCGTCCCTACCATAAGTGAGCGTGAATCGTAAGCAATATCAGGGCGTACATATTCATCATAGATACCCTCTATATTTCCTGTCATATCAGTATCGGGTACTATGGCAGAGCCTGCTACTTTTCTCAAGAAGTACTTGTTTTGTTCAGAACCCCTCTCTTTTGCACTTTGTGAATATCCGATATCTATATAGTCTTCGTTACTAAGTAGTTCAAAATGAAACTTATTTTTTAAGTACAAAGCAGTAAGATCATCAGTAGAATCTAGTTTGTTTGCAATGTTATTTGAAATCTTATTATCTAAAAAAGGTTCAGCATTTTCTGTTCTAAAAGAGTATTGATAGTTATTTGGTTGATAAAGATGTGCCATAGCATCTTCAAGACCAAATCTAAAGTTTGCTTCATGCCCAAAAAAAGCATAGTTAAATTTAGCGTTTATTTGATCAACATCTAAGGTTCTCTCTTGCCATTCTAAATAGTACTTTGTATAGTATTCGTCATTACTGCCCATAATTCCATCAGCAACCTTTGTAACACTTTGTGAATTTTTTGTATAGAGTTTTGTATACTTAAGGTCAAAAACATCAGCATAGTTATAGCCAACGTTAATCATAGCATTATGTATATATTCAGTTACAGACTGGTCTATTGTTCCATACTGAGTAGGCTTGACATAAAGCTCTCCAGTACTTTTTTGCATATCATAGGCAGAATATTGCTCCGTTCTTGATGATGATTCTGTTTCGTAGTTGTAACTTGCAAATACAGAAAGGGTATGCTTGTCTGCCAACTCTATATTTTTGTTTGCTTCTAAACCGAAATCAAAGCCAAAAGGTTGTGCTTCTTGAGTTACATCATAGTTTCTATTGACATATTTTTGGGTAAACTCAGAAAGTTCAGCCTTCGTAAAATCATTAGTAGTGAAATCCTGTATAGGCTCCCCTACTGTTACTTGTGTCGCATTAAGTATAGAAGGGTCTATCTCTCTGTATCCATCATCAAAACCTAAGTAGTCGCTTCCCCCACCTTGGTATGAGTACACATTTGTACCTGTGTTTGTGTTTGCTTTTGCCCCTATGGAGAGTTTTATGTAGTCCTCTTTTGCAACCTCTTTTGTTCTGATGTCGATGTAACCTCCACCAAAACTTGCAGGTATATCCGCAGAGCCACTCTTTTGAACTTTCATGCTTTGGATAGCTCCTGCTGGAAATATATCAAGAGGTACTGAACGTTTGAGAGGGTCTGGTGAGGGGAGGGGTAAAGAGTTCATCTCAATGTTAGAGTATCTTTCTCCTAATCCTCGAACATAGATATTTTTTCCACCAACTAAGGTTATTCCCGTAACTCTTCTAAGTGCAGCTGCTGCAGAAGAATCGCCTTTTTTACTCATCTCTTCAGCACTTAAAATATTTGAAATTGATGTCGATTCCTTCTCTTCAGCGATGATACTTGTCATACTACCTTGAACCTTAGGTGCTAGGACTACAAACTCATCGAGTTCCATACTAGAGGGTGAAAGTGAAATATCTCTTTGAAGGGTAGCCCCTTTTTTCACAAAAATATCATCTATAGTTAAAGAGGAATATTCCGAATGGATGACAGAGATAGTAAGTTTGGCACTTGCTGGAATGGTGATACTAAACTTTCCTTCTTGGTCTGTTTTTGTATCAATATCTGTCCCTTTTACAAATATTCTAGCATTTGCAATAGGTTTATTGTTTTGTGAAGAGAGAACAACTCCTTCAAACAATCCCTCACCAAAAGATTTTATATCAATAATATTTCTTCCATCCATAGGTGTATCGATATTGATAAAGTCATCACCACTGGTAAATGTAGCACTTACTTGCGTATCTTTATCTTTTTTAATATTTACAAATTTCTTTATATACCCAAGGTTATAACCCTTTTCATCTTTTGCAAAAATCTCCACCTGATGACGTCCAACTTCTAAAAACATTTGAAGATAACCATCCTCATCAGTTCTAACACTTTGTGTATCATCAACGATAACCTCTGTGTTTTTAAGAGCCTGTGAGTTTTTAAATGTAAATAAACTCATAGTCCCTATCTCTTTGGCAAAGAGTGATGATGCTAAGAGTACAAAACCTAGCAATACAATTTTTTTATAAATATTCATCTAAATACACTCCATTGAATTATCTTCACACATCTGTATGTTTTTTCGAATGAGCGTTGCTTTTATGAAAAGCTCATTGTCTCTTATCTGTTTGAGATGTTTTTGTGACATCTCATAGTCTTTTGCCATATAATAAGCGTAGGCCAAGGCATATCTCATATTGTCATCTTCTAAGATGTTGTATCTTTTGAGGGCATTTTTAAGGCCTATTACTTTTTCATATTCGCCACGCTCAAGATAAATAGCTACTTTTTGTTTTATTTTTTCTACTTTATCAGTTATACCAGTGTTTAAAAAGATAGCATGTGAGTAGTCTTTTACTCGTCTGTGCATCTCTACAGCATCGCTTAAATATTTTGAGTTGTTATAAGATGCTAACTTAAACATATACGCAGTTGTTCGAGGCATATCTTGTTGTAGGTACATGTGACCTAGAAGCATTTTTACTTTTGCATTTTTTGGAAACTTTACCTTTGTAAATTCAAGAATTTTAATTGCTTCATTGACTTGAGAGGCTTCTATAAGCAGTTGTGCTAATAAGACATATTCCTTAGCGTCCGCATCAATTTTGTTCATATATACTTTTGCGTTTTTTATCGCTGATTGGTAAAGTTTTAAACTTGCTAGGTAGTAAAACTTTTGTTTTAAAAGAGTTGTGTCTTTTGGAAAAAGTTTTGCTCCAGTGTTAAGTGCCTCTATCGCATTATGATAGTCTTTACTTTTGTAGTAACACTCAGCACGAAGTGCGTATAAAGAGGCTCTATCACTTCCTTTGTCCCCTGCTAAGTCAAGTGAAATTACGGTGTTTTTATAAGCATCTACTTTATAATAGCTTTGTGCTAAGTATAGATATAGTTTTTCAAGTTTTTCTTTTTTTACAGCCTTAGCATCAAATTTTTTGCTTGGAGAGCTTACTTCTTTTGATGCGCCTATGCTAAAAAGATATTTCTCTTTAGTGTAAATCTTTGGTGCCTTAAACTCTTTTGCTTTTGTTGCATTGATAGCCTTATTGTAGTTCACAATAGCATCTTTATAGTTTTTAGTTTTTGTAGCAAGTACACCTTTAATAGTATAGTACTTTGACTCATCAAACTCTTTTGCAGATTTATTTACAAGTGCTAATTCATCTTTTGCTTTGTCATAAGAAGCATCATATATCATCAAAGTTGCTAAACTTAAGTGATTTATCTGAGTTTCATCTCTTTTGTCTGCATATACAAAGGTACTTAACAAAAGTAAGAATGTCATAATGATTGTATTTAAATTATTTGTTTTCATATTTATCCTTTAGTTAAAACTTACTTTTTGTTTTGCCCAGACCTTTACAGGTTTGCCTTTGTATCTTGCTGGTGCAAATCTCCAAGAACGAACACCATTAAGAACAGTTGCATCAAATACACCTTGTGGATGTGATTCTATAACTTTTGCGAGCTCTACACTTCCATCCTTAGCTATAAGAAGGTTTACTATGACAAAACCTTTTATCCCATTTTTTGCAGCACGTGCTGGGTACTCCATAGGGGAACGGTTGGTGACTTTTGGTTTGTTATCTACACTGCCTTCACTCATAACGGTGTCTTCGATGATGTCATCTAAAAGCTCTTTAGAGTCACCTGTGATATTGCCAGAGTTAAACTCAGGGATATCCATAGCTATACCACCTATCAAGTTGGTTAGGTTCGGTGGTGGAGCTTTTGGCGTTTGCTTTTTTGGTTTAGGCTTAGGTTTAGGCTTAGGTTTAGAACTTTGTACCTTTTTTTGTGCCTTCATTTTAACGATGCGTGATTTTTTCTTAGCATCATCCTCTTTCTCATCTACATTTTTGTTAAATGAGATAACAAGGACTACCATTAAAAAAGCTCCAAAAAGCATTGAAGCAAGTGCAAATAATCTAGCTGACATAATCTAGCCTAACTCTTTTGTTGTAGAAACAGCAACATCTTGAGCACCGCTAAGTTTACACTCATCTATAACATCTATGAGGGCTTCAACGGGTATGTCTGTATCTGTAACTACTAAGATAGCTTTGTTAGTAGAGCTTCTAAGTAAATCTCTTAGTTTACTTTGTATAGCCCATACTTTTATAGCTTGATTATCTATATAAACTTCACGGTTATTGTCAATGTATACACGGATAACTTTTGCATTTGAGAGTGAGGCTGAAGCTGCACTTGGACGGTTAAGGTCAAGCTTCATATCTTTTACAAAAGTAGTTGTAACCATGAAAAATATAAGAAGTATAAACACCATATCAATTAATGGTGATACATCTATATTATCAACGTTTTGTTCTCTTTTTTTAAATCTCATAATTTTCCTTCTTATGTTTCTTTAGTAGCTATTATGTCTGTGAGTTGTTCAAACTCTAACTCAAACCTATTTTGCTTTTTTTGTAGTATATTTCCAAGAAGTAAACCTGGAACAGCTACCACAAGTCCTAACTCAGTTGTAAAGAGTGCCTTTGATATACCACCACTGATAGAGTTCCCTTGAGAAAACATCGCTGAATTTTGTAGGGCATCAAAGGTTTCTATCATTCCCATTACAGTTCCTAAAAGTCCTATTAGCGGCGCTAAAATAACTATTGTTTTTACAACAATAGAGTACTTTTTGATAGCTATAAAGTAAGGCATCAATGAGTTTGTCAT
Source organism: Sulfurimonas sp. (assembly GCA_026988245.1). Taxonomy (GTDB): domain Bacteria; phylum Campylobacterota; class Campylobacteria; order Campylobacterales; family Sulfurimonadaceae; genus Sulfurimonas. The sequence goes on from JALSLR010000014.1 coordinate 5,198, forward strand.
GAAGTCTCTTGGTTTTTTACCTAAACTCTTAGCCTCATCATTTGCTTTGATTGCAGTAGCTACTGCTTCATCAAGTAAACCTTTCATCTTTTTAGACGCACCTTTTTCTAAATGTTTCTCTACTAAACGACGAATATTTCCTTGAACTCCACGTTTAAGATTCATATATCTAAACCCAAGTGCATACCATAGTAAAAGATTAAGAGCAAAAAGAACCCACATAACAATGCCGCCTTTGTTCATAAACTCTACAAATACATCAATCATTACGCGTTATGTCTCTCAAAAAGATTAACTATGTGTAGTGCACTTTGCTCCATAGAGTCTTTAATGTTACTAGCCCATCCGCTGATAAGATTTCCTAAAAGTAAAAGAGGGATAGCAACTACAAGACCAAGCATTGTAGTTACAAGTGCCTCAGAGATTCCTCCACTAAGCAGTTTAGGATCTCCAGTACCATGAGTTGTAATGATGTCAAATGTTGCTATCATACCTGTTACAGTTCCAAGCAATCCAAGTAAAGGTGCTACTGCAGCTATAACTAAGATGAAGTTTCCGTATCTGTCAAGTGAAGAATTTTCGTTTAATATAGCTTCCATTACGATGTCTTCAATATGTTCTTTTTCTTTGTGAATATTTCTAATAGTAGAACGAATAACTCTTGCCGCTGAACCATCAAAAGCTTCAACTGCTTCGTAAGTTTGTTTAGCATCGCTACCACTCTCAAGCTTGTTAGCTACGGTGTCAGTAATTTTTTTAACATTACCACCAGCACCTATTAGAAACACTACTCTAAGAATCAAAAGTATTAAACCAAAAGCACCAAGACCCAAGATGATGTAACCTATAACTCCACCAGCTATAACTGTATCTTTATAAGTTTTTTCTACCTTGTACTCTATATCTTTATCTAAGTTTTCATAGATGAAGATATCTAGATTTTTAGGATTTTGGTTTTCATATAATGCTTTTGCAGTCATCTTAGCATCACTATTCCAAATTTTGTACATTCCATTACCAGCTGGAGCCAAGGCACCCATACTTTTTGCACTTATACCATATGCAGCTATATTACCAACTTTAAGTATCTCCCCACGAGCAGTTGTTCCATCAAGTAGGTAAAAACTACCTTCTTCTTTTCTTATAGATGAAAGTGTTTGAAAAAGTTTTAAAGAGTCATAAAAAGCAGTTTTTAGAGTGTCTAACTCATTTACGGAGTTATCATTTACAGCAATGTTGTACTCACCGAGAGATGCTTTTGCTTGGATGATTATAGAATTTACGATTTCTGCATTGCTTGTTTTTGAACGAAGTTGTTCAGCTGTTTTAGTGATGATTACTTCTTGTTCTTTTAGTTTTTTAGCAAGGTCGATAAACTTTTTTTGCTTTTTCTGTACAGTCTTAGAAGATTTTGTAATCTCTATATTTTGTTGTTGAGTCTCTTTTTTTAGTCTTTTTTCCAGTTCAGTTTTTTGTGCTTTTAAGAATGTGTATTCTTTTTTGTAAGCTTGACTTAACTCATCTGCGTTGATTGATGTTAAAAACACTAAAGTCATTAAAAGTATTTTAAAAATATTCATTATTTATCTCCTTGAAGTACTAGTGCATTTGGAAGTGTGAAAAAGCCTGTACGTATTTGTTTATTTAAGGCATCAAAAAGGGAAAGTATCTCTTTTATATCATCTTCCTGTTTTGCAACTTTAGTTACAAAGTTATCAGATTCGTCTTCAGTTATATAACCAACTCTATTGTCTGGAGTTTTAAAATAAAGCATAACTGTGCCTATTTTTGCTACATCTGCCAAGATATTTTTTGAGTCTATTTCGATGTTTTGTTTAAACAGACCGATTTCTTTTGTTAAACGTATATTGTCATCATAAGCGCTCCATAAAAGTGCTAATGCTCTTTCGCTCGTTATAAGTCCTTCATCTAAGTCGTCTTGTATTTTTCTAAGTGCACTTAAACGTTCTTGCACCTTAAATGGAATTCCTTCTATGATGCTTGTTTCAAGTGCAGTTATGAGTTCCTCTAAAAGAGGTTTTAAAACTATATTACTTGTAGATGTGTTAGCAATTTGAACTTTAAGTTTTTCTAAATCAAGTTCTAATAATTTTATAGATGTTATTTTTCTATTTATCTGCGCATCACTATCTGCACTTTGAAGTGCAAGTGACTTCATACTAGCTTTATAAGCATCTTTATTCTGATCTATTTGTGTATATAATGACTCTACATCTGCGCGTAACTTCATGATGGCTTTAACCATATCTTCATCGTTTGATGCTAAGAGATTTGTGCTTATAAGCGTAGTACAAAGTGCTAAAGCAATAAGGCTAATTTTAGGTGTGTTAAACATCTTTACTCCATGTGTGATTTTATTTATGGAAGTATAGAATTGAGGGGTTACGTGGATGTTGCACTAAAGTTACGCTTTGGTAACATTGTAGTCTTTATGTCATTTAGAAGTAATATTTACTCCCTGTAAGAGGGAGTAAATAAGGGTTAGCCTAGGGCTAGAATAATTCGAAAATCGCTTTAGCAGAACCTGAAGAGTCAGTTTCATTTTCAGTGATTTTGTATTCACTTGTACCAGTTAAGCTTACATTTGTGAAAGAGATGTTTGCAATGTCAGCAGTACCTTGAGTATAGATAGCACCTGAAGTGTTACTTGCATTGTTTTCAACAGTTACATCAGTAAAGTGACCACCGATTCCATCTTTTTTGAAGAAGATTCCACCATCTTTGATTGCGTTAGTTCCTAAACCGATATAAACATTGTTAAAATCAGCAGCAGTTGATCCACTCATCTCAATTCCTGAGTTACCTGAACCTTGATTGTTAATTACCATGTTAGTAACAGTACCAGAGTATCCATCATCGATGTCAAAAAAGTCATCAGTACAACCCGTAAGAGTAAGGTTAGACATATTTACAGTACCACCCCATGCTTCGATACAGTCATCATCAGATAAATCAACAGTGATATCAGTGATAGTAGTCCCTGAACCAACACCTACAAGTGAAAGACCATTGATCTCTTTATCTTGTTCCATAGTGATACCAGAGTTTAAGATTTTAACATATGTAAGGCTACCAGAGTTATCTGCTAAATTAGATGTACCAGCAACAAACTGAGTATCAACTTCATATGGGGCTACTTGAGAGTTAGCAGCATTTCCGATGATAGTTAAACCACCCCATTGACCAACAGCAGCAGTTCCACCATCAACAGCAGTTTCAGAAGTAAATACAATAGGGTCAGTTGCATTACCATCAGCTATAATTTTAGCTCCAGTATTTACTACCATATAAGATGTACTAGTACCAGTTCCAGCTTTACCAGCTACAGTTGTACCAGGGTTGATTGTTAAAGTAACACCGCTATCAACTATAACTAAACCACTAAGGATATGAGTAACATTATTATCCCAAGTTGCATCAGCTGTAATGTGACCTGTATGAGTTGTTTTTGTAGCTGGTGCAATTGGTGTACCAGTGATTCTTGAACCTGTAGCATTAGCACCACCAGTGTTTACACTTGAAAGTAGGTCAGCAGATTGTTTAACCTCATAGTTAACATCAGGAACTACAACAGCAGCAGTTGTGTCATCATTAGAACAACCTGTTGACATCATTACTACAGAAGCAGTAAGTAAGCTAAGAACGATTTTATTTTTGATATTCATTTTTGAATCTCCGTTTTTAAATTTGACGAAGTATAAAGCTAGGATGTTACTAAATTATTCTCGCTTGGTGACAAGATGGTAACACTATCTTTGTCGTTTAAGATAAGTCGTGATATAATATTTTATATTAACAAATAAGGAGTTTTCATGAAAAAAATAATCTTAGCATCATTGGTTGCTATGAGTATAGTTGTATCTTCAGTATCCGCTGAGGGCTTAAAAATAGGTTTAGGTCTAAGTGCAGGGCAGTCCTCGTTACAAGAGGCTCCAACCATTAAGGTGCCACTGGATTTTGACTTTGGACTAAGAGTTGAGCCTGAGTTAGGCATAACAGATGAGTATCAAACTCTTGGTGTTGGTGCTTACTATAACGTAATGCAAAAAAAAGAAGTAGATATCTATGCTGGTGGACGTTTAGGATACACGATAGATTCAAATGCTAATGGTATTACACTTCAAGCGCTAGTGGGTGCTGAGCATTATTTGGTAGAAAATGAACTTTCAGTAGCATTACAAGTTGGTTTAGAGGTTATGAGTGGAGACAGATATAAAGGTACAAACACCCCTGGTTTTGGAACAACTGGAAGTGTAGTCCTTAGATACTTTTTATTTTAAAACTTAAAAACAAAGCTGATACTCATTCGGCTTTGTTCTATTTATGAAAGTTACCACCTACTTGGATGTATACTAGGAGATTTGCTATGCTTGAGGCTCGGTCTGCTATTTTACCGCTTTTTCTTAGGGCTCTTAACATTCTGTAAAACTTTTCAAATTGATTTAATTCTTTTGCCATATCATGAAGATTTGCTTCAACCATCTCGTAAAGGTCATCAGTTTTACTCTCCTCTATAAGTACATCGTTGTAACACTCTTGTATCTCGTCAATGTCATCTATATTTATCATATTTATAGTAGTTTTGATAGCTTTTACTGTAGATGATTGCATAGGGAGTGCATACTCTTTGATAGTTTTCGTATCTACATCTGCACATACATCTGTGAAACCTTTTATGAAACTTCTTGTGTTCGCACAGGCGCGTGAGAGTTCATTGGTTATTTTTAAGTAAGCTACAACGCGTCTTAAATCTCTTGCTTCTGGAGTATATAACGCTAAAACTTTGATGATTTCATTGTCGATTTCATCAGTTTTAGAGCTAATATTTTTGATGAACCCCTTAGCATCATGAAACTTTTGAGCATCACAATCTTCTAGTGCATCTAGGATCAGTTCATTAGATTTTAATAATCCATCACCTATATCTGTAACCTTGCTCTTTATGAGTTCTAAGTTGTCTGTAAAATTTTGTAACATATTATCCAAATCTCCCTGTTATGTAGTCTTCTGTTTGTTTCTCTTTTGGATTTAAAAAGATACTTTCTGTTTTATCAAACTCTATGAGATCACCTAGGTACATAAATGCTGTATAGTCACTGATACGACTAGCTTGTTGCATGTTGTGTGTCACTATGGCGATGCTAACATCTTTTTTAAGTTCAACAAGTAGCTCTTCAATAGCCCCTGTACTTATAGGGTCAAGTGCAGAAGTTGGCTCATCAAAGAGGATAACTTCTGGTTTGACTGCTACCGCTCTTGCTATACAAAGACGTTGTTGTTGTCCACCAGATAAGCCCATAGCTGATTTGTCGAGTCTATCGTTTACTTCTTTCCAGAGTGCACCATCTTTGAGAGCTTGTTCTACTCTGCCTGCAAGTTCACTCTTGTTTTTGATACCAGCAATTTTAAGACCATAGGCTACATTATCGAAGATGCTCATAGGAAAAGGTGTAGGTTTTTGAAATATCATCCCAACACGTTGACGAAGCTCTATAAATTCGTTTTCTTTTTTAATATCTAAGATATTCTCCATTTTTTGTGTTGAATCGTTAAGTAAGTCTATAGTACCTTCATATCTGTTTCCAGGGTAGAGGTCATGGATACGGTTCATACTTCTAAGTAGTGTAGATTTACCACAACCACTCGGGCCTATAAGGGCAGTGATTTTATTTTTGCGTATCTTCATGTTTATATTTTTTAATGATGGGTGACTAACATTTGGGTATGTAAATGAAAAGTCTTGGATGTTCATTACTGGCATTATCTTTGTTCCTTAAGTTTAGTATTTTATCTTTTTTTATTTCTAGTAAAGTATCTACCAGTTAAGTTTATGGTTAAAACCAATACAGTAAGTATAAATGAAGCAGCCCATGCTAGGTCACGGCTTGATTCTTCTGGCTCGTTCGCTAGGTCGTAGATGCTCACAGTAAGTGATGGAAAAGACTCACTCAAGTCAAGTGAGAAGTAGTTACTTGTCTCAGATGTAAAAAGCAGGGGTGCAGTTTCACCGATGATGCGCGCAAAGGCTAAAAGGATCCCTGTCATGATCCCAACTTTTGCTGCTTTTATAACGATATCTAGTATAACTCTGTATTTTGAAGCACCAAGTGCTATTCCAGCTTCACGGAGTTCACGAGGGACGAGTGAGAGCATATTGTCCGTTGTGTTGATGACGATAGGTAGCATCATGATGCTAAGAGCAATCGCCCCTGCAAAACCACTCGTTCCACCAGATGGTACTACTACGATAGCATAGACAAAGGCACCTATCACTATAGAAGGTGCTGACATCATTATGTCACTAAGGTTTCGGATGAGTCCTGCATATCTACTACGACCATACTCTTGAAGGTAAATCCCTGCAACCATACCAAGAGGTATACCAATAGCTGCAGCGATACCTGCTAAGATGAACTGTCCAACGATGAGGTTACGAAGCCCACCATCAATGAGGTCATTTAAAAAGAGACTAAAGTGAAATGAACCAAGACCTTTTATGAAAAGTGTTATAAGAATCCAAGCTAAAAAGCCTAGCCCTATAAGTGCTGAGAGAGTTGAGAGTCCAAGTACTATTTTGTTTATCAATAAACGCATTATTTAGCCCCTCTTAAAAAGTAAAGTTTTGCGATGCTAATGATGGCAAAGCTAATGATAAAAAGTATGAGTGCAAGATAAAACAGTGAACTTTCCCCAAGACCAGCTGCCTCGCCGAAGTTATTAGCCATCGCTACAGGTATAGAAATAGTTGGGTCTGTAATAGAACTCGGTAGTGTAAAAATAGAACCTATCAAAAATGCAACTGCCATAGTTTCGCCTAAAGCACGACCAAGTGCTAAGATGATACTTCCGATAATACCTACTTTTGAGTATGGAAAGATGATATCTTTAATAACCTCAAATTTTGTAGCACCCATTGCGTAAGCACTTTCTTTAAGGACATCGGGAGTTGTATTCATAGAGTCTCTCGTGATAGCTGCCATAAATGGTAGTATCATTACTCCAAGAACTAAACCAGCGGTTAAAAGCGATACTTGATAGCCACCCACTAAGTCAGCAACTATAGGAGCAAAATAGTACAGTCCCCACATACCAAAGATGATGCTAGGAATAGCTGCAAGAAGTTCTATAGCTATCCCAATAGGGTAGGCGATGTTTTTAGGTGCAATTTCTGCTAAAAAGACTGCTATTCCCATAGCGATAGGAAGCGCAAATACTAGAGCTATGATAGTGCTTAGCAATGTTCCGACTATGGGAACAAGCCCCCCATACTCAGTAAATGTATCTTTTACATCTTCATCAAAGAGCATAGTGTCTGCCTCAGCAGGCATATCATCCTCATCATCTAGCATCATCATATCATCTGAAGCACTGCTATCATCCATATCCATATCCATATCCATATTGGCATTTGGATTTGAGAGTGAAATTTCAGTATTCCAATTTGGGTTTACTATAAAACCAAGACCAAACTCATCTATAGAATCTTTAGATGCTAAAAACAGAGTGATAAAGATACCGATAAGTATGACAAATACTAAAGAAGCACTTGAAAAAGCAAGATTACGAAAGATTTTTTCCATTGCCTATAACCCCATTTAAATTTAATTTTGGGATTATAGAGAAATTTGGTTACATAGTGGTTACAATGAGATTCTGAATCAAGTTCAGAATGACGGATGATTGTTGAGAATGACGGGGAGTCGTCATTCTAGGCTTGACCTGGAATCTACTTTAAAAAAAGAAACTTAAACTACTTAATACCTTTAGTATCCCAATAAGCTCTTATTTTAGATGTTAAAGTATCTGGAAGTGGAACAAAACCTAAACTTTTAGCTATCTCTTGACCATCAGTATAACACCAGTTATAAAATTTTGTTACTTTTTTGTCCATTACCGGTTTTTCAGCAGGCACAAGGATGAAAGTAGCAGCAATCATAGGGTAAGATTCAGCTCCACTAGGGTCAGCGATGATAGCGTAAAAATCTTTTTTAGGATCAAGTGTAGCTTTTGCAGCTGCTATTTGAAAAGATTTAAGAGTTGGTTTTATGTATTTACCTGCTTTGTTTTCAACACTAGCCATCGCTATGTCATTATTCTTAGCATCAGCGTAGTCGATATACCCAACAGTGTATTTACCTTGTTTAAGAAGTGCAGCTACTCCAGAGTTCGTTTTTCCACCAATATGTTGGTTCCCTGGCCAGTTAAGTGACTTTTTAGCACCATATGCTTTTCTCCAACCCTTGCTTACTTTAGAAAGGTAGTACGTAAAGTTATAAGTAGTTCCACTTCCATCTGCACGGTGTACAAAAGTTAACTCTTCATGTGGAAGTTTAAGATCTGTATTTGATGCTACAATCACTGCATCATCCCAGTATTTTACCTTACCAGCTGCTATAGCTACGATAGCTTTACGAGAAAGTTGTAAGTTTGTTATTCCTGGAATGTTATAACCCATAGTGATAGCTCCAACTACTGCTGGAAACTGATAAAGTTTGTTTTGTTTGAGTGTTTTTGGGCTTAAGGGTTTGTCGGTACCTGCAAAATCAACAGCTCTAGCTTTTGCATCCTTAATACCCTTAGATGAACCTTTTTTAATATAATCAACTTTTATACCTGTTTCTTTATTATAAGCTTTTATCCATTTTTGGTAGACACTGTATGGAAATGATGCTCCACTTCCTTTAAGTACTTCGCCTGCATATATAGTAGTAGCAAGCATTGTTGTTACTAATGCTGTTGTAATGATTTTGTTCATCTAACTTCCTTTAATATTTTTATGGCAGAAGTATAAAGTCTCTTGGTTGCACTTTGGTTACAAGTTAGGTTACAAAGTGTAATCAAAATGTAACAAATGTGTAATATCATTTCGCTATCAAACAAACATCAAGGGATAAATAGATGAAAAAAATAATTATATCAACTATAGCTACTCTAGCTATTGCCTCTGTTAGCTTAAGTGCTAATGAAATTACTATTATGGATGAAAAATCTCCAGAATTTATGCTTGGGAAACAAACACATATAAATATGAAGTTTGTTCCTGATGACAACAAAGATATGTGGCTCAAAGCTGGTGTACGGATTCAAGGTACCTTTGAAAATGTCAATACTGACTATAATGGTAATAAAACAAATACTAATCTCAGTGATGCTTATCTTCGCCGTGTTCGTTTTGAGGTAGCTGCTGGTTTTGGTCATGGTGTCTCTTTTACTATGGATGTTCGTAATGACAAATCTAACTATGGTATAGAAAATGATGAGGGGACATTTAATGTAGGTGATGCTTATGTTAAAATTAAAAAACCATTTGATACCTCTCTTGTAAACTTTAAACTTTACCGTGCAAAGATAGATGTTTCTCGTACTGAAACTGTAAAATCAGCTCGTGTCATAGCATACGATAGACCTTATATCGCTGATATAGCAGCGCAGTACATCTCTTTTAACCGTCGTGGAACTAATGTTCAGATGTATGGAGATTGGGATAAGAAAATTCATTATCAAATTGCAACAGGTGCAGCTACATCTCCTAATAAAATTTATGATGCAGCTGGTGATAAAGCATCGTCAGATGCTATAGAGCTTTCAAAACAAAGTTATTTCTTTGGTGGGAAAGTGGTACTTTCACCATTTGATGGTTGGGAAGAGACTTCAAGAACTGAAACATATTTTGGACAAGGGAAACACTTTGAAGTTGGTGCATCATACTGGTCAGTTCCTCAGTTAGCAGGAACTATTGGTAATGGAAGCGATTTTGATGTGAATCGTGATTTAATCAATCTTGAGGTTTCAGCACATTACAAAGGTCTTTTTGTACAAGCAGAATACTTTGACTTTAGTAATGTTGTAAAAGACTGGAATCCAACTACTGGTGGACTTGAAACAAGTGATTCTACTGGTTGGTATGTAACAAGTGAATATGTTATTGCAGAGTGGGGTTTTGTAGCTCCTTTTGTACGATATGAAACGCAAGATAGATATGAAGCTTTAGCTGATGCTACAGTGACATCTGCTCTTGGTGGTATCAACTGGTACTTAAAAGGAAATACTATAAAAGCTGGAATTGTGTATCAACAAGACCACTTCGGTGTTGATGCTACAAGCAATGGCGGACAAGCAAAAGATGTTCAAAAAATCAAAGTAACTTCTCAGTTTTTCTTCTAGACACATACAGTAGAGCATAGAGCTCTACTTTTTCTTTCTCGTTTTAGAAACCCTCTCTTTGTTAACTTTATATTTAGCATTTTTTAGTTTTTCAATAATTTCTGCACTTACATTGAGTATATCAGAGATGATGTCTTCGTCGTCTTTTTTAAAATTTTTTCTGTTTGATTCAAAAATATATATCAACTCTTCAAAATCAATATCTTGTAAAAATGGATAAAGAGCGATGCACTTTTCCTCCTCGACTATCCAGTGACTTAAAACACATATAACTAAAAACTCAGGGATGTAAGCGGGCTTGTTCATAAAATGAGTACTCACTTTGTGGGCCATAGAATCGTAATAATACATTAATGGCTCTTCATGTTTAGCGAGTTTTTTCATCTGAGCATTTATCTTAGCCCCTTGGACTAAATTTATTAGATAGTCCGCATTGACTACATATTTTTGTAAGTTATTTTTTAAGTCACTTAAGGTTTTATATACTAAGTCAGTGTCTTCTTTTGAGCCAACTTCGGGTGAATACTTCATCTCATCTATATGTACAAAATACCTCTCAAGTGCTGTTCTCGCAAAGACTAGCAAGGCTTCCGTTTTAACACCGCTTAGCATCGTAGGTTTTACTCTATGCGTGCAGTAGTTGTTTACTTCATCTTCTTGAATCTTTTTTATATTTTCATCAATAGCTAGGTTTCTTAACATTGTGTCTCCTTAGTATCGCCAAAGAATTTTATGTTTTTTATTCTTTAAACTGTCATTCTTGAAGTTTAATTGACAATCTTGAAGCTTTTTAATAGCATCGTTAAAAGTAGTAAATATATTTTCACTATCAACTAGATTAGGGATGAGGTCTATATTTTTTAACATATCTAATGGTTGCGGTTGAATGCCTACTATAACGACCGTAATATCTTTTTTTTGTAACTCTAAAATTGCATCTTCGATAGCATACATTCCTGACTGGTCAATACTTGGTACTTTTTCCATCCTCAAAATAACTACACTGACATCTGGAAGTTCTTTCATCATTTTTTTAAAATGTGAGGTGAAACCAAAAAAGATAGGTCCATCAAAATGTTGGATATATATCTGATGTTTGATGTTATTTGAGATATTTTGTTCATCTGCTTCACTTGGAGAAGTTTCAAAATCATCAAGTATAGAGCTCACTGCTCTTGATTCTGCTGTATCACCCATCTGTTTCATGAAAAGTAATGATGCCATTATAAGGCCTACGGCAACTGCTTGAAGAAGATCTACAAATACAGTAAGTGTTAGTACTATTAACATAACTACAGCATCAGATCGAGGGACTCTTGAAATATGTTTGATACCTTTGTAGTCAATGATACCGATACCTACACTTACTAGGATACCTGCTAACACAGGAAGGGGAATGAGCTTTGCATATACACCAGCACCAAGGAGGACTATAAGTAAGATGATAGAGTGTATCATGCCGGCAAGTTTACCTGTGCCTCCTGCATTAATATTGACAACTGTACGCATAGTAGCCCCTGCACCTGGAAGTCCTCCTATAATACCAGCAATCATATTTCCTACACCCTGCCCAATAAGTTCTTTGTTTGAATTATGTTGAGTTTTTGTCATGTTATCAGCTACTACAGAGGTTAAAAGTGAATCTATAGCTCCTAATGATGCTAAGGTTAAGGCAGGGATAATCATAACCATAGGATGGTGCCAGTCCATGTTTAATAGAGTATCTATATGTACATCCGGTAAACCTTTAGGTATATTTCCTATTACTGGAACATTGAGTTCTAAAAATGCTGTGATGAATGTGAGTACTAAAAGTGCTACGAGCGTGGATGGTACCTTTTTTGTTACTCTAGGAAAAAGATATATGATAGCAAGAGTACTTAAAGAAAGAAAAATTGCTTCTTTGTTTATTTCATTTGCTATAGTGCCAAGGTTTGAAAATATATCAAGTATTTTCCCTGGTGATTTCATACCAAAAAAAGGAAATATTTGCATAATGATGATAATCATGCCTATTCCGCTCATAAATCCAGAAATGACAGGATACGGCATATATCGTATATATTGACCTATGCGAGCCACACCCATGACAACCATAAAAAGACCAGCTAGGACAAAAGTAGCTACTATAGTTCCAATAGCTGCTTCAACGGAGCCATATACTGCGATTTCTCCTGCAATTATTGCTGATGAAACAACTGTCATTGGACCTGTTGGACCAGATATCTGAGTATTTGTACCACCTAGGAGTGATGCAAAAAAGCCTAAAGCAATCGCTCCATAAAGTCCTGCAATTGCACCCATTCCAGACTGAACACCAAAGGCAAGGGCTAGGGGGAGCGCAACTATAGCGGCTGTAAGACCTCCAAATATATTTCCTGATAAGTTTTTAGTTTCTAACAATTTTTTCCTTCTTTTTAATGTCTAATGTTTAAGTTATGTTCTTTTATAGATGCTATTATATCTTCTAAGTGCTTGATTTTTTCTTCCTCTTTTCTCCGTTGATTATTGGCTTCAAGATTAAAAGTAGCAAGATTTTTGTCAAAGTATCCAGTATCAAAACGTGCATTTTTAAAGTCTTCATCTTTAGCAATTTGCTGATGCAAGGTTATGTTAGTGGGTATCCCCTCTATGATATACTCAGACAAAGCTCTTTGTGCTTTTTTGACAACGCCCTCCCAGCTTTTAGCATATACTATAAGTTTACCTATCATAGAGTCATAGTACGTTGGAATCTCATATCCTTTATAGGCAATAGCATCAAGACGAACTCCTGGACCACCGGGGGAAAGGTACTCTGTAATAGTTCCAGGATGTGGAGCAAAGTCTCTACTTGCATCTTCTGCATTTATCCTAAACTCTATAGCGTAACCATGAAAGTGAATATCATCTTGTTTATACTGAAGTTTATCACCATCTGCTATCTCTATCATACGTTGGATGAGGTCAAATCCTGAGATGATTTCTGTCACTGGATGCTCCACTTGTATGCGAGTATTCATCTCCATAAAGTAAAAATTATCTTGTGTATCTACTAAGTATTCAATAGTTCCAACACTTTCATATCCAAGCTGTTTCATTGCATCTATAGAGACGCGAAAAAGTTCTTGTCTGACATCGTCATTTAAATTTGGTGCTGGTGCTATCTCTACTACTTTTTGGTGTCGCCTTTGAATGGAGCAGTCACGCTCACCAAGATGCACAACATTTCCATAACTATCAGCAATAACTTGAATTTCTATATGTCGAGGGTTTTGTAAGTAGCGTTCTATAAATACTTCATCACGTCCAAAAAACTTACGAGATTCACTCTGCGCATCATCAAATGATTTTTTAAAATCCTTAGCATCATGGACTATACGCATACCGCGTCCACCTCCACCAAAGGCAGCTTTTATGATGATGGGGTAGCCTATCTCTTTGGCAAAAGATTCCCCTTCTTGGTAGGTAGCGAGTGGTTCATCTGTTCCTGGGAGTACAGGGACACCAACATCTTTCATGGCATTTTTAGAGGCTATTTTATCACCAAAGAGAGCGATATGTTCAGCACTTGGGCCTATGAAAATGATATTGGCGTTTGTACATGCTTGTGCAAAGTCTGCATTTTCAGATAAAAATCCATACCCAGGATGGACAGCATCACACTCAGCTTTTTTTGCTAAGGTCACTATCCGTTCATAATCGAGATAGGCTTCTATTGGGTTACCAAGTATTGGGTATGCTTCATCGGCTTTTTTTAACCAAGCCCCATTGACGTCTACTTCTGAGAAAAGGCAAACACTAGTTATGTTGAGTTCTTTACAAGCTCTTATGATTCTAAGTGCTATCTCACCTCTGTTTGCTATAAGTATCTTTTTAATTTTTTGCATCTATTTTTCTCCTATCTCGTTGTGGCAGTATGCTTTTCGTGTTGCTTTTATATTGTCGTCTGGTGCTGCTTTGATGAAGTCTTCAACTGTCTCCATAATGTCATGATCAACATATTGTGACTTTGAACAATCAACTACAAGAGTTGCATTTTCTGGTACTTTTAAAAGTAATTTTCTTAAAAGTGCTTTGTTAAGGAAAGAAACATCTTTATGAAACTGTATGGTATATTTATCTTCATCGTTCCTCATTGTGATAGATGCATGATAATTCGCACGAATTACAAAAAATAATCCTACAAATATACCTATGATGATACCTTGAAGTAAGTCTGTTGCTATCACTGCAATGATGGTGATAATAAAAGGTAAAAATTGCGTTAATCCATCTTTGTACATGGTATAAAACTGGTGTGGATTGACAAGTTTAAAACCGATATAGAGTAAAATCGCAGCAAGTGCTGAGAGCGGTATCATGTTTAAATAGTTTGCTAAAAAAAGTACACTTAACAAGAGCCATACTGCATGTAAAAAGGCAGATATACGAGTAACTCCACCAGCATGAACATTTGCAGAACTTCTTACTATAACGGCAGTGATAGGTAGACCACCGATGAGTCCACTTAAAATATTGCCTAAACCTTGGGCTTTAAGTTCGCGGTTGGTTGGGGCTATCCTTTTGAGAGGGTCTAGTTTATTGACCGCTTCTAAGCTTAATAGTGTCTCAAGACTTGCTATGATGGCTAAAGTAATGGCAACTACATAGACTTGAGGGTTGAGAAAGACACTAAAATCAGGATGTACAAACAGTGCAGTAAGTTCTGAAAAATCATTCAAAATAGGGAGTGATACCAAATGTTTTGGTGAAACTGCAAAAGATGGAAAATATTCAAGAGCGATGAGGTTAAAGATAACGCCCCAAAGAACAGCTATAAGTGCACCTGGTGTACGGCGAATGACAGTGAACTTTCTCATCCATGAGGTATCCCAAAGTATGAGTATAGCTAAAGAAACTAGAGCGATAGTTGTAGCCCCTTGTGAAATCGCTCCAAAGGAGTCAAAAAGCTCATGAAAACTAGAGTTTGCACTCTCCATCATGTAGCTATCATCCCCTTCAAAGCTTACATCATAGCCTACAGCATGTGGAATCTGTTTTATGATAAGTATCAAACCAATAGCAGAAAGCATAGCTTTTATAACAGATGATGGGAAAAATGCCCCTATGATACCAGCTCGTAAATATCCCATGACAAGTTGAATGACACCAGCTATAACTACGCTGAGTAAAAATGCTTCAAAACTTCCTAAGGTTTCAATCGCCATAAAAACTATAACAGTAAGTCCAGCCGCAGGGCCAGATACGCTAAGTTGAGATCCACTTGCCCATGAAACGACAAGTCCTCCGACTATCCCAGCTATAAGACCTGCAAAAAGAGGAGCCCCTGATGCCATAGCTATACCCAAACATAAGGGTAAAGCTACAAGAAAAACGGCAATACTAGCCGGAGCATCATGCTTAAGATGCTTCGCGTAATAATCTAAATGCTTATGTATCATGATGCGTATCTTTAAGGTCTAAATCCTCAAGTGATTTAAAATTAGATGCATCTGGGTCATAATACTCTATATCCCCATTAGCTATGTCATATATCCATCCATGTATATGAATACTTCCATCTTCTACACCCTGTTTTACATAAGGGTAGGTCAATAAGTTTTCGATTTGATACACTACTGAAAGCTTTTCAGTCAGTCGTAAAAGCTGATCATGACTAGCCTGTTTACCAATAGAGAGTTTTGCAAGGGATTTTGCTTTTTCACCCAATGTGAGCCATTTTTTAGTATGGACAAATGGTTTGTCTTCTATCTCTTCATAAAGAGCAGCTATAGCCCCGCAATGTGTATGACCACAAATGATGATTTCTGAAACATTAAGCGCAGTTACAGCGTACTCAATGCCTGATGCTGTGGCATGAAAGTCTTCATCTGGTTTATAGGGTGCTACAAAGTTACCAACATTTCTAAGAACAAACAAGTCCCCTGGATTAGTTTGTGTTATAAGGTTTGGTATCACTCTTGAATCTGCACATCCAATAAAAAGTGCTTTTGGATGCTGTCCATTTTCGGCTAAATCTAGCAACTCTAGTTTATGTTTTTTAAAGTAACTTTTTTTAAATACATCGTTACCTTTTAATAATACGCTATTTTTAAGCATAATTATCTCCTTGTAATAAATTTTATAAATATATATGAAAGTAAAAATTATGCTTGGATGGGTGGTCTGAGAATGCTACTTAAATGAAGATAGTTGTAGAAAGTCTCTTCTACGGTATGGCTGTGGTAAGTTTTCTGTTGTAGAGTGATTGTGAGATGAGATAGAACGAAATCATCATCAATATATTTGTCTATGATTCTTTTTTCAAAAACATACTCAATAGTTTTAATAGGTTTACTTTCTAAAACTATTGTACTTGAGATGTATTCAAAGGTCAAGATAGAGATGAACAATAGTGCCAATGTTAAACTAATGATACGTATTTTCATAGTTACATTGTATGTGTATTTTAGTATCTTGTCAAGGGAAAGTGAAGTTTGTGAGTATCTATAGTTTAAGTGATACTATAATACTCACAAATAATAAATATTTTTTTACTTATTATACTCCATCAACGCGGAGGGCTTTGTCTTTTCCTATCATCATATCTACTGTTTTTTGTATGCGTATCCATACAGATTCTTGTCTATACTCAATGTTATGTTTACGACACACTTCTTTTACAAGTGGTTGCATTTTTTGTTGGTAAGACTGCGGTGTATTTGGAAACAAATGATGCTCTATCTGGTAGTTTAAAAAACCATGTGTAAAGTCTATGAGGTCACTTCCTGTATTGTAGTTAACGCTTCCCATGATTTGTCTAAGATAGAACTCGCCTTGAGATTTGTGTGGCTCTGAGAACTGGTAAATATCTCCAGCAGAGTGGTTAGGAACGATGACTAAAAATGAGTGAAGATTTGCGTATGCTTCAGCCATTACAAGTATGATAAATGCACTCCAAACTGCACCCCATCCAAGAGGTAAAAACAGAAGTGGCATACCAACAAACTGAAAAAGTCCGTATGGAAGATAAAAATCTTTCCATAGTTTTCTTCCTGTGTCGTTTGTTGGAAGGTAGTTATACTCAGTAGTTTCAGGTTGCTTGTTTATGCGTCTTTCTTTGTTGTCTAAAATTCTCATCGTATTTGGAGCATAGTAGATGAACTTCCATACCATAGCAAAAGCATAGACTACTAGTTTTTTTGCCCAATATGGCGCTGGTGAAGTGATGAGCCATTGAAGATTTTTCTCAACATTGTCTGGGTCATCATTTTCACCTAAATGGTAGTGGTGCATAATGTTGTGTTCATACTCCCAAGCATCTGGTTTAATCCAGTCTAGCCAGTCTACAAAACGTCTTGTTCCACGAGCATAGCCTTTTTTCTTGTATTTTAAAGGTACATTTGGAACTTTGTCATAAGCCCCATGAAGGATAGGGTGAGTTATATCTGCCCATCTAGTAACATTACCCACCCCTATGAGTACAGCTGCTATGATGCCAAGAGTCCAAAAGCCAAAAGAACCAAGTCCAGCTGAGAGCTCTAAGGCAGTGACAACATAAATCATAAAAAAGCCTAAGTATGTAGCTCCACGCGACCAGCGTTCAAGTTTAAGAAGGTGCTGAAAATCCTCTTGTCCAACTGGACCTATCTTTTCTTTGATATCTTCTATATCTTTTTGAAGTAGGTCTTTATCTATATCTTCATACTTAGTATATACATGGTCAGCTGGTAATGCTTCAAATGTTTGTTGTGTAGGTGATACATCTTTTACCTCTTCAAATATATGCGTCTCATGTTGTGCTTCTTCAGCCCAAATCTCTTCTTGTTTCGCAATCTCTTGTGCTTCTTCGTTTGAGATTATAGCTTCTCTTGCTTCTCTTTGTTCGATGATATCATCTAAAGATTTTTCTGGATTGTTTGACAAAACAAGCCCCCTTTATAGTAGTGGTTCAAATTATAATTTGTATTATATATAAATATACTTTAGAAACACTTTCATACATCAAGATTTACTTTAAAAACTCTTGAAGCTACTAGTAGCTCCTGCGAATTTTCGCCTTGTATTAGCATATTTGCTATAATGCTGAGGATACAAGGGTTTTTAGAGGTGCCCTTAAGTATAATAAACAGTATTTTAGATAAAATAGCAACAATTAATAATACGGGAGATTCAATGGACGCAGCCAAATATATTTGGATGAATGGGGAGTTCGTAGCATGGGATGATGCTAAGATACATGTACTTTCTCACACTTTACACTATGGAAATGGAGTTATAGAAGGTACAAAAGCTTATAAAACTGAAAAAGGTTATGCAATATTTCGTTTAAATGAGCATACAGCAAGACTCAAAGAGTCTGCTAAAATGACGCTTATAGATATACCTTACTCTGTTGAAGAGATGAATAAGGCTCAGATAGAACTTATAAGAAAAAATGAATTTACAGGGGAAAATGTTTACCTAAGACCTTTCGCATTTTTAGGTTATGGTGTGATGGGTGTATACCATAAAGATGCACCAGTTGAGACTGTAATGTCTGCTTGGGAATGGGGCGCTTACTTAGGAGAAGAGGGTTTAAAAAGTGGTATAAAACTTAAAATAGCTTCTATGACAAGACCTGCAAATACTTCAAATATGGGTAAGGCAAAAGCATCTGCGAACTACTTAAATTCTCAAATGGCTAAGTTTGAAGCTATAGACTGTGGATACGATGAAGCTTTACTTTTAGATGATCAAGGTTATGTTGCCGAAGCTAGTGGTGCATGTTTTTTCATGGTGAAAAATGGCGAGCTTATAACGCCGCCAAATGACAATTCTTTAGCGAGCATAACTCAAAAAATGGTTATAGAGATGGCGGAAGATTTTGGTATAAAGGTAACTCGAAGACGTATTACTCGTGAAGAGGTCTATGTAGCTGATGAGGCATTTTTAACAGGGACTGCTGCTGAGATAACTCCAGTTGCAATGGTTGATGCTAGAGAGATAGGGTGTGGAAGTCGCGGTGAGATGACTGAGAAAATTCAGTCAACTTATTTTGATATCGTATTTGGTAGAAATGCTAAGTATGAGCACTATTTAACATATATAGACTAGATTCCGTGTCAAGCACGGAATGACGGATTGGGGCTCGTCATTCGAAACAGTTCATCATTCGAAACAGTTCGTCATTCTGAACTTGTACCACAAGGGTATGATAATTCAGAATCTAATAAAACAACAAAATAAGGAAAAAAATAAATGAAGGAAAATATAAAAATGGCATCAGATATGAACGATTATTTTAACAAGAAAAAATCTCAAGGCAATGGCTCTGGGAATGGTGGAGGAAACTCTGGTGGTGGTTTTGGTGGAGGTGGCAATGGTCCACAAATGCCAAAAATTGATTTAAACTTTGGTGGCGGTAAAGCTGGATTAGTTTACTTTTTAATCGCAATAGTTTTAATGCTAGTGCTTGCAAAACCTTTCACTATCATCGAAGAGGGGCAACGTGGAATTTTAAGTACTAATGGTAAGTATCAAGACCAAGCCTTGCTTCCAGGTCTTCACTTTATCATCCCAGTGATTCAAAAAGTTTATGTTGTTGATACTAAAGTTCGTATCATTAACTATGCATCACGTATAGAAGCGAGCGGTGGAAGTAGATCTGGGATTGGTTCTAAGCCTGCTATTACAGTTCTTGACAAGCGTGGTCTTCCTGTTAGTATAGAACTTACTGTACAGTATAGACTTGATGCTAGATATGCAGCACAAACTATCTCTAACTGGGGATTCTCTTGGGAAGATAAAATCATCAATCCTGTTGTTCGTGATGTTGTACGTAATGTTGTTGGTAAGTATGATGCAGAGTCTCTTCCTCAACTTAGAAACACTATAGCAGACGCCATAGAAACAGGAATCCGTGATAGTGTATCTGGACTTAAAAATTCTCCTGCAGACCTACAGTCAGTACAGCTTCGTGAAATTGTTTTACCTACTAAGGTTAAAGAGCAAATTGAAGCTGTTCAAATAGCAAAACAAGCTGTACAAAAAGCAGAACAAGATGTACAACGTGTAAAACAAGAAGCGTTGAAACGTGCTGCTGAAGCACAAGGTATAGCTCAAAAGAAAAGAATTGAAGCACAAGGTATAGCTGATTCTGTAACTATTCAAGCAGATGCAAAAGCAAAAGCAAATATGCTCATAAGCAAATCATTGACATCTAAACTTTTACAGTTAGAGCAGATGAAAGTTCAAGCTGGGTTTAATGATGCCCTTCGTGCAAATAAAGATGCAAAAATCTTCTTAACGCCTGGTGGGTCAACTCCAAATATTTGGGTAGATATGAAAAACCCACAAAAAAGAAGCTCGGCTCAATAGTGATGCAGGAGATATTAAACAGGGTAGATTGGGAGAAAAGTGAACTTCTTCCTGTCATCGTTCAAGAAGTCGGCACTAACGAAATCTTAATGATGGCATATATGGACAAAGAAGCATTAACTCTTTCCCTTGAAACTAAGATTGCGCATTATTTCTCAAGAAGCAAGCAACGCATTTGGAAAAAAGGTGAGTCAAGTGGACATATCCAAGAGATACACTCTTTTAATATCGACTGCGATAACGATACCCTTCTTATAAAAGTGACTCAAACGGGCGTAGCTTGTCATACTGGACGAAAATCTTGCTTTTTTACAGAGTTAGAGTCTGGTGAGACACAAGGTGAAGTTAAAGTGAGTTCTGAGGCTCTTTATGGAGTCATAGACACGCTTTACCATACTATCCAAGAGCGTAAACTTGCAGACCCAACTACATCATGGACAGCGAAGCTAATCCATAAAGGTGAAAATACAATTTTGAAAAAAGTTGTAGAAGAAGCTGGAGAATTTGCCTTTGCCTATAAAGATGATGATGAAAAAGAGATGATTTATGAAGCAGCAGATTTAACCTATCATATGTTGGTTGCCCTTGCTGTGAAAAACATCTCACCAGATAGAATCAAACAAGAGTTAGCAAGAAGGTTTGATATGAGTGGGATAGCTGAGAAAAATTCAAGAGAAGATACTTAGTAGAGAAGATGAAGCACAAAATACTAGATTTTATGGACTCGCTCATAAAGTATGATTATATTTTATTTGCTAGTATATTTTTCGTATTTTTTTTATTTATTGTGTTGGCACTTGTTTTTAGAAGAAAAGCTAGATTATCTATATTTTTAGTACTCTTTGCCTTCGTGTTTTTAATGGTGTCACCAATCGTTGGTTATGCGAAACTTCATACGTATCTTTTTAAAAATGAATTAACACTTACTTCAGAGAAAAAACTTCAATTTACAAAGGCTGTAGTTGTCTTAGGAAAATTAAAAAATACTTCGCAAAGAGATTTTGAAGCATGTCTCATAACAGCTATAGTCACGAGAGCAAGTGAAAATAAATATAAAAATTATATCTATGGATTAAAGCCTATTATGAAAATGTCGATTGTTGAAGAAGATATAGTTATGGGCAACGAGATAGGGTTTAAGCTTATAGTAGAACCTTTTACCTATACAAAAAAATATAATATTGCACTAGAGGCGGACTGTAGATGACACTTTTTAATTATTGGCACTTTGTAGTGTTTGGCGTATTGCTTTTAATCTTGATTGGTGGAGTTATTGCTTCATTGAAGCAACCCGTGAAAAAACTAGTTGCTCCGATGATAATGTCTGTTACTTTAATAGTTACCTTAATCGCCGGATTTTCAGTTGTAGTGGTTGATAAGTATACTAAAAAAGCAAGTTTGCACAAAT
This sequence comes from Sulfurimonas sp., assembly GCA_026988245.1. Lineage (GTDB taxonomy): Bacteria > Campylobacterota > Campylobacteria > Campylobacterales > Sulfurimonadaceae > Sulfurimonas. The sequence goes on from JALSLR010000014.1 coordinate 27,111, forward strand.
TAAAAAATAAACGATTGTTAAGTAGTGAAAAAATTATCTATACGGGGATAGTATCTAATGATGGCTTGCATGAGATAGGGACAGTAACCTTTGAGATAAAAATAGTCAATAAAGGACATGCTACGGGTAATGTTAAGGGTGGTAACTTTTATAAAGCAAGTGGTTTCTTTGACTTTTTTAGTGGTGGTGCAAACATCCTTTATCGCCCTCAAACCATCACAAAAGAGTTTGTAGTCGCAAAAAACTTAAAACCAGGACAAGCAAAAGCATTTAGAGTTTATTTTGATTATCCACCATATTTTAAGCAGGTTTCTCAATTTGCAAAGTTATATTCACATTAGCTCTTCTATATCTGAATTTAAAAATGATACATAACTCACTAATATTTTAAGCCTAAGGGTTTTAAAGCTTTATTGATATTTTTTACTTGAGTGTTTTTGTCTCTACACCATGCAGGAGCTAAAAGTGCATCTTCATCAAGTCCAGCTGTCACTCGTTGGACTGATACATTTTCGGGTTTCATTAAGAGCGATTGAGTAAGCACATCTAAGTAGACTTCTTCGCTTATGGGTGTAAAGTCTCCACGAATATATTCATTGGCTAAAGCTGTTTTTTTAACGACATATAAGGGGTGATATTTTACGGAGTCTATCCCCCATTCATATGCTTGTTTTGAGGTCTCTAGCATCATAGCTTTGTCTTCATTTGGAAGTCCAAATATAAGGTGTCCACATACGTTTAGCCCAACTTCTTTAGATTTTAATATCCATTTTTTTACATTATCACTATCATGACCACGATTGATGCGTTTAAGTGTTTCATCATATATAGACTGTATGCCAAACTCTATCCATATCTCTTTGTCTTTGTTTAATGATGCTAAGTAGTTTAGCGTCTCATCTGTTATGCTATCAGAGCGAGTTCCTATACTAAGACCTACCACATTATCAAATGACAAGGCTTTTTCATAAAGCGCTTTGAGTGTCTCAAAAGGTGCATAAGTATTTGTAAACGACTGAAAATAAACTATAAACTTTTCAGCTCCATATTCTCTTTTTTGACGAGCAGATATGGCAGAAAATTGTTGTTCTAGCTGTAATAATTGTTTCCCTAAGTAAGGGTTCTCTTTTGAGTCTAAGTTAAGATGAAAACCTTTGAGTTCCTGAGTCTCACCAGTGCTTGCTGAAAAAGAATCGTTTTCACAAAAAGTACACCCACCCTTAGCAACTGTACCATCAATATTTGGGCAAGTGAAACCAGAGATGTTGATGCCGACCTTATACACTTTACAAGAAAACTTGTTTTTTAAATAGTTTCCATAGGTAAAAATCTGTTTCATAAAAATCTAACTAGTTAAACTATGTACTTGCCAGTAAAACACGCTGTACAATACTCATCATTTTTGGCATTTACGCTTCTTAGAAGGGAGGCTTCATCTAGATATGCTAGAGAATCAGCACCTATATAGTCGCAAATCTCTTCTGTAGACATATTTGCTGCTATGAGTTTGTCTTTATCTGGAGTGTCAACGCCATAGTAACAGGGGTCAGTTGTAGGTGGTGAAGATACACGCATATGTACCTCACTTGCACCTGCTTCTTTTAACATTCTTACTATGCGTCTTGAAGTAGTTCCACGAACTATAGAGTCATCTATAACGACTACACGTTTGTCTTTAATGATGTCAGTCATAGGGGAGAGTTTCATTTTTACTTTTAAGTCACGCATCTCTTGAGTTGGTTCTATAAATGTACGACCTATGTAGTGGTTACGCATAATTCCCATCTCATAAGGTATGCCACTCTCTTGTGCATAACCTATAGCAGAAGGAACTCCGCCATCAGGAACAGGGATGACAACATCAGCTTCAACTGGAGCGATGTTGGCTAACTCCTTACCCATCTCTTTTCTAGCCTTATACACAGACTGACCAAAAACAGAGGAATCTGGACGAGCAAAGTATACATACTCAAATATACAGTGTTTAGGAGTGGGTTCAAAAACTTTGATACTTTTAGGCTCTTTTGCTCCTGAAAATACTAAGAGTTCCCCTGGCTCTACATCACGAACAAAGGTAGCACCTACAAGGTCAAAGGCACAAGTCTCACTTGCTACTATATAGCCACCATTTGGAAGTTTTCCAAGACTGAGTGGACGAAAACCATGTCTGTCACGCATAGCAAACATTTTGGTACGACTCAAAAAGACTAAAGAAAAAGCACCCTCTATACGTTGGACAGCATCTATGATTCTGTCTATGAGTTTTTCTTGTTCACTCTTTGCGATAAGGTGGATGAGATTTTCTGTATCCATAAAGGTTTGAAATATCGCACCTTTTTGGATGAGTTTATTACGAACCTCTTCAGCATTTGTCAGGTTACCGTTGTGAACGATAGCCATCTCTCCTAAGTCATAACGAGCAAATACAGGTTGTGCATCAAGGATAGAGTCATCCCCAGCAGTTGAGTAACGTGTATGCCCAATAGCAGCAGAGCCACTCAGTGTTTTGAGTTTTTCTTCATCAAAGACACGCATAACAAGACCACGTTTTTTGATTGTATGAAGTTTTTTACCATCAGAAGAGCTGATACCTGCTGCCTCTTGACCACGATGCTGGAGTGAATGAAGTGAAAAATACGCTAGTTTAGAAGCCTCTTGATGTCCAAATATACCTACTACAGCACATTTTTCATTTAAGTTGTCATGCAATGCTAAATCCTAATTAAGTTTATGCGCAATTATACTAAAATTACTACATAGAAAGTTTAAATATAGAGATTATATCTATTATTAAATGGAACAAAAAATGCTTTAATCTCTCAATAATGTAATGAAAGGTGGGAATATGGATATAGTTCTTCGTAATAACCTCATACTTATCACAACAGGGTTTGAAACACTCAACACATTTTGGATGAAAGATTTTTTAAATCATCATGCAAGAGGGATGCTTTTTTTACCAAAGGCAGTATTGGTTTTTAGAAATGAAACACTCACTGAAGTTCGTGAAGAGTTTTTATCCCAGCTTTCTCAACATCATGCAGCTACTCATGATTTTGATCATCAGTTTTTCTTACGCTCAATGTTAAAGTTCGGTGTCCAGCCAATCAAAATAGAATTAGATAAATTAGAAGAGCAAGAGAGTGTTAAGGTGCACCTGTATGCGTATGATAAAAACACTGTCTTGATATCATTAAAGTATCCAAATTCTTGGGTAATTAACTATCTTCGCTCTCAACTTGAAGTCTATGTTGAACGTGGTACTGATGTAAGTCTAGTAGTGGATGTGAGTGATTATAAGGCAAAAACTAGACTTGAACGTGCGCTGAACAAAAGACATATCTTGCACTATCAAATTCAATATACTTATGACAATCATTTTATGAGTAAACTTTATAGTGATTTTGCAAACTTTAGTTTTGGTGATCTGTGTCGTGAGGCAGAGGAAGAAGCGAACAATAAGTTTTATACAGTCCTAGAATGTCCAATAGGGGCTTCGCAAGATGCTTTGAAAAAGAGTTATAAAAAACTTGTAAAAGTGTACCATCCAGATAAAATCATACATGAAAATCCACATATGGTGCACCACTATACACAAAAGTTTCAACTTCTTACAGAAGCTTATGAAGCTTTGAGAATAGTGTCTTAGTCTTATCTGCTCTTTAAAAGAGCTTTAAAGTCATCGGCACTATAAAGCGCTAAACTCGCTCCCTCTAAGCTTCGCAACTCTTTTGAAAATCCCCTTTTTGAAAAAAAGATAGTTTGTGTTGGTTTCAATCCAAGTTTTTCACATTTTTCATTGAGTTTATGTAGCTCTTTTTTATTGACTTTATGATTTGTCCATTTACATTCACCTACATAGACATCACCCTTGTTTGTAATTGTTAGGATGTCAATCTCTATATTCATATTCCAGTAACTGCCACTTGTAAGTATTTGTGCATCTCTTAGGTTATAGTTTAGCAGGAGCGCGGAGAGTTCTTCAAAAACTAAAGAGGTGTATTGGCTCTGTTTGTCATCAAAAAAGCTAAAAAAATCATAAAGCTCCCCTTTTTGGATTTTTTGTTTAAATGGGGAGATAAAATAAAACCAAAACCTTATGATGGGGTGATTAAAAAGTACTTTATGAGATATACGATGTCGGGCTAGTTCTCGTTTGAGTTTGCTGTTTGGATATAAATCTTTTGGATGTTTCTCTCGTGAATACTCCATTGAGATGAGACCTTGAAGTTGCAAAAATTCTAAGGCACCACCACCATTTCCATTGTTTAAACCAGCTCTTTTAAAAGCGGAAAATATTCGTCTATCTCCAACTGCTAGTGCCTGAAGAAGACGGATGTTAATAGGGTCATGACCTATGAGCGAAAGAATTTTTTCATTTAAAATATCGAAGTTTTTAATGATGTGAGTATGGATGAGTTCTTTGATGCTAAGTGTAGCGTCAACTTCTATATCTAGGCCACCAAACACACTAAAGTGCTCTATGAGTGTCTCCATCTCATCATAATAGTTTTTAAAGTAAAAGTTACGAAATTGTTCTATGAGTTGTTTTTTAAGCATCAAAAGTATTTTAACATAAATATAGATTATTTGGCTATATAGAGGTAATGATATGTTTAAATCAAATATTTTTTTAAAGTTCACTCCCCCACTTAATAGCATCTAGACCATACTTTTCTCTCAAAATCTGTGTGTTTTTTGTTAAGATTTGCATTTTTTCTTCTTCATGAAAGTTAATGAGCGAGAGCTCTTTTTTGGAATCTCGTGTAAAACTAGAGCAGTTGATGCTAAGGCGGATAACTTGAAGTCTTTTTTGCGTATCTGCTTGATGAAACATCTCTATGCAGAGTGCATCGAACTTTTTTTCTGTAAAACGTTCGCATAAGGAGACATTTTTATGAGATTTTTGATTCATCTCGTAGCTGATGCTAAGAGAAAAAACAGTTGGAATAACATCAAGTTTGAGTATGGCAAAGTTAAGGTGCCTTGCTAGGACGTGGACACGTCTTCTTAGCTCTGTTCTGTCAAAAAGAGGATCAAAGGTACGTGAAATACCTATGCTTTTTCTTTTATGAGTAGTTTTTATGGGTGCATCAACCTCTGCATTGATACGTTTATATAGCTCTTTTGCATAAGGACCCCAAGACTCTATAGTACCCCGTCTTGCTCGTAACTCCCCAAGAGTAAAAATTTGCGCTGATGCTAAGCGGTTTGCCATGCTTTTACCAATACCTGCAAATTCACGCACTGGTATAGGGTTTATAAAGTCATCAAAATTGTACATGTTAATCACTTTGCATCCAAAAGGTTTTGCAAAGGTGGTGGCAAGTTTGGCTATGTATCTAGTATCTGCTGCACCTATGGAGACAGGTAAATCTAAAACTTTTTTTATTTCATGACGTAGGTTGTCGATAAATTGTGGAATCTCAGCATCATCAATCCATCCCGTTAGATCTCCATAAAATTCATCTATAGAGGCTTGTTCTATAAGAGGAATGCGTGATGCTAAGAACTGATGCAATTCGTTGGAGAGTTTTTGGTAGAGTGTCATATTTGGTGCTTTGATGATAAGGTGTGGACAAAGACGAAGTGCTTCAGAGATATTCATAGCAGTTTTAACACCAAAAGCACGTGCCTCATAGGAGGATGTAGTTAAAATACCTCGTATTTTTCCCTTAGCATCACGAAAAGTGTTGAGGTTGTCATCACTCTCTTCATATGTTTTAAAAAAAGTAGGTACAAATGAACCTGAATTTTCAAAATTAACAGTTTGTTTTTTAGCTTCATTATTAAATATCTTCGTATCACTACGCCCACCAATAGCTACTGCTTTATTTTCTAATGTTTTATCAAGAGTGCGAACAGCGGAGACAAAAAAGCAGTCGATATCTATATGTATTTTCATTTGTCAGTATCTTACATGAAAAAAATGCATATGCTTAAAAATATGACAAATTGACATAGATTTAATAGTTCAGTAAAAACTTTTTAAATTCATCTTTGGGTATAGGTTTTGAGTGAAGATATCCTTGTATGAGTTTACAGCTTCCTCTTTTGTGTAACCATAGATACTTTCGCTAGCATTATTCCAGTAGATAACTTCGTGCTTATTGTTGTAGCCTTGGACAGAGATAGATTCTGTGTTTGCTAAGATTTCTTGAAAGATTCTTTTTTGATTTTTTATTTATTCTAGTAATTTTTTTGCTATGATTATGCATGATAAAAATACTACTACTTGAAGATGATACTGTATTTGCAGAGTCTATGATAGATTTGTTAGAGAGTGAGGGGTTTGAAATCACTCATGTAAAAGATGGTGAAGCTGCTCTTGATGCAACCTATGATACAGATTTTGATATCTACCTCCTTGATGTTAATGTGCCACTCTTAGATGGCTTTGATTTGCTTGTAAGTTTACGAGAGAGTGGTGATGCTACACCAACTATTTTTTTAACAGCTTTAAATGACATAGCATCCTTAGCTAAGGGATTTGATGCTGGGGCAGATGACTACATAAAAAAACCATTTGAATTTGATGAACTTTTAATTCGCATTCAAGCTATACTTAAAAAACAGTTTAAACTTTCAGAAGATGAAATAAAAATCGGTTCATTTATTTTTAATATACAAAAAAATGAGCTTCATGATAAAAATGGTTTTATAGCTCTCACACCCAATGATCTCAAACTTACTGAACTCTTTTTTAAGCAACCTAATAAGACTTTAACAAAGGAGTTCATCTTAGATGAGCTATATGAGGGAAAAGAGATGGGTTCGGGGGTGCTTCGTGTCTATATAAATAAGTTAAGAAATGTAGGGCTCCCTATAGTTACGATGAAAGGTGTTGGGTACCGTCTTGAAGGGTCATGAAAAAAGTGCATTTTTAAAGTTTTTTATCACTTACTTTGTGAGTGTCGCCTTGCTTATCCTTGCTGTTGGTTTTTTTTACTTTGAGCAGATGCAGTCTCAGTTGGTAAAAAAAGAGCATTTTTCGCTCATAGAATATGCCCGCCATATTAAAATGAATGAGATCTTAGATGAGTTTAGTGGTGATTATCATCATGAGTATATTCAAAAGAAAAATCAACATATTAATATAAGAAATTTTGAAATGAATGATAGTGAATTTTCAAAGTTTATCCCTATGGAGAGTTCAGAATATTATCTCAAAGTATACAAGTCAAAGGATGAGTATATTGCAAATATCTCTCAATTAAAAGTAAAAATTATATTTGCGCAGATTTTGCTCTTAGTTCTATTTGCCAGTATTAGTTACTTTTTAGCAAGAAAAGCCTTGTACCCTCTTAAGAAAGCTATTCACACCCTTGATAAGTTTGCAAAAGACTTGATACATGATTTGAACACTCCCGTAGGTGCTATGAAGCTTAATATAAAAATTTTAGAAAAAAACCAAGATATAAAAGAGTTAAAAGCACTACAAAGACTTAAAATAAGTGTAGATACTATCTCTGAACTCAAAGAAAGTTTAACAACACTTTTAGAGAAAAAAACATTCCAAGTGCGTGCTTTAAATGTATGTGCCATAGCGCAAGAGTCGATCTCTTTACATCAACAAAATTATCCTAAGATGAAGATTCAAGTGAGTTGCAGTAGCCTCATCGCTAATGTCAATGAAAATGCTTTGAAACAGATACTTCACAATCTCCTCTCCAATGCATGCAAATATAATGTAGAAGATGGTAGTATAAATGTTTTTATGAAAGATAAGGCCTTATGTATTCAGGATTCTGGTTTTGGTATCAAAGAACCGAGTAAAATTTTTGACAGAGAATACAGTGCTCAAAACTCTACAGGTTTAGGTCTAGATATAGTCAAAAGATTAGCCGAAGCCATGAATATAACTATAGATGTAAAATCAGATGAAAATGGAAGCTTATTTTGTCTACACTTTCAAAAATAGTATAATTTTACGAAAATGAGGAATATAAAATAGATGCGATACTTAGGGTTACTTTTCTTACTTCTTTTTAGTGCTTGTAGCATTAAAGAGTATGCACAAACGAAAACAAAAATTATCATCATAAAATCACCTCAGATAAAGTTCGCAGACTTAGGCTATGTTAGAAATACAAATAAGGCGATAGAGTTAGAACTTTTTATGGCTGGAAAAAGTATCAAAAAAATCACCATCAACAATCTTATATGCGTAGATGATGGTTGCATGACTAAGGGCGGGTTTAATGAAGACTATCTTGTTTCATCTTATCCTAGTGATATACTTCAGCACATACTTTTAGGGCTACCTATATATGATGCTAAGAACATACAAAAAAATGAAGATGGATATATACAAAAAATCAAAGATGAAAATGTAGATATAAAATACAAAGTAACTAATAAACAAATCTTTTTTAAAGATAAAAAGAATAAAATTATTTTTAAAATCAAAGAACTAAACTAAGGAATAATATGTCAAAGAAGTTTGTAGGTGCACACACAAGCGCATCTGGTGGTGTGCAAAACGCTGTGCAAAATGCAGTAGATATTGGGGCAAAGGCCTTTGCCCTTTTTACTAAAAATCAAAAACGCTGGGATGCTAAACCTCTTGATGCTAAGACACTTGACTTATGGTTTAAGGCTTTAGAGGACTCTAAAATTCAGCCTAAACATATATTGCCACATGACTCTTACCTTATAAACTTAGGTAATCCTGATGAGCAAAAACTTATAAAAAGTCGTATGGCATTCATAGATGAGTTAGAGCGTTGTGAGATACTTGGGCTTGATAGACTGAACTTTCATCCAGGGAGCCATTTAGAAAAACTCTCAGCTGCTCAAAAGCGTGATGAGGTGTTTTTAAAAGAAGTGGAAGATAAGTGCTTGGATGTGATAGCAGAGTCTATAAATATAGCACTCGATAAGACACAAAATGTTAAAGCAGTTATAGAAAATACAGCAGGACAAGGGACAAACTTAGGTTATACTTTTGAGCATTTAGCATACATCATAGACAAGGTAGAAGACAAAACTCGTGTAGGAGTTTGCATTGACACTTGTCATATGTTTGTAGCAGGTTATGACATCCGAACTAGAGAGACATACGATAAAACATGGGCAGATTTTGACGCTATAGTAGGGCGAGATAAATTGATGGGTATGCATATCAATGACTCTAAACCACCACTTGGAAGTAAAAAAGATAGACACCATTCTTTAGGTGAGGGTGAGATAGGTCTAGATGCTTTTAAGTTTATCATGAATGATGAACGCATGGACGATATACCACTCGTTTTAGAAACGATAAATAGTGAGATTTGGAAACAAGAGATAGAACTGCTTTACTCATTTGAAGATTAAGTTAAGCAAAGCTAATGTAGTATTATCGCCAGATTATTACATAAAAAGGAAAATTATGAAGAAAATTATCTTAGCATCAGTAGTTGCAAGTTCAGTTTTAATGGCAGGTGGATATAAAATCCCAGAAAGTTCAGTTAATGCAGTAGCCCTAAGTGCTGCAAATGTAGCGCATACAACAGGGGCAGATGCAGCGTACTATAACCCTGCAAATATGATATTTATGGCAGATGAGCATTCTATGGAATTGGATGTGACTTATATAGGGCTTGATGCGATTAATTATACTGGAACATATACGTCAAAATTATCTGGGGCAACAACGAGTGAGAATTTAAATTCCCAAGAAGAAACTTTTTTTATACCAACATTTCACTATGTATCTCCCAAGATAGGGGAAGCTAGAGTTGGTTTTTCTATGGTAACTCCAGGTGGATTGACTAAAAGATGGGAAAGTCAGCCAGCTCAGGCAAGTGCGGAAGAGTTTTCTCTTCAAACAGTTGAACTAAGTCCTACAGTAGCTCTTCCTATTGGAGATAACTTGGCTATTGCTGCCGGTATTAGAATGGTATATTCAAGTGGTATTATTAAAGCTTCTTATTCTCCTATTATGAAACAAGATATGACAGCAGATTCAATTGATTTTGGATACAACATAGCTCTTTCATATAAACCGACAAAAAGTTTAGATATAGGTGTGACATACCGTTCACAAATTAATCTAACAGAAGAGGGTACTGCTGATTTATCATTTGTAGGTGGTACATATGCATCTGGTACTATTCCAACCGTAGCAGACAAAACATATGATGCTAGTGTTACAATCCCTCTGCCAGCTGCTTTAAATATTGCAGCAGCATACACTTTTACATCTGATACTACAGTTGAATTTGTTTATGAGAGAAATTTTTGGTCAGCATACGAATCATTAGACTTTGATTTTAATGATGTTTATGCAGAGGGTGTGTTTGGTTCATCTAAAGCAAAAGACTGGGAAGACACAAATGCCTTTCGTTTAGGTCTTACTCAAGTTTTAGGCGATGCTACTATCATGGCTGGTTTTGTATATGAAAACTCTCCCGTTCCTGCAAAAACAGTTGGTTTTGAACTTCCAGATTCTGATCAAAAGTCAGTATCACTTGGTGGACGTTATGCTATAAATAAGTCTGTAGATATTGCACTTGCTGGACTTTACTCTATGCGTGATGCTAGAACTATAACAGCAACTGATGCTAACGATAATGGTTTAGTTGGGACTTTCGCAGAGTCAAATGTACTTATCCTCTCAGCCGGTGTTGGTTACAAATTTTAAGGGTATAATTGAAAACATTAGTTAATTTTTTAGATGCTAAAGATGCATCGAAGTCTGAAATATTCTCACAGCTAAAGTGTAGTGATGCTGAAGCCAAAGTGCTTCAACACCTTACAATTAAGTATATGCAAGGTCAAGATGACCTTTTAGTTTTAGAGCTTCTTCAAGAGCTTTTCCCAAGTAAAAAATATGCTTACTTAGAGCATCTTGGTGAGATTAAAAACTTACTAGAACTTGGTTGGTTGCATCAACAAAGCTTTACCCCTGTCAAGATTTCTGATGTTACACCTCTAGAACTTTTAAACACTGCAGTTGGACTCTCCCCCTCCTTTTTAAAGTTGATGCAAGATGTAAATATTGATATAGATTTACCTGAGATAAAGCCATATAGCGACCATTTGGAATATTTGCAAGATCAATTTTTTCGTATAGAACTCTATCAAAAAATGTCTAGTATCCGACAAAATGTGCACGAACACTCCCTCGGTATAGATAGAATTATGAATAAGCTTCAGCTTCTTGAGAAAAGAATCGCACAAAGGGTAGAACAAACTGAAGAAAAATTGGTTTTAGATAAATTTTTTATTCAAAAAAAGATGGCTACACTTGAACAAGTGATATTTATAGCACTATTACGTGAAGAATACAATGCTACAGATGCTTCCTTACGAGAGATGAATACATTGATAGACTTGATATCTATAGATGAATATGACCGTATTAAAAATCGTTCATTGTTAGAAGATGGAAGCCATCTCATTAATGAAAATATTATAGATTATGAGGAGATGCTGAATCCTTTTGGTGGAATTACAAGAGCTTTTTATATAGTAGATGATGTCCTCCAAAGTATCATACACCCAAATAAAAACAAAAAAGTAAGACGTTTAAAGCTCAATGCCCTCATAGAGGAACAAGATATTTTCGAACTCATAGATCCTGAGACCTCTTTAGAAGATGTAGTTTTATCTAAAGAGACAAAGGAAACCTTAGATAACCTGATGCGACAAGTTGACAAAAAGGTAGTTTCAAGACTTGTAGAGTGGGGTATAAAAGATAAAAAAAGTGGTATTGATGCTAGAATAATCTTCTATGGTTCCGCTGGAACTGGTAAGACTATGACAGCGTATTCGCTTGCCAAATCTCTTAAACGCCAAGTTTTAGCCTTTGACTGTTCGAAGATTCTCTCTATGTATGTAGGTGAGAGTGAAAAAAATGTCCGTAAAATCTTTGACACTTTTTATGACTTGTGTGATAAAACAAAAACAGAACCGATACTTCTTTTAAATGAAGCAGATCAGTTCTTAGGTTCACGATCTAGTGGAAACATAACAGGTTCAGACCAGATGCATAATCAGATGCAAAATATATTTTTAGAACAGATTGAAAACTTTCGTGGTATGCTCATAGCGACGACGAATCTCCTTGAAAATATAGACAAAGCCTTTTCAAGACGCTTTAACTATAAGATAGAGTTTAAAAAGCCCGATGAGGCACAAAGAATAAAGCTATGGGAATTGATGCTTCCCAAGGAGGCTCCGTATGAGAAAGGTTTTACAGTGAAAAAACTTTCAAAGTACCCACTTTCAGGTGGACAAATAAACTTAATAGTAAAAAACACAGCGTATAAAGTTGCTGTACGCGAGGAACCACTCTTTAAACTAGAAGATTTTGTGCATGAAATTCAAAGAGAAAAAAGTGGTGACTTTGATGGTGAAAAGGTTATGGGCTTTATTGAATAATTTTGATAGTAGTGTGGAGTTATGTCACATAGTGACAACTTAATACTTCAAAGTTGTTAAAAAATTAAGTAATATTTTAGCTTATCTCAGCCTTTCTCTCTTAAAGTATTACAATTTTACACACTTTGAAATTCTCACAAAAAAGATGTTGCGTTTTGTGACATTTGACCCTTCTTAATCTAGGTACTTCTTGTATTTAATAGACTTTTTGATATAGTAGCACTAACTGTTTTTTCTAAAATTAGAAAACAAGAAAATAGAATATAGAGTAAATCTTTTTCTTTTCTGGCTAAATATTTTAAAAAAATATTTGCTCGTCAAAGAGATTTACACTACATAAGGATAGCTTAGATGGAGCATATTAATACTGCAAATCCGTACTTCGGTGTATTTGTACTATTCGTTGTAACTTTTGGTGCTTTTATTGGTACTACGGTGATTGCAAGACTTGCATCCCGTGCCTTAGCACGTAAAGATAGCGAAAAAATTAAACTCTCAGTATATGAGTGTGGACCAGAAATAACAAAACAACCAAATAGAGTATCACCTCAGTTTTACCTATTTGCCTTACTGTTTTTACTTTTTGATGTGGAAATTATCTTTATGTTCCCTTGGGCAGTGGATTATAAGGCATTAGGTATGTTTGGCCTTGTTGAGATGCTAATGTTTATAGCATTGTTAGCAATTGGTTTCGTATATGCATGGAAAAAAGGAGCGCTTGAATGGCACAACATAAAGTAAATTATACACAAGATGGTGGACTTCCAGTCGCACTAACAAGTATTGATAAAATTGTAAACTGGGGGCGTTCAAACTCTATATGGGCATTAACTTATGGTCTTGCTTGTTGTGGTATTGAGATGATGGCTTCTGGGGCTTCACGTTATGACTTTGATAGATTTGGAACTATCTTTAGAGCATCACCTCGTCAAGCAGATGTTATGATAGTTGCTGGAACTTTGACAAAAAAACACGCTGAATTCATTAAGCGTTTATATGATCAAATGACTGAACCAAGATGGGTAATCTCTATGGGTTCATGCGCAAATACTGGTGGAATGTTTAATACATATGCAACAGTACAGGGTGTTGATAGAATCATCCCTGTTGATTTGTATCTTCCTGGTTGTGCACCACGTCCTGAAACGCTTCAGTATGGTGTGATGCTGCTTCAAAAGAAGATTCGTGCTAACAAAGCTGGAAATGCGCAAAAGCCAAAAAGGTTGATGTAATGAGAACCTATACAAACAAAAAAAATGTACAAGCTAAACCTTACTATACAGATAGATTCTGGAAAGCACCTCAAGTTGCAAAGTATGAAGTAGAATCAGATGAAGTTTTTGCTGCAGATTTAGCTGCTATAAAAGCAAAATTTCCTGTAAGCGATGCTTTTATTCAAGTTGAGCAGATGACAGTATGGATAAATGCTTCGGATATCTACGGTGTATTAGAACTTATGCGTGATGAACTTGCTTATACACAACTTTCAGAGATGAGCGCTATTGACTTTATAGAACAACGTGATGAATTTGAAATCTTTTATCAGATGTTAAGTATGACAAAACGTAAGCGTATCCGTATCAAATATACTATTAAAAACGGACAAGCAGTTGATTCGGTTGAGAAACTATTTCGTAGTGCAGACTGGTCTGAACGTGAGATGTTTGACATGTTTGGTATCGAAGCGAATGCCCATCCATTTATGAAGCGTATCCTTATGCCTTATGACTGGCAAGGCTATCCACTTCTTAAAACTTACCCACTCCAAGGGGATGAGTTTGCAGCTTGGTATGAAGTAGATAAGATTTATGGAAAAGAAGCAAGAGAAGAGATTGGACCTGAAATTCGTGATACATCTACTATAGACAGATACGATTCAGAGCGTTTTGCTAAACTTGGACATGAGGTACCTAAAGGTACGGAGATTACAGGTGATGAACCTAAAAATGAACAAAACTACCAAGAAGAAGGTGGTGTATTCTTGATTAAAAAATTCGACAAAGATAGCTCAAAAGTTATCGATGATCCTCAAAGATAGGTGGTAAAATATGGCACAGGTAAAAAATAGACTATCCCCATTTTTTGAAAATATTACATTTGATAGAGAAGATAATGAACTTATTTTAAACTTCGGACCACAGCATCCATCTGCTCACGGTCAGTTACGTTTAATGCTTCATTTACAACAAGAACAAATTGTAAAAGCGCATCCAGATGTTGGGTACCTTCACCGTGGTATGGAGAAGATGGCAGAAAACATGATTTATAATGAGTTTATGCCTACAACAGATCGTATGGACTATATCGCTTCAAGTTCAAACAACTATGGTTTTGCACTTGCAGTTGAAAAACTTGTTGGCTTAGAAGTTCCTCGTCGTGCAAAAGTTATCCGTATGATGCTTTTGGAGATAAATAGGCTTATGTCTCACCTCTTTTGGTTAGCTACTACGGCGCTTGATATTGGTGCGATGACAATCTTCTTATTTGCATTTCGTGAGCGTGAATACTTGATGGATATCATCGAGGGTTACTGTGGAGCTCGTTTAACACATGCAGCTATCCGTATCGGTGGAGTGCCTTTAGATATACAAGACACTTTCATCTCTCAGCTCAAAACATTTTTAGACAAGCTTCCTCAAAATATTAAAGATTATGAAGACCTTCTTGATCAAAACCGTATCTGGTTAATGAGAATGGAAGAAGTTGGAGAGATTTCAACTGAGATGGCACTTTCTTGGGGTTGTACAGGTCCAATGCTTAGAGCATCAGGAGTGAAGTGGGACATTCGTAAAGAGGAACCATATGAACTTTATGATGAAGTAGAGTTTGATGTGCCTTGGTCAGATAAAGGTGATAACTATGCTCGTTATCGTATATATATGCAAGAGATGCGTGAGAGTGCAAAAATTCTTTATCAAACTATAGATATGTATGACGAGTGTGTAAAAAAAGGAGAGACTGAACTTATGGCTCATTCTCCTCAATATATCTCAGCTCCTAAGTTAGATATTATGACGCAAAACTACTCTTTAATGCAACACTTTGTGCTTGTAACTCAGGGTATGAGACCTCCTGTTGGAGAGGTCTATGTTGCAACTGAATCACCAAAAGGTGAGCTTGGTTTCTTTATCAATTCTCAAGGGGGAGCGTATCCTTACAGACTTAAGCTTCGTGCGCCATCTTTTTGGCATACTGGTATTTTAACTGACCTATTACCTGGTCATTATATTCCAGATGTTGTTTCTATCATAGGAACAACAAATATTGTATTTGGGGAAGTGGACAGATAATGAAAAGATATGATTTAAGACACTTAAAAGACAACTATGAACCTCGTATGAAAGAGATTTTAGACGAGCATAAGGCTGGTGAAGTAGCTATATTTTTATTTGAGATTGGAGATTTTACTCCTATTCAAAACTCTGCTGATTTAGTAAAAGAGTGTGGCTACGAGCTAATGAATTCACTTAAATTCAACGAAGTCGACTGGACTATCGTTGTTAAAAAAGGGTAAGGTGTAAGTTTTGAGTAAAGTATATTTCTCGACTTGGCGCGATGAGCAGATCAACAATATTGGTAAAGCTGAAGAAGATTGGGCGGAATCTGCTTATAATCTTCCAGCACAATATGACGAGCATGCAAGTTCTAAAGCGTTTATTGGTTGGGATGGTGTAGCTCTTTTTGATCCAGATATAGATGTTGTAAAGCTTGCAACTGAGTATGCACACCAATACCAAGAGTATTCTGAAGCATGTGGAAGATGTGCACCTGGTAGATGGGGTGGACGAATTTTATATGACTTACTAGATAAAATTGCTCGTGGAGAGGGAAGTGTCGCTGACATGGACCACTTAAAAGAGATTGGTAAGTCTATGCAACTCACATCTAAATGTGAGATAGGTAAGACCGTCCCAAATCCTTTAATAGATTTAATGACACACTTTGAAGATACATTTTTAGAGTGCATAAACGAGCAAAAACCGTCAAAGCATTACCACGAAGAGGTGGATTATATAGCTAAGATTACAGCACCATGTATGGATGCTTGTCCATCTCATGTTGATATTCCTGCTTATATAGAGGGTGTTCGTGATGTTCGTCTTGATGATGCACTTCGTGCTACTCGGCAAACTATGCCACTCGCGCATACTTGTGGTCGTGTATGTCCACATCCATGTGAAGATGAATGTCGTCGTTCCAACTTAGATGAGTCCATAGCAATTATGGAGTTAAAACGCCTTGGTGCTGATTATGAGAGTGATCATGACTTAGGTTTTTTTCATCCTGGTAAAGGTAAAAAGAAAAAGCCAAATGGTAAAAAAGTTGCCGTTATTGGTGCTGGTCCTGCAGGACTTACTACTGCATACTATCTAGCATTAGAGGGTGTTGAAGTTGATTGTTATGAAGCACTTCCAGTTCTTGGTGGTGAGGTTACTGTTGGTGTCCCAGAGTACCGTATGCCTTGGGATAAATATGCTCAAGATATAGAAGCAGTAAGAGACTTAGGCGTAAACTTTATCGTTAATCATGCTGTAACTGCAGATGAGATGCGTGAGTTTGAAACAAGCTATGATGCTACGATGATAGCATCAGGTACTAGAATATCTAAAAAAGTTCGCTGTGATAATGAACGTCCAGAGATACAAGGGTATTGGGGTGCTATTGATTTCCTTGACTGGGTAAATCTTTATGAAAAATTTGATATCACTACACCTGAAGATGTGCAAAAGCAACAAATGTTACCTAGTAACTTTGTAGATTTAAAAGGTAAAACATTAGCCTGTGTTGGTGGTGGATTTACCTCTATGGATGTCGTTCGTTGTGCGATTCGTGCAGGTGCTAAACGTGTAGTTATGTTTTATCGCCGTGATGAAAAAACTATCATTCGTAATACTACTTATGAAGAGTATCACGAAGCAGTTGAAGAGGGCGTAGAGTTTATCTTTCATTCTGCGGTTGCTAAGATGAATGATGAAGATGATGTTCTTAAATCTCTTGACATTGATAAGTTTGAATTAGTACCAGACCCAAATGGTGGTCGTGCGCAACTTGTAAAAATCGATGGAGCAAGTGAGACTATTGAGTTTGATTATCTTATCCCCGCTGTTTCTCAATCTGCTGATTTAAAGTTCTTACCAGAGGAGTGGGAACTTGAGATGACTTCATGGGCTACTATAAAAACGAATGGTGTTGATTATATGACATCTCGTAAGGGTATCTTTGCATCAGGGGATTGTGAATATGGTCCTATGACTATTGTTAACGCAGTTGGTCAAGCTAAACGTGCAGCTTCTGTAATAAGTAGATACATTCATACAGGTGAGATAACTATCACTGATGATGAAATCATGGAAGACCATCTTCGTAAGATGAAAGTCTATGATAAAAAAGAAAAAATTACTGGATGGTTACCTGGAGTTCCTCGTCAACATTCAGAAGTTTTACATGTAGATATTCGTAAATACAACAATGAAGAAGTGAACTTTGGTTTTACAAAAGAACAAGCGCAAAGTGAAGCTGAGCGTTGTATGCGTTGTTATTACATCGCTATGGTAGCGAAGTAGGGGGTGGGTAGATGATTAAGTTTTTTATTGATTCTAAAGAAGTTACTGCTAAGAAGGGTGAATCTATCTTAGAAGTAGCTCGTCGCGAAGATATCTACATCCCTACTATGTGCTACCTACCAAAAGCGACAGCGATAGCATCATGTCGTATGTGTAGTATTGAAGTACAAGGGCAAGAGGGTTTTGTACTTTCTTGTAATACTCCTCCAGTTGAAGGTATCAATGTTATAACAAACTCAGATTCACTCTACCATGAACGTCAAAATATTATGAAGCTCTATAATGTAAACCATCCTTTACAATGTGGAGTTTGTGACAAATCTGGTGAGTGTGATTTACAAAACAAAACTTTAGAGTTTGATGTTGGTGAACAAGATTTTGCAGTTAGAGACCAAGCTCGTAAAAAGAAAAAATGGGGTATCCATACATATGACCCAGCTTTATGTATACTTTGTGAAAAGTGTGCAACTGTATGTAATGAAACAGTAGGTAATGAAGCTCTTTTTATTAAGCCTGGTGGTTATAAATCTCACATAGAGATAGATTTGTCTAACTGTATCCAGTGCGGTGAGTGTATCTCTGTTTGTCCAGTTGGAGCCATGGCTTCTACAGACTTCAAGTACACTTCAAATGCATGGGAACTTGATAAGGTGCCTTCCTCTTGTGCACATTGTTCAAGCGCATGTTCGCTTAACTATGAGTCAAAAGATGGCACTATTATGCGTGTAACAAATGAGTCTGACTTCTCTTCACTATGCGGTGCTGGAAGATTTGGCTTTGACTTTGAGAATAGAGTTTTAAATAAAGATGAAAATGCATTTAATGAAGCTATTGAGAGTTTTAAACGCGCACAAAATGTTGTTTTTAGCTCTTTTATTACAAATGAAGAAGCATATATCCTTAACGAACTCAAGAAAAAGCTAGGCTTCAACCTAGTAAATGAAGATGCTCGTCTTTTTGGAGAGTTTATGAAAAACTTCTCAACTACTGCAAGCGAATCACTTTATAATGCAACTATCGATGATCTAAAAATTAGTGACTTCATCATAAGTATTGGTTGTTCTATAGAGAGTGATAATCCTATGATTAAATTCGCAGCATCTCAAGCTGTGAAAAACAAAAAAGCATGGGTGGCATCTATAGCACCAGTCGTTGAACATGATATATCTAATGTAGTGAGTCAGTATATAAACAATGAAGTTGGTAGTGAAGAGGCGGCTTTAGCGATGATAACTGATACTTTTATAGAAGATAAAGCCTCGCAACAAACATTTTTTGACTCTCTTGATTTAGGTTATTTGAGTGGAGAGAGCAATATAAGCGAAGAAGAGTTAGATCTATTAAAAACTAAATTTGCACGAAAACTTAATCCTATTTTAGTTATAGGCGAAGATGTTATCAATCACCCTCGGGCTAAAAATATAGCTTTACTAGCAGGATACTTACAAAAAAGTGAACTTTTTAAAGTTATTATAGTCCCACCATCTACAAATACCTTAGGCGTAAGTCTTATTTGTGATTTAGATAAGCCACAAGATGGTTTTAGTGTTGGTTATAATGCTCCAGCAGACTTCACACTCAGTGCAAAAGGTTCTGGAGATTTAGATATGCCAGCCTTAAATCAACAAGAGGGGACTTTTGTAAATATAGATAAAGATTTAGTGGTATTAAATGCAGCTATCAAACATCATGGGTATGAACTTAACGATATAGCGAATGCACTTGGAGTTGAGAGTGAGAATATCATAGACTATACATCTAAGCTAGGTTTTAAAACAATAGAGTTTGATGACCTAGATAACTACTATGATAATGTAGGGAATGCCTACCGTGGATATAAAATAGAGTCTAAGAAAAATAGAAAAAAAGCAACATTAGATGAAGTAGAAGAGTTAGCAGAATATAATGGAAGTGTTGTTTATGCTAGGAATCCGTTAAGACAGTTCTCTTCTTTTACAAAAGACTGTAAACAGTTAGATGCAAAACTAGAATTAGTTGGTTCAGAACAATTTGCCTTAGCATCAAAAATCAAATCGGGAGACCATGTAAAATTTAGCGTAGATAATGTTGAATTTAGTAGAGTGTTTAAGTTAGATAAGCACATGAAAGGTACGGTTGCATATAACCCAACTTTCGATATGGATTTAAAATCATCAGGCTATAGATACAATCAAGTCAAATTAGAGGTTATAAATGAGTAGCAATATTACAATTACAATAGATAACCAAGAGGTACAAACTACAGAAGGTGAGTTTATATTAAATGCCGCACGTGCTAACGATATATATATCCCTGCAATTTGTTATTTAACAAGATGTAGTCCAACTCTTGCGTGTAGAATATGTTTAGTTGAAGCTGATGGTAAACAAGTGTATGCTTGTAATGCCAAAAGTAAAGAGGGTATGCAAATTACCACAACGACTGAAACCATAGAAAAAGAGCGCCGTGCTATTATGGAAGTGTATGATGTAAATCATCCTCTTCAATGTGGTGTGTGTGATCAATCAGGTGAGTGTGAACTTCAAAACTATACCCTAGAACTTGGTGTTGATGCACAAAGCTATAGCGTAAAAGATGTTCAAAGAGACTCTATAGACTGGGGACACTTACACTATGATCCAGGTCTATGTATCGTTTGTGAGAGATGTTCCACAGTATGTAAAGATATGATAGGTGATAATTCTCTTAAAACTGTACCACGAAATGCAGACCCACTTGACGCTGAATTTAAAGAGACTATGCCTAAAGATGCCTATGCAATGTGGAATAAGCTCAACAAGTCACTTATTGGTTTAACATCAGGTGAAGAGATGCTTGACTGTACATCATGTGGTGAGTGTGCAGCTGTTTGTCCTGTTGGTGCATTAGTGGATACTCACTTTATGTATAAGTCGAATGCTTGGGAGCTAGAACAGGTTCCTGCAACGTGTGGACATTGTTCTGCTGGTTGTCAAATCACTTACGATGTGAAGCATACAAGTGTGGAGAATGCAGATAAAAAAATCTATCGTGTGATGAATGAGTGGAACTATGTATCTCTTTGTGGTGCTGGTAGATATGGCTTTGACTATGAAAACAGAGTTGATGCTAAGGATGAAAAAGCATTTACAAATGCAATTGAAGCTTTTAAACGAGCTGATAGCATAGAGTTTACAAGTACTATCACAAATGAAGAAGCGTATATCTTACAATCTTTAAAAGAAAAACTTGGCGTGAAACTTGTAAATAATGAGGCAAAAGCATTTCAAACTTTCTTAAAAGACTATAGCGCAATAAGTGGTACTAAACTTTATGGAAACAACTTAGAAGCTACTCATAATTCTAATTTTGTAATATCTGTAGGATCTGCTCTTAAGAGTGATAACCCAAATGCGAGATATGCTTTAAATAACTCTATGACTGTTAATAAGGGTGCAGGAATTTACTTCCACCCTGTGAATGACCCGGTTATAGAAGGTTTAGCGAAGGGTATGATGAGTGTGTACCATGCGCCACTTCAAGAAGAAGCGGTTTTATACCTTATTCTCGACTTATTTGCTAACAAAGAAGAGTTACCAAGTGAAATCGTAGACTACCTAGCATCATTTCACAGCGAAAAAACTATAACAGTTGAAGAGACTATCAAAGAAAAAGTTGTAGAAATCGTTAAAGAGATGAAAATCAACGAAGAGACTGGAGAAGAGGAAGAAGTAGAAGTAGAAAAATCGAAAATGGTTCCTAAAAAAATCTCTAAAGAAGTTGTAGTAGATAACAACCGTCTATTAGAGATACTTGGTGCTGATGAAAATTTTATAGAAAGTTTAGAAAAAAATCTTAAAAAGAAAGATACTTTTGCACTTATCGCTGGACCAGACTTATACACACATCCAAATAGTAAAAACTTAGCACGCTTACTTGGTCTTATAGAGAGATACTCTGCATTTGAAATTACTATGATTCCAAGCTTAACAAACACCTTAGGTGTAAGCCTCATTTGTGAACTAGATGATGAAGCAGAGGGATATACAGTTGGGTATAACACAAAAGCAGATTTCACATTATCAGCTCTTGGAGATGGCGATCTAGATATGCCAGCTATCAATCAACAAGAGGGGACACTTACTTCTATAAATAAGAGAGTGAACCCTACAAATGCGGCACTTCCATATAATGGATATGTGTTAAACGATATAGCAAATGCTTTAGGACTCAATGCAGAGTTAACAGTTGATTATACGGCATCTCTTCCAACTGCAAATGGATTTAAAGCGCTTGCTTTTGATACCCTTCCTAATCATTATGACAATGATGGTACGGAGCATCGTGGGTATCTTCTTGATGTTGTGAAGGTGAGAAAGTCGCCTAAACAAAATGTAGAGCCTATAAAAGAAGATATATTAGAGGGGACTCTTATCTATCTTGCAAATCCAGTAAGACAGTTTAGTGACTTTACAAATAAAGCTACAAATTTAGACGAAGTAAGTGGTATCTATATGAGTGCTGATTACTTACAAGAGAGTGACTTCAACGAAGGTGATATGGTAAAAGTAAAAACTGATAAAGGGGAACTTACAGCATCTGTTGTAAGTGACAATAAGATTAGTGGAAACATCGTGATTTTACCAACGTTTGATTCAAATTTAAACTCAGAGGCTCTCTTTAGTGGTTATCGCTTTAGTTCAGCTTCGATAGAAAAGGTGTAATATATGGAAACAGCATATTTAATAGAAACAGTCATTAAGATTGTAATAATTTTACTTGTATTTTCTGCATTAGCAGGTTTTGGTACATACTTTGAAAGAAAGATTCTTGCATTTATGTCAAGACGCCTTGGGCCAATGAATGTTGGTCCTTATGGACTTCTTCAAATTGCAGCAGATGGTATTAAACTTTTTACAAAAGAAGATATCATTCCTACTAATGTAGTAGGTCGTATCTTTAAGATAGCTCCAGTTATCACTGCCGCAACTGCATTTATGGCAGCAGCAGCTATCCCATTTTTGCCAGCATTTACTATTGGTAGTTATGAAGTTAACCCGATAGTATCGGATATTAATATTGGTATTCTTTACATCTTAGGTGTAATGGGTATTGGTTTATATGGTCCGTTACTTGGTGGTATGGCGAGTGCAAATAAATTTTCACTTTTATCTGCAGCAAGAAGTGCAGCTGTCTTTATCTCGTATGAGGTAGTGACAGGGCTATCAATCTTAGCACCTATTATGATAGTTGGTTCATTATCACTTATTGATTTTAACAATTATCAAGCTACGCATGGTTGGTTAGTATTTTCTCAGCCAGTAGCATTTATTCTTTTTTGGATAGCAGCGTTTGCTGAGACGGGGCGTACACCATTTCACCTCGTTGCAAATGATCATGAGATTATTGATGGTTTTGGGACTGAGTACTCTGGGATGAGATGGGGACTTTTCTTCATCGGTGAGTACGCAAATATGTTCTTTATCTCTTTTGTTATTCCACTGCTTTTTTTAGGTGGTTTTGGAGATGGTAGCGTAATGGGTGCTTTTGCATTCTTAGGTAAGATGGCATTTTTCTTCTTCTTTTTCTTATGGACAAGAGCTGCATGGCCAGATGTAAGACCAGATCAACTTATGATGTTGTGTTGGAAAATTCTAATGCCAATAGCCGTGATTAACATAGTTATCACGGGTATTGTGATGATGTAAGGGGTGATGATGAATCAAGAACAATTTAATGATAGAAATGTATCAGATGATGGCTACTTAAAGGTAGATATAGCTGATTATCCAACTACGCCTTGGGGTAGGTTCAAGCGTGTAGTCGATAGAACTTTTAAATTAGAGCTTTTTGTAGGTCTATGGGTAGTTTTAAGAGAGATGATTAAGTTCGATATACATACTGTAAAGTATCCAGAAGAAAAGATGCCTATAGGTCCTCGTTATCGTGCAGTGCATGAGATGAAGAGATTATGGGAAAGTGATACTGAAAGATGTATTGGTTGTGGTCTTTGTGAAAAGATTTGTATCTCTAACTGTATTAAGATGGATACAAAAATAGATGAAAATTCTCGTAAAGAGGTTTCAGAGTACACTATTAACTTGGGTCGTTGTATTTTCTGTGGTTATTGTGCGGAGGTTTGTCCAGAGTTAGCAATTGTACATGGTGGGGAGTATGAAAATGCATCTGATCAACGTGAACATTTTGTTGATTTCGCTCAAATGCTTACACCGATTGACACGATGAAAGAGGGCAAACAATTAGAGTTTGAAGGTTTTGGTGCTATTACACCACATGAAGATGAGCGTGTTAAAAAAACACCTCTAGCATATTAAGGAGTTTGGGTATGTTTGAAGCTATTGCTTTTTATCTGTTTGCTTTTTTAACTATTGCGATGTTTTACATTACTGTAACTACATCACAAGCGTTATACGCTTTAACAGCGTTAGCCGCAGGGATGATTTTTATATCGGCATTTTTCTTTATATTGGGTGCTGATTTTTTAGGTGCAGTACAGATAGTTGTTTATTCTGGTGCTGTAATGGCTCTTTACTCTTTTGGTATGATGTTTTTTGATACGACAAGAGAGTTACACGAGAAACAAGGAAACAAGTATATAGTGGTTGGTCTTGCAACTATAGCTGCTGTTTTGGTTGTTCTTATTTTCTCTGCTCCAATACTAAGTAATAATATTACTGCTCTTTACCCAATGGTTGAAGGTGCTGGTAATACTCAAGAGGTTGGTATGGTCTTATTTACTAAGTACCTTGTTCCTTTTGAAGTAGCTGCCATTATGTTACTAGTTGCTATGATAGCTGGTATTGTATTAGCAGGTAAAAAAATGGATGCATCATTAACTTTAATGACTGAAGCAGAAATTAAAGATATGCGTAAACAAAAAGCTAATAAAACAAAGGAAATCGTATGATGGAAATTGGATTAAACCACTATCTTGTACTCTCAACTATCCTTTTTAGTATTGGTTTAGTGGGTGTAATGAGAAGAAAAAATCTTTTAATATTATTTTTTGCTACTGAGATTTTATTAAACTCTGTAAATATCGCCTTTGCGGCGATTTCACACTACTATGGTGATTTAACTGGTCAAATGTTTGCATTTTTTGTGATTGCAATTGCGGCTAGTGAAGTTGCTGTTGGACTTGGTCTTTTGATTGTATGGCATAAACGTTATAACAATATCGACTTAGATTACTTAAATACGATGAAAGGATAAAATGATGGAAATGTTTTTATATATAGCACTATTTTCACCATTAGTAGGCTCTTTGTTTGCTGCATTATTTAGCATGTCTCCAAAGACACTATGGGCTGGAGTAGTTCCAAGTATGTTGCTTGGACTATCTCTCATTAGTTCAACTATCCTTTTGTTGATGGTTCTTAAAACTGGGACTACTCTACATGTCGAGATGATGACATGGATGGCTACTGGAGATTTATATATCCCTTTTGGCTTCGTAGTTGATCAAGTTTCTATTACTATGATGATGGTTGTAACTTTAGTTTCAACTGTTGTGCATGTGTATGCTATAGGTTATATGGATCACGATAAAGGCTTTAATCGTTTCTTTGCATGGTTATCAGCTTTTGTTTTTTCAATGATGATACTTGTTATGAGTGATAACTTTGCAGGTCTTTTCATTGGTTGGGAAGGTGTTGGTCTTTGTTCATGGGGTCTTATTGGATTCTGGTATCATAAAGAGAGTGCTACTTGGGCAGCAAATGAAGCTTTTATTATGAATCGTATCGCTGACCTTGGTATGCTTATCGGTATCTTTTTAATTTACTGGAACACAGGAAGCCTTCAATATGACGTAGCATTTCCTGCTTTTGCAGCTCTAGATACATCTACTTTGACTTGGATAGGTATCTTCTTATTTGTTGGTGCTATGGGTAAATCAGCTCAGTTCCCACTTCATACTTGGCTTGCAGATGCGATGGAGGGACCAACTCCTGTTTCTGCACTTATTCACGCAGCTACAATGGTAACGGCTGGTGTATACTTAGTAGTACGTTCAAATGAACTGTTTGCACTTATCCCTAATGTAGGTTTATTTATCGCGAGTCTTGGTGCTTTTGTTGCAATTTTTGCAGCTACTATGGCACTAGTAAATCGTGATATTAAAAGAGTTATCGCTTACTCTACACTTTCGCAGTTAGGGTATATGTTTGCAGCTGCTGGTCTTGGTGCTTACTGGGTTGCGTTGTTTCACCTTATGGCTCATGCATTCTTTAAAGCACTGCTGTTCCTTGGTGCTGGTAATGTTATGCATGCTATGCATGATGAACTAGATCCCTTTAAGATGGGTGGACTTGGGAAGCATATGAAAGCTACTATGATTCTTATGACTTTAGCATCAGTAGCCTTAGCTGGAATCTTTCCACTTGCAGGGTTCTTCTCAAAAGATTTGATTCTTGAGGTTGCTTTTGTGGATCATCATTTCCTTATCTATAGTGTGCTTCTTTTAACAGCTGGTTTAACTGCATTTTATTCATTTAGAATTATTGCGCTTATTTTCCATGGGGAAGATAGACATACTGCACTTGGTTTTCACCCACACGAAGCGTACAAGTTTATGTTGTGGGCTGTATCACCTTTAGCTATTTTAGCTGTAATTGCAGGATTTACTTTAAAGGGTGGATACTTTGAGATGGTAACAATGCTTCTTCCATCGACTGAGTACCATGTACATAACCATACTACGTACTGGATTATGACGATAGGGACACAGCTATTTGTACTTATAGCAATCTTCTTTGCCTATAAAAAATATATAGCTAAAGGGATTAAAGTTCCTGATGGTACAAGTAAAATGGAAAATAGTTTTGGATATAAATTACTTATCAATCAGTACTATATTCCATACTTTTATGAAGAGTATCTAGTAAAACCATACAGAGAACTTTCTACTGTATTGTGGGAAAAAATTGATATGAAAGTTGTTGATGCAACTGTTGATGGAATTGCTAATGTGTTCTACTCTACAGGTGAGGCAACAAGAGGGATGCAAAGTGGAAATTTATCTACTATGCTTAAATGGATGGTAGCTGGCTTAATTGGACTATTATCATTAGCTGTGGTTTTTGGACTAGCGGCTAGACACTCTGATAGTATAGTTTCTATACTATCTGGTTTAGGAGTTTAATAGATGTTAGATCATATCTTATCGATTTTAATTTTCTTTCCAGCACTCGCAGCAGTGCTTGGTTTTGTAGTTCACAAAGATAGTATGCGTGCTTATGGTGTTGCTGTTGCAACTATTGAGTTTGTGCTAGCTTTATGGCTTTGGTTCGCCTTTGATAATAGTGTATCTGGTATGCAGTTTATGGAACACTTACCTCTCATTCCAGCATTTGGAATTAACTATATTTTAGGTGTAGATGGTATTAGTCTATTTATAGTTATCTTAGCAGCATTTTTTACAATGATTGGGATAGCTTCACTAACAGATACTCCAAATGTTAAAAATATGATTATTACCTTGTTATTTTTACAGATGACAATGGTTGGTGTGTTTTTAGCACTTGATGCAATGGTCTTTTATGTGTTTTGGGAACTTTCACTCGTGCCAATGCTATATATCATTGGTGCATGGGGTGGTCCTAAGCGTATATATGCATCTGTTAAGTTTTTCTTATATACATTTGCAGGTTCACTTGTGATGCTAGTGGGTGTACTGTTTATGGCATACTTTTATTATCAAGCAACTGGTCAATGGTCTTTTGCAATACTTGATTGGTATAGACTTATACTTCCATTTTCTTTTCAGTTATGGTTATTTGCTGCATTTTTTATCGGGTTTGCTATTAAGGTTCCTATGTTTCCATTTCATACTTGGTTACCATATGCGCATGGTCAGGCACCAACGATTGGTTCTGTGATACTTGCTGCAATTTTGTTGAAAATGGGTACATACGCATTTATCCGTTTTTCACTTCCATTGTTTCCAGATGCGTCAACATATTTTATGTATCCTATAGCTATTTTAGCGATAATTATGATTATATACACAGCTATGGTAGCATATGCTCAAAAAGATGTGAAGCAAGTTGTTGCTTACTCTTCGGTATCTCATATGGGTGTTATCATACTTGGAACTTTTGCTTTAAATGTTGAAGGTATCTCAGGAAGTATTTTCCTTATGATTGCGCATGGTGTGGTTTCAGGTGCACTCTTCTTACTTGTAGGTGTTATCTATGATAGACGTCATACGAAGCTTATGAGTGAGTTTGGTGGTTTAGCATCTGTCATGCCTAAGTTTGCTACTATCTTTGGTATCATGATGATGGCTTCTGTTGGTTTACCTTTAACAATTAACTTTGTGGGTGAGTTCTTATCACTACTTGGTTTTTATCAGCAGTCACACATCTTAACTCTTTTAGCAGGAATTGCTATTATAGTTGGTGCTATCTATATGTTAGCAGCCTACAAAAAGATGTTTTTTGGTGAAGTTACAAAAGAGGAAAATAAAAATCTTCCAGATGTAAATAAACGTGAATTGATTGCGCTTATCCCTTTAGTAATTATTACTATTTGGTTAGGTATATATCCTAAACCTATTTTAGCACCTATCAACACAAGCGTAGAATCAGTCGTGCAACTCATGCATGACAAAGCTGTTACTGATGATGCTAAAGCAAGAATCCCTAACCTTATTCAAGGTGTAGAGATTACAAGAACTACGCAAAAGGGAGGTCACTAATATGAGCCCAGTAAATGTTTCTATGGAGTCACTCAACTTAGTGACTCTTGCACCAATGTTAATTCCTATCCTTGGCGCTTTATTAATTTTAATCGTTGACCTGTTTAAAGGTGGACTAGATAAAAGCTTATATGTAATGTTAAGTTTACTCTTTCTTTTCATCGACTTTAATGCCCTGTTAAATTCTGCAGGAGTATTTACACAAAGTGGAACGATTATGGGTGTATTTGATGTGATGCTCATAGATGGTTTAGCTATCATCTCTCAGTTCATCATTGTTGGTGCATCTATGCTTTTTATTCCACTAGCACTTACGCATAAGCGTTTTCATGAGTTCGCATACCCTGAGTTCTTTGCACTTTTCTTATTTATGATTGGTGGATTCCAATTTATGGTTTCAACTGATAACTTAATTCTTGTTTTTGTAGGTCTTGAAACTGCTTCTTTAGCACTTTATACACTTATAGCTATGCACAACCGTGAGAAAAGTTTTGAAGCAGCTATCAAGTACTTTACTATGGGTGCCTTAGCTGCAGGTTTTTACTCTTTTGGTTCAATGGTGTTTTATGCACTTACTGGCAGTATAGAGATTAATCAAATCGCAGCGGTATTAAATGCTAATAATTATGCAGATATTGGCTTCGTACTTATAGCAGTTGTATTTATGTTAGCATCATTTGGTTTCAAACTCTCAATGGTACCATTTCACACTTG
This sequence comes from Sulfurimonas sp., assembly GCA_026988245.1. Classification (GTDB taxonomy): domain Bacteria; phylum Campylobacterota; class Campylobacteria; order Campylobacterales; family Sulfurimonadaceae; genus Sulfurimonas. The sequence continues at coordinate 56,437 of JALSLR010000014.1, forward strand.
GACACCAGATGTTTATGAAGGTTCTTCCGCTGCACTTGCTGGATATATGTCAATCGTACCTAAGATAGCTGCCTTTGTTGTATCTATGCGTATCTTTGAATTTTTAATTCATAGTGGTGTAGTTTGGCTTGAAGTAGTCCTTTACATCATGGTTGTAGTAACGATGACCGCTTCAAATATTTGGGCACTTGTGCAAACAGATGTAAAGCGTATGCTTGCATACTCATCAATCTCTCATGCAGGTTTTGTTATGGCTGCTATCCTCATAGGGACGACACAGTCTAACTCAGCACTGTTTTTGTACTGGATACTTTTTAGTTTTACTAACCTAGGATCATTCTCAATGTTATGGATAAGTAGACAAAAAAATCTTCCTGCACATCAAAGTTCAGATCATTCATTTAGTAAATTCTCTGGTATGATAAAAACATCACCAATGGCAGCATCTATTATGGCACTTTTTATGTTAAGTTTAGCGGGTCTGCCTCCTTTTGCTCTATTTTGGGGTAAGATGTATATGATTAGTTCAGCTGTGACAGGTGGGTATACTGTTTTAGCACTAATTATGGCACTTAACTCAGCGATAGCTGGGTACTATTACTTAAAACTTATAGTATATATGTTTATGATGGAGCCACATAGAGAAAGTCTTGGTGGAGAGGTATATGTATCAAACGCAACTGGTGCACTTAAAACTATCATTGGTATTGCGACACTAGGAACTATATTTGCTTTCTTAACAGTAAACCCAATACTTGAATTTGTGACAACATTCGTTTACAATAGCGGGTATTAAAATATTTTAGATACTAAGGGAACTTGATTTTGTTTAAAACGATACTCTTTCCCTTCGCTTTCATACAATTATTAGCTTTAAATGCCTTTGCCCTAGAGATATCACTTCAAGGGGCAAAGCAAAATCACCAAAATTATTCAATTTTACATATCAAAGATAAAGATAAGTTTTTATGTCAAAAAATTAAAGATAATTTTGATGTAACTGTCAAAGTAATATGTGCTTTTTCTAAAAAACCAACTCAAAAGATAAACACAATACAAAATGATTTTTTTCATATAGATACACAGATAAAGAAAAAAACTTTTTTCGTTATTATCAAACCTTACAAGAAAATGAAGCTAGAACCTATCGTTTTTGATCTCACAAAAGATAAGACAGTGTTTGCATCAAAGGTGCAACTTGCAAAGCACTGGATGATTACAGGTTATATAGAGAGCTTACCCTTTGCGAGAAAAGATCACTACAGTGCATCAGCTATAAATTTCCCAATATATTTAGATGAAGATATGTACCCTTATGTAGGTGGTCTAGATATACAGGGCAGACCTGTGAAAGTTAAACAAGTAAATGATGTAAAAGATTATATTAGAATTAAACGACTTTATAAAGAAAAAAAATATGAACTGTGCTTGGACTTAACAGAGGAGGTCTTGTACGAATACCCTGACACTCTATTTAAGCCTGAACTTTTTTACTATAAAATGAAATTGCTTAAGCAAATGCAAGACTATGATGGGATTGTAGAGTTGTCTAAGCTTTATTTGCGGGAATATTCTTCAAATGATAATGTAGCAGAAGTTTTGTCCTTAACTGCCCTTGCGTATGCAAAATTAGGTCAAAGCACAGATGCTGATTACTTCTTTGAAAGACTTTTTGATGAGCATATGCAAACTAAGTATGCTAAATGGGGTTTGATATATAAGGGTGAGATGTTTGAAGCTTCAGGGGATAGTTCGAAAGCTTTAGCTTATTATCAAAAAGCACTTAATCAAACTAGTGATATTGATGTAGCAGCTATGGCAGCTTTTAGAATTGCTAAGTATAAGATTAATTATGGTGATAAGAGTTCTGCCGCTTCATATATAGCTAAAATTATCAAAGCAAAACCAGCATTTTTTAAGTCTGAATATAATGCATCTAAAGAGGTGATGGAGCAGTTTGTTACAGAGGGTGATTATTTTACAGCATCAAGAATTGCTGAGGCTCTTTTGATAGATATAAATAAAGAGGATGATGATGCTGAGATACTCCTCAAAGATGCAGGGATATGGCTTGCTAAAACAGGTGAGAAACTAGAAGCTTTAGCCCTTTTAAATAGATATCTAAAAGAGTTTGATGAAGGACTTTATGAAGCAGATGTCCTTATAGCGAAAGATGCTCTGTTCTTTGATGTGGATGAAGATGATAATGTAAGCTCTAAACTTATACATTTAGATACACTCATAGCATCATACCCTAATGATATAATAGGTGATAGAGCGCTTTATGAAAAAGCAAAACTTTTACTAAAAAATGAAAAATATAAAGATGTTTTAGAGTTTGAAAAAGAACTCTTAAAACTTGATGATACGAAGTATAAAGATATAGCTAGCATCATACATGACGCAGCAGTAGGCTTGATGAAAGTTTCGTTGAAAAATAATGCATGTAACCAGGTTTTAGCTACTTCAAATGAATACAACATTACACTTTCAGACAAGTGGGATGATGGGGTATATAGTTGTTCTATGAAAGGGGCTGATTATGCTCTTGCTAGAGCTACTGCCAAAAAGAACTTACATTCTAAAAATTTACAACAAAGAAAAAAATGGCTATACAGATATATAAAAATAGATTTTGCAACGGGGAATTATAGTGATGTTATAGAAGCTTCAAATGAGCTCATAAGTTTAATTCAAAATGATAAGAATTCAAAATATTTTGAGGTCTATAGATATATGTTTGATACCTACCAAAGATTAGAGTCAGATCAAAAAATGCTTAAAGCTATTATACGATTACAAAAAATATTTGGACTTGACTATAAAGATATAGAACGTTACGTTGCAGTGATGAGTGTAGGTTCTCGCCTTAAAGATGAAAATATTGTTATTAAATATGCACAAGATATTATGAAACTACAAGAAAAATCATCTTCATATACACAAAGTCCTTTTGTAGAGTTTAGCCTTTTTGAAGCTTATATGCAAAAAGAAAACTATAATAAAGCGCTTCGCATCATCAGCTCTTTAGAAAAATTACAATTAACAACACAGCAAAAGGCTAGACAACAGTACTTGCTAGGAAGTGTCTATACAAAGTTATGGCGCGATAAAGAAGCAATCACAGCATATGATGAAGTTGTGAAGTTAGACCCAAGTAGTTCATGGGCTACCTTAGCTAAAGATGCTAAGGCGATTATAAATCAGTAAACTTTAAAGCTCTAAGCAGTCACTAATTGAATAGAGTGCAGATTCTTTATCTACTAACCAAGATGCAGCTCGGATAGCACCTTTGCTAAAAGTGTTTCTACTTGTAGCTGTATGATTTAGCTCTATAAATTCACCATCATTATAAAAACCTACAGTATGGCGACCGACGATATCTCCACCTCGAAGAGCCATTACAGCTATCTCATCTTGAGTACGTTGACCAATATTGCCATCACGACCACTTACGCGAACTTTGTCTAAGTCTAAGTTGCGTCCACGTGCAGCAGATTCACCAAGAGTTAGTGCAGTACCACTTGGCGCATCTTTTTTATGCTTGTGGTGCATTTCAACTATCTCTATATCAAAACCATCGAGTGCCGCTGAGGCTTGATAGACTAACTTATTTAAAAGTGCTACACCTAAGGACATATTTGTTGCATATAAAATGGGCATTTTTTCACTTGCTTGTTTGAGTAAGTTAAGTTGATGTGCGCTGAGCCCAGTTGTGCCTATAACTAAAGGTTTAGGAGTAAGCATAACAGCTTCTAAAAGAGCCTCACAAGCCTCAGGAAGTGAAAAGTCTATCACTATATCACATCCATTAAGAAAGGAATTTATATCTGTTGTAACCATTACTGATGGGTCTATTGAGAAGTTAAGCTCATTTCTTACATAGACAGAACTAAGACTGATGTCAGCTGTCTCTTTTAAATCATCAATAAGAAGTTTGCCAACTCTTCCATTTGCTCCAAATACTCCAACTTTAACCATAGTGATAACCTCGCATAATTATTTTTGAAATGATAACAAATCTTTGATTAAACTAAGACATAATAGTAGATTGCAAAAAACTGAAATGCTGAACCTGCTAAAACAAAGAGATGCCAAATAGCATGCCAGTAATTTTTATGGTCTTTGATGTAAAAAATAATACCTGTAGTATAGGAGACTCCACCCGCAACTATGAGGTAAAATCCAACACTCTGTATGCTAGACTTTAGCTCATCTATCGCTAGAACTATGAGCCAGCCCATCACGAGGTATGCGACAAGGGAAAAGAGTTCAAATCGGTTTGGATATTTGAATTTTAAAAATATACCAACCAACGCAATAAACCACTCTACACTAAATATACTCCAGCCAATAACTCCACCAATACTTACAAGGACTATAGGGGTATAAGTTCCCGCGATAAGAAAGTAGATAGCACTATGATCAAACTTTTGAAAGAGTTGCTTTAAATCTGTTTTTTTAGAACTATGATAAAGCGTAGAACTACCGTACATGATAACTAGCGAGCTACCGTAGATGATAGCAGATAAAAGAGCTACTGTCTTAGCATCATGGGTAATATAGAGGAGTGATGCTAAGGCTATGATACTAAGGAGTAAACCTAGACCATGAGTGATAGAATGCCAAAACTCCTCAGCTAGTGAGAAGTTATTTACTTCATTTGACAACTAGTTAAGTAACTCATCCACATAAGAGATAACCTGTAGTGCAGCAACGGCACCATCTCCTGCAGCAGATACTACTTGTTTTGGAGCAGCGATACGCATGTCACCAGTAGCATAAAGTCCAGCTACAGAGGTAGTCATGCTGATATCAACGATAACTTGTCCTTGTTCATTCATATCACATAAAAAGCTTCCATCTTCTTGTATGAGTGTTTGGTTGTTTACATCGTTACCAACAAAGGTAAATACACCCGGAACTGTAATGTCACGAATCTCACCATCTTTGTTTTTTACTTTAATCCCTGTTACACCCATATTATCACCATATACTTCTTCTGGTGATGAGTTGAGAACTAGCTCTATATTTTCAGTTCTTTTTATTCTTGCAACAGTGTTTGGAGCTGAACGAAAAGTGTCACGTCTATGGATGAGGTATACTTTAGAACAAATTTTTGCAAGGTAAAGTGCTTCTTCTAGTGCAGTATCTCCCCCTCCAACAACAGCGACTTCTTTACCTTTATAGAAAAAACCATCACAGGTTGCACAGGTACTTACACCTTTTCCAAAGAACTCGTCTTCACCTGCAAATCCAGCACGTCTTGGAGAGGAACCTGTCCCTATGATAACTGAGTGTGCCTGTGCTGTCTCTCCACCCTCTTTATGGATAGTAAAGATATCACCCTCTTTAGTGATGCGTACTATATTTACCATCTCATGTTTGAGACCAAACTTTTGACATTGCTCTGGCCATGGTGTCATGAGGTCCATACCCGTTATCTCACCAACAACACCTGGGTAGTTTTCTATCTCGCTAGAGTTCATAATCTGCCCACCAGGCATACCTTTTTCAAACATAGTTACATTTTCTAGTCCACCCCGTGTAGTGTAAAGCCCAGCTGTAAGCCCAGCAGGACCCCCACCTATAATTGCACAGTCTAATATCATTTTTTGTTCCTTGATTTTATAGTTGATTGACTTCAGATGTTAAATCATCTAAATTGTCTAGTTTACGTATCATACTATCTTGTTTATAAAGAGTCTCTTTAGATTTCTTTATAAAGAAAATAGATGGGGATTCATAAATGTTAAAGCGTTGTATGAAGTTGAGTGAATTTTTTGTTCCGCTTCGTAAAAAGGTGGTAGTTTTTGAATTTGTTCTTACAGTATTGTAGTAATCTATGGCAATAATAGGTATGTTCAAATCAACTTTTGCTAATTTTTCTTGGGTATCTGAGTCTCGTGAACTATAAAATACAACTATATATTTTTCTTCTTTAGGGGTAAAGATGTCACTTTTTTCATAAAAAGTCCATTTTTTAAAGTCGATAAACTTGTATTCTGAGAATTTGTAGTTAAAGTAAGCAAAAGCTCCAGCTATGAGTGCTGAGCCAAAAAAAGAGGCAAGAAGAGTGGAGAGAGAAAAGAGGCTTTTGCCACCTTTTTTCTTTGCCACTATACTTCGTTAAAAATTACGCTAAAAGAGCGTCGATTTTTTCTGCTAGAGCAGCTTTTGACTGTGCTCCAACAACTTGATCAACCATTTCACCATCTTTAAAGAACATAATAGTTGGGATTGAACGGATACCAAATTTAACAGCGATATCTTGTTCCTCATCTGTATTTACCTTACAGATGTTTGCTTTACCTTCGTAATCGTCCGCTAATTCTTCAATTACAGGAGCGATCATACGACATGGTCCACACCATGGTGCCCAAAAGTCTACCAATGATACACCCTTAGATAATGTTTCTTCAAAGTCTGCGCCAGTTAATTCTATGTATTTACCCATTATGAGTCCTTGTTATTTTAATTATTATAAGAGTATTATACCTGCTAAATATTAAATAAGACTTTTGTGAACATCTTGTTTTTATGCTATTAACTAGATTTAACATTACATTTAAGAACATAATGTATACTTTTCTAATATTAATAGAGAGATAGGACTTTTATGGACTTAACGATTACAGACGGTATACTTGGAGTAAGGCCACCAGTTACAAAACCTCACCCAGGTTTTTTACATGAGGTGGGTGAGGAGCGCTTTAAAAAAATGGTCTTTGATCATTATGACTTGATTAAAGAGAGTAGTATAGCTTTTTTGTTTCCTGTTTTTGATGATGAAGAGTTTGCAGATGCAGCTGATAATGCTTTTAGTTTTCTCATCCAAATATGTGGAGGTCCTCGTTATTTTGAAGAAAAAAGAGGGAAACCTCAGATGGTTGGGCGTCATGCACCTTTTCGCATAGATGAAGCTGCACGAAGAAAATGGTTAGAACTGTATAAGCAACTTTTAGAACCTCTTATTGATGAGGGTATTACAGAAGAATATATACAGTCTTTTTGGGATTATCTTGATATTTTTTCTATCTGGATGATAAATACACCAACTAAAGAGACTTAAGGGCAGCTCTAAAATGGAGGCTCCATCACCTCTGGAGCAAACATACTTTGAGCGTTGATGCTTAATAAAAATATACCTAAAAGTATAATGAAAATAGCACCAAATATTTCTAGTAGATACCCCTTTGTTTTTAAGAAATTTCCACCCTTTGATGATGCATAACTAGTTAAGATTCCAGCTAGTGAGATAGTAAAGCCCATGCCTATACTCATTGCGATAGCTGCTAAAACTCCAAGATACAAATTACCAGAACTTATACAAAATAATACAATAGTCATAACTCCAGGGCAGGGGACTATTCCAGCAGAAAAAGCTACTGCGTACTCTGACTTTTCTTTTGAAAAATTTGTTTGTTCTTTTTCTTTTTTTGCTTTTATCGCTTGTATAAATAAGTAAATGCCAACTAGTATAATCATTATGGCTGAAATAATCATTGAGATATTGCTTAGTTCTTTAAATGTTTTAGAGAAAAACCCATGTAAAATAAAGTAAACAACAAATGTAATACTTAAAGCTGAGAATGCGTGTACAACGGAAATAAGGTATCCCATTTTTATAGCTTTTTTATAGCTACCACCACGAGATAAAAAATAAAAGGAAACCAATGCTTTTCCATGACCTGGACCGGCTGCATGAACTAAACCGTATATAAATGAAATAACCAGCACGACAATAGCAGCGCTTAAACCATTTTCATTTACAGATTTTATATAGGAAGATATTGTGCTGTTGAGGGTATATTGCCAATTTACAAGTTGTTCAAAAAACTCATTATATAGGTTCATTTAATATCCTTGATTTGCATTGCATATCCGAAGTACCTTGAGTTGTCAACTTTTCTAATAGTAAAATCTAAGTTTTTATTTAAAGGTTTTATTGATGATTTTTTTAGCATATATGCGATGTAGTTGTTTTTATAGTAAAACATTAGGATACTCTCTTTTACTTTAAAGTTACAGATAAGATCAAACACATATACTAATCTTCCATTTTTATCTATGCTAACTACAAAGTTATCTATTTTTTCTATCTTTATATTTTCATCTTTTCTTTGTATTTTTAAGTAATAGTTGTTTTTTTTCAATGATTTTATAGCGCTCTTTTTTACTCGAGCAAGCTCTTTTTTATTTAACAGATGGTTTTTATCTCTATCATATTTTGATACAAGCATAGATGAAGTCATTTGGTCAAATTTCCATTGTAAACTAAGGGAGGTAGCTTTATCATTTTGAATATTAATTGTAGGATAGATATCGATAAAAATATGAGGATGTGCAATCAGAGCAACACTGCTAAGTAAAAAAGTTATAAATAATCGCAATATAAACATCGTTTCATCCCCCTTGTGAGTTAGATAATTTTTTCGTGTAAGTATATCTAATAATAGTGACTATATAGTACAACATATCAAGATATATTGATATAAACTAGAAATTCTGCTACAATTCTTCCATGGATATATTTTTAAAAACTATAAGTAGTGTTAATGATGAAACGCGAGTAAAGATACTTAGCTTTATATATATAAACAAAGAGGTATGCGTATGTGATGTCGAAAACTCTTTTGATATGATTCAATCAAGAGTTTCAAGACATCTCAAGATATTAAAAGAAGCTGGATTCTTGAAGGTACAAAGGAGGGGAAAGTGGGCTTACTATAGTGTCCGAGTCCCCCTAGACATATTTCGTCAAAATGTTTTAAAAGAGATTAATGCTTTAGAGTTAGAGTTACCAAAGTTTAATAGTGGATGTAAAATATGAATAATAAAAAAGTTTTAGTGATGTGTACTGGAAACAGTTGCCGTAGCATCATAGGTGAAGCATTGATAAATGCAGAATTAAAGGGTGTGAATGCCTATAGCTGTGGAGTAGCACCAAGTGGCAAGGTTAATCCAAATGCTAAAAAAATACTCCAAGAAAAAGGTATTTGGGATGATAGCTACAGTTCTAAACATTTAGATGCGCTCTCTCACATAGATTTTGACTTAGTGGTTACAGTATGTGATAATGCTCATGAGACTTGTCCGATGTTTCCTGGAAAAACAAAGACTATCCATGTTGGTTTTGAAGATCCCGATGGAAAAGAGTTCGAGGCATTTGTAGAGACTTATAAAGAGATCAAAGCAGTTCTATTAAGAGAGGTCTCAAATGCTCTTAGCTAGTAGTATCTTTCTCATCACTTTAATTTTTGTCATATGGCAACCTCGCGGACTTCAAATAGGAACAACCGCCATCATAGGCGCTGTAGTTGCTTATGTGCTTGGTGCAGTGCATTATGAAGACTTGTTTGTAGTTTGGGGTATCGTATGGGATGCTACCTTTGCTTTTATCGGGATTATCATTCTTTCTTTAGTCTTAGATGCTATTGGATTTTTTGAGTGGGCTGCTTTAAAGATGGCGAAGTTTTCTAAAGGGGATGGGGTAAAGATGTTTATCTACTCCATACTTTTAGGTTCATTGGTTTCTGCCTTGTTTGCAAATGATGGAGCTGCTTTGATATTGACCCCTATTTTACTTGCTAAAATGCGTATATTAAAGTTAAATGCTAAGACGATTTTAGCATTTTTACTTGCAGGTGGTTTTATCAGCGATAGTGCATCTTTACCTTTTGTCTTTTCAAATTTGACAAATATAGTCACGGCGAACTACTTTAGCATAGGTTTCGCAGAGTACTTTGCAAATATGATGGTTCCATTTATTGTGAGTGTTATCATAACTATAGTAGTGCTCCTTTTGGTTTTAAGAAAAGATATACCAAAAACTGTAGATATAGACTTACTTAAAGATGCAGATTCGGTACTTAAAAACAAAACACTCTTTTATTTTTCATGGGTGTTTTTAGGTCTCCTTTTAGCTGGTTATTTTATAGGAGATGCGTACGACATCCCAATATCAGTCTTTGCTCTTGGTGGCGGGCTTCTCTTTTTAGCAATAGCCTCTATGATGAAAACAGTAGAGCCCCTTAGCATCATAAAAAATGCTCCTTGGCAGGTTGTATGGTTCTCTCTTGGTTTATACATAGTGGTCTATGGTTTAAAAAATGCAGGTTTAACGGACTACATCGCCACGATACTACACTCTCTTGAGGCTCAAGGGAGTCTAGTTGCGGTTGTAGGGACTGGGTTTCTCTCCGCTGTTCTTTCAGCCTTTATGAACAATATGCCAACTATCATGGTGATGGACATCGCTCTTGAAGATATAGGTAATCAAGCGATGATATATGCAAATATAGTCGGCTGTAATCTTGGTCCAAAAATGACACCTTTTGGTAGTCTAGCAACCTTGTTATGGTTGCATACGCTGAGTCAAAATGGTGTAAAAATAGGCTTTTGGCAATACTCTAAATTTGGTCTCATTGTCACTCCACCTGTACTCTTAGTGGTACTTTTAACCTTAGTATAAGGATTCAAATGTTTAGTTTTACAGCAAGTCCAACCATATGCTACTGTATAGATGTAGATGAAAAAACTTCTTAACGATACTCTAACATAAATATGTCATACTTTATGTATACAAAGTAAGGTTAAATAGATGAACGAATTTTTTAAATATGGTGAAAAAGTAGATGGATATAATGTTAGAGTTATCAATGAGCGTGAAGCAAGAGCAGCTGCTGGGATACTTTTTGCAATAGGTATTTTAAGCTTAACAAATGCTGCGATGCTAGGACATATTATAGTGACGAAATTTTTCATATCTTTTTTTACACTAGACTTTATGATGCGTGTTATTAGCCCTAGTTATTCCCCTAGTATGCTTGTAGGTCGTGTTTTTGTTCAGAACCAAACGCCTGAGTATGTGGGCGCTGCGCAAAAAAGATTTGCTTGGGGTTTAGGTCTCATTTTGGCTGTGCCTATGTTTTATCTCTTAGTGATTAACCCTCAACCTAACCCTATAAAAGTGTTGATTTGTATTATCTGTTTAATTTTACTTATTATGGAATCTGCTTTTTCTATCTGCCTAGGTTGTAAGATATACAACCTTGTGATGAGTTCTCGTGCTACGCACTGCCCTGGTGGTGTTTGTGAAATTACGAAAAAAGATAAAATTCAAACTTTTAACTTTGCTCAAAAAACCATAGTAGTTATAGTCACTTTAGTCTTTTCTTTTGGAGTGTATAGTTACTTTACGAAGGTTGAGAGTAAGACATTTTTGTCTAAAAAACTTAAGACTATGATGCTAAGCGAAGAGGAAAAACAAGCGATAAAAGATGCAAAGTTTGAGGCTCAAGCCGCTGAATTTTTTGCAGATGATGAGGATGAAGATTAAGCCTAAGCAGTTTTTTTAAGAAACCTTGATAACTCAGACTCTAACTCTTTGTTGTCTATAGGCTTGCCTACAAAGCCATCCATTCCAGCTTCTATAAACATCTCTTTGTAATAGCTTTTGTAAGATATTCATTTTCATAGATACAATCCTTTGAGTTTAATTGTAGCTAAAAAAACATTGAAATCAAAAATCTATCAAAGTTCTTTTTCTGTTTTTATAAATAGCACATTTACTATAGCCTGCATCTCTTGCTAGTTGAACTATCTCTTCATTAAAAAGTCCAACTTGTTCAGGTTTATGCGCATCTGAGCTAAAAGTTATAGGGATGCCTAAGTCATAAGCTAAGCTTAAAAGTGATGCAGATGGATAAGCTTCTTTTACAGGTTTTCTGTATCCTGCAACATTTAATTCTATCGTCATATCTGCTTTTTTTATAGCTATTAGTGCATTTTTAGCGATCTTATTTATATCTTTTTTAGGCATAAATTTAAAGACTTTTATGAGGTCTAAATGTCCCACAATATCAAATAAATTACTCTTTGCCATCTCCTCAATGGTATCAAAATATTTTTGCCAAATTACGTCAATATCTTCATGTTCATAATGCCCTATAAACTCAGGATTATCAAACCCCCACTCATCTATAAAATGAACACTTCCGATGAGGTAATCTACCTTAGCATCAAGGACTCTTTTGTCCATATGCCCTTTGAGGTAATCAACTTCATAGGCAAGTAAGATGTCTATTTTATCTTTGTATTTAAGCTTAGCATCATGGATATCTTGTTCATACTTTTGCATATCTGAAAATTTCATACGATACTTGGTGTCAAAATCCATTGGAGCATGGTCAGAAAAACCAAAATATTTAGTTCCACGATCAATAGCTTCTTCTATGTACTCATCTATAGTACCCTCAGCATGATTGCAAAGAGTGGTATGGTTGTGTAAATCAACTAACATAATTAGGTCCCTATTGAAAATCTTTAATCTTTTTATGCTATTATAATGACAATAGATAAATTTAACGAATTTAAGGGAAGTTGTATGACGCAAGAAGAACTAGATGCAATGATGAATGGCGAGATTGACGATATAGATGGACTTGAGTTTGAGGAAGAACCATCAAATGAACCATTAAAATCATCGGATGATGATGAAGATGTACCCCATGGCTATAATGACGATACATCTCATCATTGGCCCCTTCCTGCAACTGATGAAAACAAAATGGTACATCAACTTGATGATGTCACTAAAGAGAGTGAAGAAAAAGCAAGTGAGATATTTGACATTATAGAAGATATTTCAAATAACTTGATGGATAAGGAGGAGACACTAAGTTCAGTGGTTGAAGTTTTAAAGTCTAATGTAGAAATTTTTAAAACATTGAGCGTTAAATTTCCTGAAGTCAATACCTTTGTATCACAATTAGAAAAAAATGAACAAGCACTTGCTAGTACAAATGATGCTGTAGAAACTCTACAAACGAGTGGAGATTCTATCATGAGTGTTATGGATATCATGCAGTACCAAGATATTCACCGTCAAAAAATCGAACGTGTTATAAATGTAATGCGTGCACTTTCAAAGTATATGAGTACACTTTTTGAATCTTCTGTAAAAGATGAAGACCGTGTAAGTTCAGCGCAACATTTAGCTGGAGACACTCATAATGATTTAGCATCAACAGATGATATAGAAGCACTTCTTGCACAGTTTGGAAACTAGTGGATAAAGTAGAGTTATTATCTCCTGCGGGGACGTTGGAAAAATTAAAAATTGCCTTTGACTTTGGTGCTGATGCTGTGTATGGTGGTGTGAGTCATTTTTCTTTACGCATACGTTCTGGGAAAGAATTTTCCTTTGAAGAGTTTGAAGAGGGGATAGCTTATGCCCATGCTCGTGGGAAAAAAGTCTACACTACGATAAATGGTTTTCCATTTAATTCTCAATTAAATCTTCTTAAAAAACATATCCTTAAAATGGCATCATTAAAACCTGACGCTTTCATAGTTGCAACACCTGGTGTACTGAAACTTTGTCATGATTTAGCGCCAGAAATCCCACTTCACCTCTCAACACAAGCAAATGTTATGAATGTGTTAGATGCGCAAGTTTATGCAGATATGGGTGCTACTCGTATCATAACTGCACGAGAAATAAGTCTTAAAGATTTAGTAGAAATTAAAAAAGAGTTACCTAACTTGGAGTTGGAAGTATTTGTTCATGGAAGTATGTGTTTTGCCTATAGTGGACGTTGTCTTATATCTACGCTTCAAAGTGGTCGAGTGCCTAACCGTGGAAGCTGTGCAAACGACTGTAGGTTTGAGTATGAGATGTACGCTGCAAACCCTGAGACTGGAACGCTTTTTCGTTTAGAAGAGGATGAAGGTGTCGGAACTTACATCATGAATGCAAAAGATTTGAACTTAGCATCGCACATGAAAGAGATACTAGACAGCGGAGTAGTTGACTCTGTAAAGATAGAGGGTCGTACTAAAACTGCTTATTATGCAGCGACAACAGCAAAAGCTTACAGAATGGCGATAGATGATTATTATGATGCTAGCTTTGATGATGCTAAGTACCAGTATGAACTTCACTCTCTTCAAAACCGTGGATATACAGATGCTTACTTAGTTTCTCGACCTTTTGAGCGTAATGATACGCAGTCGCTTGATTTTTCTATGCAACTAGGAACCCATCAAGTGAGTGGAGTTGTTACTGAGGATGGTACTCACTTTTTATGTAAGTATAAAACCCTGCCAAATGATGAACTAGAGATCATGGCACCTCTTGATGCTAAGATAGATTTGGTTGATAATGAAGTGGGCTCAACTTATGAGCGTGATGGAAAAGTTTTCATGAAGTTAAAACAATTACTAGCCTTAAACGGTAAGATTTTAGAGTCTGTCCATAGTGGAAATACTAACCCTATTACTCTCCCTTTATCCCTACCAGCATATACCTTTTTAAGAGTACCTGCTACTTTAGATATGGGAACAAACCCAAAATAGAATTTTTTTCTAAAAATAAGATATAATTCTACGAATAATAATTATAAGGACGTTTAAATGAAATTTGTATCAATAGTAATGGGTTCTAAGAGTGATTTTGAGGTAATGAAATCGTGTTCAGACACATTTGAAGCATTTGGTGTTAACTATGAGATGATTATATCT